>NZ_JBSHAO010000104.1:0-13834 GCF_053611545.1 Streptomyces sp. NPDC054796 | reverse complement strand
GACAAGTGCGGGTCTCGTTGTCGGGTTTCCTCCGGCACTCGTCGCCACCACTTGCGGGGACACCCCACCACGTCCCCTCCCACCCGGTGGCCAACCTCCGGCCGGTGCCCCCTCCGCTTGTTCCCATGCTGTGTGCCCGCACTTGGCGGTACGGGCCCAGCCCTGTCAGGGGAAGCCGACGGCGGCGGCTCGCCATTGTTGTGGGCAGGCGTCCCGCTGGCGAGGGGGCACCGCCCAGCGGTAGCTGGGGGAGGGTGGGCACGACCCGTGCCACCGAGCCGCAGTCGCGCCCCGCGAAGGGGGGTGGGCGTCAGCCGACCCGGAGCTGGACAGCGGGCCACCGGCGGGACGGGGACGCGGTGGGGTGTCCCCGCAGGTCGAGAAAGTCACCGGCCGAAAGCCGACAACGAAAGCTTCACGCCGAGGAGACACCCCACCGCGGCACCGGACACCCCGCACCCACGCACCGCACACGGCCACGGCCGAAACCCAGAATCACGCGGCGCCAGCCGCATCGCACCGCAACCACACGCCGCGCCGAAGCCACCGGCCCGCACCCGCGCAACGAAACCCCAAGGGGCACCCGCAGAGCGCACGCACCCCCGCACCGGGACCGTCGCCCTGTGGGGCGGGGGTCATCCGCGGGATGTCATGGCTCCCATGACCAGGACCCCGCGCTTCCGGCCCACGAACCGACTCGCGCCCGCCATCACGCGGTTACGGCGCCCGGACACGGCACTCGGCGGCGACGTGCGCCGGTCCAGCACCCGCAGGGCCTCCGTCACCACTTCCTGGGGGGACTGGCGGGTGCCGCCCGCGACGTCCGTGCCGACGGCGTCGAAGAACTCGGTCTCGGTCGCCCCAGGGGACAGCGCGAGGACACGCAGCCCGGTGCCGCGCGACTCGTACCAGAGCGCCTCGGTGAAGTGCAGCACGAACGCCTTCGTGGCGGCGTAGACGGCCATGCCGGGGACCGGCAGATACGCGGCCATGCTCGCCACATTGACCAGCACCCCGTTCCCGGAGGCCCGCAGCGGCCCGATGAACGCCCGGCTGATGTCAACCAGGCTCGCGACGTCGACCTGGACCTCCTCCCGCAAGCGCTCCGGATTTTCGTCGTGGAACTGACCGCTGGTGCCGAAGCCCGCGTTGTTGACGACGCTCGTGACCGTGAGGCCGCGCCGCTCCGTTTCCCCGGCGAGAGCCTGTCCCGCTCCGGGCAGGCTCAGGTCGAGCGGAACGGCCTCGGCCCGGACGCCGTGCTTCGCGGCGAGTTCGGCGGCCAGCTTCTCCAGCCGCTCGCGGCGCCGGGCGACCAGGACGACGTCCGAACCCCGCCCGGCTATCCGGCGGGCGAACTCCGCGCCGATGCCGGAGCTGGCTCCGGTGACGAGGGTGGTCTGACCGCGGTAGTCGACGGGGTTCATGGGCTGCTCCTCGGTAGTGGATGCCCGCATCATGGCATGCTGGGTCACACTTGTCACAGGGTGCCAACTAGGTACTGAGTGCAAGGAACAGTAGGCTGACGTTCATGGAAGATCAGCAGGGGCGCTCGGCGGGGCTGCGCGAGCGCACCCGGCGGGCGGTACAGGCCGAGATCGTCGCCGCCGCGATGCGGCTGTTCCTGGAGCGCGGCTTCGAGGCCACGAGCATGGATCAGATCGCCACCGAGGTCGGCATGTCGCGGCGCTCGCTGTTCCGCTACTTCGGCACGAAGGAGGACATCGTGCTCGGCGATCACGCCGCGCACGGACAGGTGCTGCGGGCCGCGCTGGAGGAGCGGCCGGCCCATGAGTCCCCGTGGCAGGCGCTCAGGGCGGCACTGGTAACACTTCTCAGGTCGCTGCCGTACGACTCGGAGGACTTTCTCAAGATCACCAGCATGCTCCACGCGTCCCCGGCGCTGCGGGCGCGCCGGGGAGAGAAGCAGCAGCAGTGGACGGAACTGCTGGTGCCGGACATCGCCGCACGGCTCGGGGACGCCGACGACCCGAGGAACCGGCTGCGGGCGCACGCGCTGGTCGCCTGCGCCGTGGCCTGCTCGGATGTCGCCCTCGAGGCATGGGTCGGCAGCGGCGGCGCCGTCGAGGTGGAGGACGCCTTCGACGAGGCGGTCGCCGCGGTCCGAGGCCGGCCCGTCTGACCCCGCGTCGCCGGTATCGTCCTCCGGCCCGTACGACGGTCCGGGCGAAGGGCCCTGGACCCTAGGTTCGGGGTTCCAGGAGGGGGCGGAGCTGTTCGGGGAGGAGGCGCTTGCAGTCTTCGCGGGAGGACTGGGTGAGGGCGTCCGTCGTGCAGGTGTAGTAGTCGCGGTACACGGTCTGGAAGGTGAACGTCGCCGCGACGACCGCCAGCGCGAGCACCGCGGTGACCAGGCCGCCGACCGCCGCCGTGGTCTGCGCCTTCGCCGCCTGCGCCGGGGTCACCGTGACCTGCACGGGCGAGGGCGTCCGCTGCGCTTCGGGACCCGAGGACGTGCGGGCGCTGCCCGCGATGTCCTCCGCTGTCGCCCGCGCCCCGGAGCCGGATGCCCGGGGCCCGTCGGCGCCGCGCTCCTTGCCCGCGGCCGAGCGGGACCGGCCCCGCAGGGAGTGGATGCCCCAGTACAGCGAGAGTGCCCCCAGCAGCAGCGCCACCTGCGGCAGGCTGAACAGGGCGAAGAAGAGGCCCCAGATGCCCGCGTGCAGGGAGTAGCGGGCGTGGCGTTGCAGGGGGTCGGTCGGGTCCCAGCGCATGCCGCCGCGCGGGCCGCTGCCGCCGGGGCCGCGCCCGTCGCCGCCGCCCTCACCGTTACCGTTGCCCTCGCCGCCCTGGCCCGTGCCGCCGAAGCCCCCGCTCTGGCGGCCCGGCTGGCGGCTGCTCCACTGGCTGCCCCACGTCGACTGCTCGTCGTCACCGGACGAGCCGGACGACCCGGACGACCCGGACCCGTCGGACGAGGACCCCGAACCGGGACCCGGACCGGAACCCGTCGGCTTCCCGTGGACCGGCCCGGGCCCGGGGGAGCCGTCGGAGTCCGTCGGGCGGCGCGGCTGCCATGGCGTGTCCGGCTGCCCCTCCGGCGGTGGCGCGAAGGGGTTGTCCTCGCGGGACGTGTCGGATGCTGCCGCGCGGCGGCGGGGTCGGTCGGTCATGTGGTGTGTGTCTTCCCCTTGTCGTTCCGTGGCGCGTACGGATAGCGCCTCCGACGCTACCTCTCGTGCGCGCCCCCGTCCCGTGGGGGCCGCGTGGAGTGCCGGTATCGTTGCCGACGGTCGGACGCTTCGTAGAGTTCCCCGGAATCCTCCGCTCCACCTTCTTGTGCGACCGCACAAACCGCGTACGACCACGCAAACCGCTTTCCCTCCTGGCGGCGCGACGCGACACGACACGACGCGACGTCAGGGAACCCAGCGAGAGAGAGCCCCCGCCGTGGCCGCGCACCCCAGCCCCAGCAACCCGGGCCCGAACCCGGGTCTCAGTCCTCGCGGCGGCCGTCGTGACCGCCCCGCACGCCTCGTCGTGCTCGTGTCCGGGTCCGGCACCAACCTCCAGGCCCTCCTCGACGCCATCGCGGAGCGGGGCGCCGAGGGCTACGGCGCCGAGATCGTGGCCGTCGGCGCCGACCGCGCGGGCATCGAGGGGCTGACGCGCGCCGAGCGGGCCGGGATTCCCACCTTCGTACGGCGCGTGCGCGACCACGCCACGCGCGCCGAGTGGGACGAGGCGCTGGCGCGCGCGACGGCGGAGTACGAGCCCGACCTCGTCGTCTCGGCGGGCTTCATGAAGATCGTGGGCAAGGAGTTCCTCGCCCGTTACGGGGGGCGTCTCATCAACACGCACCCCGCGCTGCTGCCCAGTTTCCCCGGCGCCCACGGCGTGCGCGACGCGCTCGACTACGGCGTCAAGGTGACCGGGTGCACCGTCCACTTCGTCGACGACGGTGTCGACACCGGCCCGGTCATCGCCCAGGGCGTGGTCGAGGTCCTGGAAGAGGACCACACCGATGAGGGAGCCGCTCTCCACGAGCGGATCAAGGAAGTCGAGCGACGGCTGCTCGTCGACGTCGTGGGACGCCTCGCCCGCGACGGGTATCGCATCGAGGGACGAAAGGTACGGATTCCGGCATGAGCGCCGAAGTTACGGACACGGGAACGAAGCGGCCGATCCGCCGCGCGCTGGTCAGCGTCTACGACAAGACCGGACTGGAAGACCTGGCCCGGGGGCTGGACGCGGCGGGCGTGCAGCTCGTCTCGACCGGCTCGACCGCGAAGAAGATCGCGGCGGCCGGGGTCCCGGTCACCGCCGTCGAGGACCTGACCGGCTTCCCCGAGTGCCTGGACGGGCGGGTCAAGACGCTGCACCCGCGCGTGCACGCGGGCATCCTCGCCGACCAGCGGCTGGCCGACCACCGCGAGCAGCTCACCGAGCTGGGCGTCGAGCCCTTCGAGCTGGTCGTCGTGAACCTCTACCCCTTCCAGGAGACCGTCGCCTCCGGCGCCTCTCCCGACGAGTGCGTGGAGCAGATCGACATCGGCGGCCCCTCGATGGTGCGCGCCGCGGCCAAGAACCACCCCTCCGTCGCGGTCGTCGTCAACCCGGACCGCTACGCCGACGTGCTCAAGGCCGTCGGCGACGGCGGCTTCGGGCTCACCGAGCGCAAGCGGCTCGCGGCCGAGGCGTTCCAGCACACGGCGGCCTACGACACGATGGTCGCGAGCTGGTTCGCGCAGGGTTACGCGGCCGTCGACGACTCCGGGCTGCCCGACTTCGTCGGCGCCACCTACACCCGCGCCAACGTGCTCCGCTACGGCGAGAACCCGCACCAGCCCGCCGCGCTCTACACCGACGGCAGCGGCACGGGCCTCGCGGGCGCCGAGCAGCTCCACGGCAAGGAGATGTCCTACAACAACTACGTGGACACCGAGGCGGCCCGCCGCGCCGCCTACGACCACGCCGACCCCTGCGTCGCGATCATCAAGCACGCCAACCCGTGCGGCATCGCGACCGGTTCCGACGTGGCGGAGGCGCACCGCAAGGCGCACGCCTGCGACTCGCTGTCCGCCTTCGGCGGGGTCATCGCCGTCAACAGGCCCGTCTCGGTGGCGCTGGCCGAGCAGATCGCGGAGATCTTCACCGAGGTCGTCGTGGCCCCCGACTACGAGGACGGCGCCGTCGAGGTCCTCTCCCGCAAGAAGAACATCCGCGTGCTGCGCAGCCCCGGAGCGCCCGCCGCTGAGGTCGAGTTCCGGCCCATCGAGGGCGGCACGCTGCTCCAGGTCAAGGACCGCCTCCAGGCGGAGGGCGACGACCCGGCGAACTGGCGGCTGGCGACGGGTGAGCCGCTGTCCGCCGACGAGCTGGCCGAGCTGGCCTTCGCCTGGCGCGCCTGCCGGGCCGTCAAGTCCAACGCGATCCTGCTGGCCAAGGACGGCGCGACGGTCGGCGTCGGCATGGGCCAGGTCAACCGCGTGGACTCCGCGAAGCTGGCCGTGCAGCGCGCGGGCGAGGAGCGCGCCGCCGGTGCGTACGCCGCCTCGGACGCGTTCTTCCCCTTCCCCGACGGCCTCGAGGTCCTGACGGAGGCCGGGGTCAAGGCCGTGGTCCAGCCGGGCGGTTCGGTCCGCGACGAGGCCGTGATCGAGGCCGCGAAGGCGGCGGGCGTCACGATGTACCTGACGGGGACCCGGCACTTCTTCCACTGACGGTCCTACGCGCAGCCGCGACCGGAACCGCGTCCGCACAGACGAAGACCGCGCCCCGAGAGAGGACGGGGCGCGGTCTTCGTCGTGCTGAGCCATGAGCCGCCCAGCGGCGCTCAGGTGGCTCGGTCGGCTCAGGCGTGGGTCACTTCTTGATGACGACCACACCGGCGGCACGGTCGTGCCAGCCCTGGATCTTGCCGGTGTTGTCGAAGAAGGGCGACAGGTACACCAGCAGCATGCCGATGTAGCAGACGAAGGCGCCGACCATCGGGATGATGTAGCGGATGAAGCCGCCGCCGACGCCCGGAACCTGACCCGTCGACTCCTTCACGACGCGCAGGCCCATGGCCATCTTGCCGAAGGTCGCGCCCTTGAAGGAGATCATCAGCCACTCGTAGAGCAGCATGAAGACGGCCAGGGACATCATGATCGCGAAGAAGGCGCCGAAGGCGCCCGTCGCGGCCTGCGACTGCTCGTCGATGCACGCCTGGTAGCCCGGGTCCATGTAGGAGCCGCAGTCCTCCATGTCGGAGGCGATGCCGAGCGTGCCCGCGAGACCCGCGAACATGACGATCGACATGACGACGCCGATGATCAGACCGTCGATGAGCCGCGCGAGGAAGCGCTGGCCCATGGTGGCGAGCTGCACGGTGCCCAGGTAGTTGATGTTTATGTAGCCGTTGTTGGCCTGGACCGTGCCACCCGGAGGCGGAGGCTGCTGCGGGTAGCCGTATGCGGGCTGGCCGGGCTGCTGCTGCCCGTAGGGCGCCTGGCCCTGCTGCGGGTACCCGTAGGCGGGCTGGCCGCCGGCCGGGGGCTGGCCCTGCTGCGGGTAGCCGTACGGCTGCTGGGGCTGCTGGCCGGGCTGCTGAGGCTGCTGGCCGTAGGGGTTCTGGCCCTGGCCGGGCGGCGGTGGGTAGCTCACGAGCGGATTCCTCCGAGCGGATTGTCAGGGGACGGATGGGGCCGATGGGCTCCGGGGAATGACAGGTCCGCCCCCGCAGTTGCCACAGGTGCGCTGCGTGAGGTGTGCGGTGTACACGATGTCTTCCCCCGTTCTCCTGGCGCCGTGCCCGTGGCCCTCCGAAAAACGTGGGCGCGGCGCCGCCGCTCAATGTTGGTGGTTGAGGGCTGATGCTGTCCAGCCAAGATCCGTAAATGTGGCGAATCCGCAATGCGCCGTTGCCCGGACCGGGCTCTCGGGCCCCTTCCGCACCGGTACTTCGCTCCCGCGACGGGCTCTCGGCGGCCTCTCGGCGGTCTCTCGACGGCCCCTTTCGGCGACCCCCGGCGGCCCTGGTCAGACGGGCAGCCGCCCCTCCAGGACGCCGAGTTGCTCCTCACGCACGAGGTCGAGGCGCAGGGCCGTCAAGACCAGCGCTTCGACCCCGTGCCCGTGCTCCTGCGGGGGCTTGAGGCGGAGCTTGACCGTCAGATAGTCGAGGTTCCAGTGCACGGCGGAATGGTTGACTTCGGGCCAGTGCGGGCGCACCCGCTCCACGATCTGTTCGACGGTCGGCAGCGGCGCGTCCCGTTCGTCGCGCAGCCGGGGCTCGCAGAGCGCGGCCAGCACCAGGAAATACCGCTTCGTGCGGTCGAGCGGGAACGGCCGGACCATCGGCTCCCCGGGATCGTGGTCGTCGTCGGCGGGGCCCTCCAGATAGTCGTGCCGGGGCGCCCAGACGTCGAACCCGCACGGCTCGCCGTCCGCACCCGCGTCCGTGCCCGTAGCCGTAGCCGTAGCCAGGATGACGCGCGCGAACTCGAAGGGGACGGGCGCGTCGGCACGCCCTGGGGCGACGGTGATGCGCTCGTCGGCGCTCTCGGGGTTCACGACGGTGTACGTGCGCTCGCGGCTGAAGTTGCTGAGCGTCCAGAAGGCGCCCGTGGCGGTCAGCTCGCCCGCCGAGCGGGAGACGTGGGGGTGGGGGAGGAGCAGCCGGACACCGCAGCAGCCCGAGTGGCAGTCCGTGCGGCCGAACCGCAGGGTCTCGCCCGGCTCCAGCCGGAACTGCTCGTCCGGACCCCGGCAGCCGTCGGGCACCACGATGACGCTGTACACCGGGCCAGGGTACTCACTCTGCGTGTTCGCGCACAACGGTACGTAGGCGAGACGGGGTGGTGCGCCGTGACGTGGCGTCCCAGGGGCCGGGCGGATTGGAGACCATGCCCCCCATCCGCGAGGATGGCACCATGACCGCCCAGATTCTCGATGGCAAGGCCACGGCAGCAGCGATCAAGACCGATCTCACCGCGCGCGTCGAGGCGCTGAAGGCCAAGGGCGTCACGCCCGGCCTCGGCACCCTGCTCGTCGGCGATGACGTCGGCAGTCAGAAGTACGTCGCGGGCAAGCACCGCGACAGTCAGCAGATCGGCGTCAACTCGATCCAGCGCGAGCTGCCCGCGACGGCCACGCAGGAGGAGATCGAGGCGGTCGTCCGCGAGCTGAACGAGAACCCGGACTGCACCGGCTACATCGTCCAGCTCCCCCTCCCCAAGGGCATCGACACCAACCGCGTGCTGGGCCTGATGGACCCCGACAAGGACGCCGACGGGCTGCACCCCACCAGCCTCGGCCGCCTCGTCCTGGGCGAGCCGGGCCCGCTGCCGTGCACCCCGCAGGGCATCATCCAGCTCCTCCGCCGCCACGAGGTCGAGATCAACGGCGCGCACGTGGTCGTCGTGGGCCGCGGCATCACCGTCGGCCGCTCCATCCCGCTGCTGCTGACCCGGCGCAGCGAGAACGCCACCGTGACCCAGTGCCACACCGGCACCCGCGACCTGCCCGCGCTGCTCCGGCAGGCCGACATCGTGGTGGCGGCGGCCGGTGTCCCGCACCTCATCAAGCCCGAGGACGTGAAGCCGGGCGCGGCGGTGCTGGACGTCGGCGTGAGCCGCGACGAGAACGGCAAGATCGTCGGCGATGTGCACCCGGGCGTGCGGGACGTCGCGGGCTGGATCTCCCCGAACCCGGGCGGCGTCGGCCCGATGACGCGTGCCCAGCTCCTGGTCAACGTCGTCGAGGCGGCGGAACGCCGTGTCGGCTGAGCCCGGAGCCTCCACACCACAGGGCGGCGGCGCGCTCGACGCCGTGCGGGGCGGCGCGGCGCGTGCCGCCAACGCGGTCGGCACGACGCTCGGCCTGGGCAGGCTGAGCAGGCTGGGCGGCGGCAAAGGAGACAAAGGGGGTGAGGGCGAGGGCGGCCGCAAGAGCCGCCGGTTTCCGCTCCTCACCCGTGACACCGCTCGCCCCGAGGGCGGCGGAAGGGCCGCCGGAGGCGACGCCCCTGCGCCGTACCGCCAGTGGCCGCTGCTCGCGGTGTGCGGCGGGGTGCTCATCGGGCTGCTGGTGACGGTGCTGGAGTTCCGCGCCGGGACCATCATCATCGGGCTGTCCATGCTGGGCGGCGCTGTGCTGCGCTGGGCGCTGCCGTCCGTCGGGATGCTGGCGGTGCGCTCGCGGTTCACGGACATGGTGACGTACGGCGTGCTGGGCTTCGTGATCACGCTGCTGGCGATGATGGCGCAGCCGAAGCCGTGGGTCACGATCCCGTTCCTGGAGGCGATCGTCCGCTTCGCGGTGCGCTGACTTTTCTCCGGGTTCCTCCGGCTGAGGTCTTGAGGAAGCGGCCCGCCCTCTCCCCTGTGGAGGGCGGGCCGCTCCTGTGCGCACCCTGTGCTTTCCGGGTGCGGTTCTGAGAGTCATGACCTCGTCACTCCCGTTCAAGAGCGGCAGGGGCGCTGTGGCACGACGGTGACCGTCTCAGGACGGATGCCGATCATGCGTGACGAAGACGTCGGACTTCGGACCACGGACACCCGGAAAACGCCAACGGGAGGCGTGTGCGCGGCCGGTGGCCCCGGTGGCCCGGTGCCGGGGAAGGCGCTGGCCATCCGCTCAGGTGGCACACTGGTCATGCGTGCGACCAGCGGGGGGTGTGCGCGGGTGGGGGCGCTGGCCCGAAACACTCCCGCGCGCCCCCATACCCGGAACTGCGAGCCTGGCTGTCTGCATCCCCCTGGGTAGCCAGTACGCGGCTCCGGGCGCTCTGGGCGCTCCGGGAGAGAGCGGCACGGCACGGGGCACGGGGGGACGTCAGCACATCGGGGGGACAAGGGGGAGGCGCAATGCCTCGTTGGAGGCCGCTACCGGAGGAACTCGACCCGCAGATCAAGGAGTTCGCGAGCCAGCTCCGGCGGCTCGTGGACCGGAGCGGGATGAGTGTCGCCACGATCGCGGACCGTACCGGGTACAGCAAGTCGTCCTGGGAGCGCTATCTCAACGGGCGGCTGCTGCCGCCGCGCGGCGCGACCCAGGCGCTGGCCGAGGTCACCGGCACGGACGTGCGCCACCTCGGCACGATGTGGGAGCTGGCCGAACGCGCATGGAGCCGCAGCGAGATGCGGCACGACGCGACGATGGAGGCGATCAGCGTCGCCCAGGCGCGCGCTGCGCTGGGGGAGTTCGGCGACGAGCCCTCCCAGGGCAAGAAGCGCGGGCTCGGACGCGGTCGCGGCAAGGACAAGACCGCGAAGGACAAGAGCGGCGCGCCGGCGAACGGTGCGGTGCCTGGCGCCGACGCGGGTCCCGTCGCGCCGCCGCCCGTGAGCCCGCCCGCCGCGCCCGCCCCTGCTCCTGCTCCTGCTCCTGCCCCCGGCCCCGTCTCCGCGCCGCCTCCGGCCGACGACGGGGACACCGCCGTGTTCCGGGCGGTCCGGGCGACACACGAAGAGGACAGCGGCGGCGCGCCCGCCGACGCGGTTCCGTCCGACGCGCCGTCGTCCGACGCCGGAGAGGGCGCGACGCGGGGCATACGCGCCGCCGCGGTGGAAGCGCCGCCCGAGACGCAGCGCGGGACGCCGCCCGAGACGCCGTCGGCGGCGCCGCCCCGGCGACCGCAGGGCGGCCACTACGCGGCACCGTCCGCCACGCCGTCCGTTCCCGGGCCGCAGCGCGTCGATCCCGAGTCCTGGGGCGCGAGCCGGGGGACCGCGCGGCGTACGGGTGCGCCGAACGTCAGCCACGACACGCGCCAGGGCATGAGCCCCGACGCCTCGGGCTCCGGCGCCGGGCCCCGCACCACGGCGATCCCGGCCGGTGACGTGCCGGGCCCGCCGACGCCCCCAGGCCCCACCGGTCCCGCCGGGTCCGGCGGCTCGGGCAGGCGCCGGGTCACCATGTTCCTCGCCGGAGTCGTCGGGGCGCTGGTGGTCATCGCCGCCGCCGTGCTGCTCTTCGACCTGACCGGCGAGGACGAGACGGTGGCCAAGCCCTCCCCGTCCGCCAGCAAGAAGGACACGAAGCTGCCCGCGGGCGTCAAGTGCCAGGGTGCGGACTGCACGGGCAAGGACCCGGAGAACATGGGCTGCGGAGGCCAGCACGCCAAGACCACCAGCTCCGCGTGGGTCGGACAGAGCTACGTGGAGGTGCGGTACAGCAAGGTCTGCGAGGCGTCGTGGGCCCGTGTCACCGGCGCGGCGCAGGGGGACGTCGTGAAGGTGGAGGCGGGCAAGGAGTCGCAGAGCGACGAGGTGGGCGCGACGAGTGACGCGTACACCGAGATGGTGGCCGCGAAATCAAGTGACGCGGCCCGTGCCTGCGCGACGCTCGCAACGGGCGGCAACGGCTGCACCCAACCCGGCGCCACCTCTCCCTCGCCTCCGTCCCAGTAGCGTCGCCTTCATGGGGGTGTTGCGCGGGACGGTTGCCCCGTGCGGTGCGCACTGTAGGGTCCCGCGCTGATTTTCGCGCCGCGTTACGGGGGCGGTGCGCGTGTGGCGGGGCGCCGTGTTCGGGTGCGGGCCGGTGGCTTCGGCGCGGCGTGTGGTTGCGGTGCGATGCGGCTGGCGCCGCGTGATTCTTGGCTTGCGCCGTGGTTGTGGGTGCGTGGGTGGGGGGTGTCCGGTGCCGCGCCGGGGTGTCTCCTCGGCGTGAAGCTTTCGTTTTCGGCTTTCTGCCGTCGTTCGTCTCGACCTGCGGGGACACCCCACCGCGTCCCCGTCCCGCCGGTGACCCGCTGCTCCTCCGGGTCGGCTGAGCCCGGCCACATCCCCGGCGCGGGACCTGCGGTCCCCACTTCACGGTCCAACCGTCCCGCGCAACACCCCCTGTCGGGGGTGCGCAGCCCGGGGGCGCTTTGGTGTTTCGTTGGCGTGCTGCGGGCCGGTGGCACGGGTTGTGCCCACCCTCCCCCAGCTACCGCTGGGAGGTGCCCCCTCGCCCTGCGGAACGCCTGCCCACAACAAGGGTGGTGAGCCGTCGCCGTCGGATTCCGTGGCAGGGGTGGGCCCGTACCGCCAGGTGCGGGCACACAGCATGGGAACAAGCGGAGGGGGCACCGGCCGGAGGTTGGCCACCGGGTGGGAGGTGGTGCGGTGGGGTGTCCCCGCAGGTCGAGAAAGTCACCGGCCGAGAGGCGACGACGAAAGCTTCACGCCGAGGAGACACCCCGGCGCGGCGCCGACCCCCACCACCCAGCAATCCCACACGGCCACCGGCCCAAGCCATGAATCACGCGGCGCCAGCCGCGTACTACCGGTCCATACGCCGCGCCGTAGCCACCGGCCCGCACCCGGCGACGAAACCCCAACGCGCACCCAGGGACGCCCCGCCGGGCGACGACGCCAAAAGTTGTGGGCAATCGTCCCGCTGGCGGGACGGGTGGGCACAACCCGTGCCACCGACCCGCCACACGCGAACGAACCCCCAAGGGGCACCCACAACAGGCGCACCCCTACGAGAGACACGCACCCCGTGAAGCCTTCACCCCGCACCCCGTGAAGGGGCACACCACGGTGAAGGGGCAACCCTGCGTTTCCTTCCGCACCCCGCGAAGGGGAGACGCATGGGTGGACGTTTCGCGGGCAGGCGAACTGGTGGCAACCCCCCACGGGTGTGGCGCCGCACCCGGCAGCCGTCCGCGCTCCCCCCTCCTTGAGCGGGCGGCTGCCGACGGCGCGGAACCCCTCACGCTTCGCCCCCCACGGCTCCTCCGCGCCCCGGGCGTCGGATAGCCTGACGCTGGTCTCTTGATGTAGAGAGACTTCACAGAAGGGCAGGGACAACCCGTCCCCTCGGGCGCTTCGCCCGCGGAGGCCCCGCCGCCACGTCAGGTACTACGGAGACCGCCATGACCCGCACTCCCGTCAATGTCACCGTCACCGGCGCCGCCGGTCAGATCGGCTACGCGCTCCTCTTCCGCATCGCCTCGGGCCAGCTTCTGGGCGCGGACGTCCCCGTCAAGCTCCGGCTGCTGGAGATCACCCCGGCCCTGAAGGCGGCCGAGGGCACGGCCATGGAGCTGGACGACTGCGCGTTCCCGCTGCTGCGCGGCATCGAGATCACCGACGACCCGAACGTCGCCTTCGACGGCACGAACGTGGGTCTCCTCGTCGGCGCCCGCCCCCGCACGAAGGGCATGGAGCGCGGCGACCTGCTGGAGGCCAACGGCGGCATCTTCAAGCCGCAGGGCAAGGCCATCAACGACAACGCGGCGGACGACGTGAAGATCCTGGTCGTGGGCAACCCGGCCAACACGAACGCGCTCATCGCGCAGGCCGCTGCCCCGGACGTACCGGCCGAGCGGTTCACGGCGATGACCCGTCTCGACCACAACCGCGCGCTCACGCAGCTCGCGAAGAAGACCGGCAGCCAGGTCTCGGACATCAAGAAGCTGACGATCTGGGGCAACCACTCCGCCACTCAGTACCCGGACATCTTCCACGCGGAGATCGCGGGCCGGAACGCCGCCGAGGCCGTCAACGACGAGAAGTGGCTGGCCGACGAGTTCATCCCGACCGTCGCCAAGCGCGGCGCGGCGATCATCGAGGCCCGCGGCGCCTCCTCGGCCGCTTCCGCCGCGAACGCGGCGATCGACCACGTCCACACCTGGGTCAACGGCACCGCCGACGGCGACTGGACCTCCATGGGCATCCCCTCGGACGGCTCCTACGGCGTCCCGGAGGGCCTCATCTCCTCCTTCCCGGTCACCACGAAGGACGGCAAGTACGAGATCGTCCAGGGCCTGGAGATCAACGAGTTCTCGCGTCCGCGCATCGACGCCTCCGTCAAGGAGCTGTCGGAGGAGCGCGACGCGGTGCGCGGTCTCGGCCTGATCTGACCGCCCCGCGCCCAGCGCTGAGCGACACCG
>NZ_JBSHAO010000103.1:0-14001 GCF_053611545.1 Streptomyces sp. NPDC054796 | reverse complement strand
CGGGCACCGTGCCGGAGGGGCCCACCCTTGTTGTGGGCAGGCGTCCCGCTCGGCGAGGGGGCACCTCCCAGCGGTAGCTGGGGGAGGGTGGGCACGGCCCGCAGTACGCGAACGAAGCCCCAGGGGCAATCGGGTAGGCGCACCCGGCACGGGGTCTCCGAAAATCACGGGGGGATTCACAGGGGCTCGGGGACAATGGGTGGGTGCGGTATTTGGTGTTGGGGGTTGCGGAGGCGCGGGGTGCGCAGGGGGAACCCGTACCGGTGGGAGGCCCCCGCCTGCGCGCCCTCCTCACCGCGCTGGCGATCCACGCGCACCGTCACACCCCCGTCCCGGTGGAAACCCTCATCAACGAGGTGTGGGCGGACACCGACACCCTCCCCGCCGAGGCCCCCGCCGCGCTCCAGGCGCTGATCGGACGCCTGCGTCGCGCCCTGGGCAAGGACGCCGTCCACTCGGGGCCGGGCGGCTACCGCCTCAACGCAGCCCCCGACGACATCGACCTGTTCCGCTTCCAGCGCCTGGCCCGCGAGGGCGAACGCGCCCTCGAAGAGGGCGACCCGGCCGCCGCCGTCGGTCTCCTCCGCGAAGCCCTCGGCCTGTGGCGCGGCCCCGCGTTCGCCGACCTGCCGGACCGCGACGTCCCCGCGGCCCGCCCCGAAGCGCTGCGGCGCAGCGCCAGACAGCACCGTCTCGCCGCCGAGCTCGCCCTCGGCCAGGCGGCCCGGGCGCTGCCGGAACTGCGCGAGCTGGCCGCCGAGAACCCCCTCGACGAGCCCCTTCAGGCCCTGCTGCTCCGTGCCCTGCGCGACACGGGCCGTACGGCCGAGGCGCTGGAGGCGTACGAGGCGGTGCGGAAGGAGATCGCCGCGCGCCTCGGCGCCGACCCGGGCGCGGAGCTCCGCGCCCTGCACGCCGAACTGCTCGACGCCCCGCCCGAGCCCGCGCCCGCGTCCGCCGCCACCCCGCGGGGATCGACGCCCGGGGGCCCTCCGGGCAACCTCCGTGCCCGCCTGACCAGCTTCGTCGGACGCGAGGCCGATCTCGACACGCTGCGGAACGACCTCCGCCGCTCCCGCCTCGTCACCCTCACAGGCCCTGGCGGCTCCGGAAAGACGCGGCTGTCGGAGCAGGCTGCGGCGTCGGCCGTCGGCGCGTCGGACACTCCGTACCCGGACGGCGCCTGGCTGGTGGGCCTCGCGCCCCTGGACCATCCGGCCGCCGTGCCGGGCGCCGTCCTCAGCGCCCTCGGGCGGCGCGAGACGTCCCTTTTCGGCGGCATGGAAGCCCCGCGCGTCACCGGGGACGATCTCGCCGACGAGGCGACGCTCCGTCTCCTCGACCACTGCGCACACCGTCGGCTCCTGCTCGTTCTCGACAACTGCGAGCACGTCATCGACGCCGCGGCCCACCTCGCCGAGATCCTCCTCGCCCGCTGTCCGGGGCTCACCGTGCTCGCGACGAGCCGGGAACCGCTGGGCGTGCAGGGGGAGGTCGTGCGCCCCGTCGAGCCTCTGCCTCCCGTCTCCGCGCACCGGCTCTTCGCGGACCGCGCCGCGGACGCGCGCCCCGGCCTCCGTACGTCGACGGACTCGCGCAGCGGCCCCGGTGGGGACGTCGAGGCCACCGTCGAGGAGATCTGCCGCCGTCTCGACGGGCTGCCGCTCGCCATCGAACTCGCCGCGGCGCGGCTGCGCTCGCTCACGCCCCGTCAGATCGCGGACCGGCTCGACGACCGCTTCCGCCTGCTGACCAGCGGAAGCCGCACCGTACTGCCGCGTCAGCAGACTCTGCGCGCCGTCGTCGACTGGTCCTGGGATCTGCTCGACGCGCGCGAGCGCACGGTCGTACGCCGGCTCTCCGTCTTCTCGGGCGGCTGCACGCTCTCGGCTGCCGAGTACGTCTGCGCAGACCCGGCGCCCGCCTCCGAAGCCGATGGCGCTCTCGCGGAGGAGAGCGTTCCCGAGGACGCCGTCCTCGGCATCCTCGCCTCCCTCGTGGACAAGTCCATCCTCATCGCCGACCCGCCACCGGCCCCGGCCGACACGGGGGTGCGCTATCGCATGCTGGAGACGATCCACGAGTACGCGAAGGAGCGCGCCGCCGAGCACCCCGTCGACCTCGCCGCCACCGAACGCCGGCACACGGGCCAGATCAGGCGCCTCGTCGCCGCGGCCGACGCCCGTATCCGCTCCGCCGAGCAGCTCACCTGGCTGCCCCGCCTCGAAGCCGACCTCGACAACATCCGCGCAGCGCTCCACCGCACGCTCCACGCCCCGGACGCGCCGGAGGAGCGGGAAGCGGCGTTCGGGCTCGTCCGGGACATGGGCTGGTTCTGGTGGGTGCGCAACTACCGCGAAGAGGGCGCGGGATGGGTCGCCGCCGCGCTGGAGCTGCTCCGTGACGTCCGCGACGTCCGCGACGTCCGCGACGTCCGTGACGCCGACGGTGAGGGCGTGGACGAGGCCGAGGACGAAAGGTACCTGTACCGCGAGTTCCAGCTCCTCAGATACTTCCTGCTCGCCGAGTACCAGAGCCAGGAACCCCCGACCCTGCCCGACCTCCTCGACGTCGCCCGCGACCTCCTGGACACCTTCACCCGCCCCCACCCCCGCTCCGCCGCGTTCCCCGGGCTGCTCTGGCCGTTCGCGGCGCCGCTGCTGCACGGCGGCAGGGACGCCGTGGAGTACATGGACGTCTCGGTCGCCAGTTGCCGCCGCTTCGGCGGCCCCTGGGAGCTGGCCGTCGCGCTGCTCTTCCGCGCCCACGCGCACGTGGACCTGCCGCGCGGTCTGCTCGGCATGCACGCGGACATCCCCGAGATCGAGGCCCTCGCCCAGTCGACGGGAGACCGCTGGCTGCTCGGCCAGGTCCGCGGCCTGCGGGCCGAGGTCGCCGTGCAGCACGGGCGCTACGAGGAGGCGCGCGCCGAGTACGCCACCGCGATGCGCTACGCGCAGGAACTCGGCGCGCTGACGGAGATGCCTTTCCTCCTCGTCCGCATCGCCGAGGTCTGGTACCGCCAGGGCGACAGCGAGGAGGCCGGGAAGCTGAGCGCGCGCGCCGTGGAGGAGGCCGAACGCCTCGGTCTGACCGACGCGTGCATCTATGCCAGCTTCCTCCGCTCCCTCATCGCCCTCGACGACGGGCAGACGGCAGTCGCCCGCCGCCACCACCAGGAGGCGGGCAGACGCGCGGCGGTCGGCACCCCGCCGACCATGTTCGACACGGCGATGGGCGCGCTGGAGGCCAGGATCACCGCGGCCGAGGGCGGGCGGATGGACGAGGCCGTACGGCAGGCGCGCGACGCGCTCGCCCTCGGGCTCTCGACGGGCACGCCCGAGTCGCAGCTCGCGAACGCGCTGCTGTCGGCGGCTGCCGTCGCCCTCCAGGCCGGGGCCCCGGAGACGGCGGTCCTGCTGGCGGACGCGTCCCGCGACGTACGCGGCGGCCTGGACCCTGGCCTCCCCTCCCTGCGCCTGGACGGTGACATCCGCGCCCGCGCCGGGACCCGTACCGAGCCCTGCGCCGAGCTGTCCCAGCCCGGGGAGCCCGGGGAGGGCGCGGAGCCCGCGAAGGACGGGGAGGACACCGCGTACGCCACCTACGCCACGTACGCCGACCAGGCGGAACGCACCGTCCGCCGCGCCGTCACGCTCCTGGACACCCTGCTCGACGGGGACGGGGACGGGAACGGGGCCAACGGCGGGCGCGGGGACGGCGGCGCGGTCAGCGGCAGCTGATGCGCGACTGCGCCCAGTCCGCGAGCGTCACCGCGTCGAAGCCGGAGTGCGGCGAGACCACGAGCCGCATCGTCTTCACGCCACTGAGCGGCACATGCACGGGCACGGCCTTCTCCCCGCCCCGCACGACGCCCGACCGCCACAGCCGCGCCCCGTCCCCGTACACGGAGAACCGCACAGCGCCGAGGCCCGCCATCATGTCGTCGACCCCGGCCACCGCGTCGTACGCCGTGCAGGGCCGGTTGAGGTCGATCGTCACGGACGACGGCGCGTGGACGGTCACCCCGTGGCCGTACGACGTACCGCCGATCCGCATCCCCCAGCGCTGCCACATCCAGCTGCTCACACCCGTGCGCACCGTGGGCTCGTCGTTCTCGCCGGGGTTGAGGATGTCCCACTTGAGGGAGTTGAGCTGGTAGTCGGCGGGCGGCGCGGGAGACGGCGGCTTGGGTGAGGGCTTCGGCGGTTCGGGAGTCGGCGTCGGGGTCGGCGTGGGCTTCGGGTCCGGCTTGTCCGGTTCGGGTTCCGGTTCGGGCTTGTCGGGCGCGGGCTTCGGCTCTTCCGGCTCGGGCTCGTCCGGCGTGGGCTTCGGGTCCGGCTTGTCGGGCTCAGGGTCGGGCTTGTCGGGTGCGGGCTTCGGGTCGTCCGGTTCCTCGGGCGGTTCGGAGGGCGCGGCGGCGGGGGCCGACGCCTTGGCCTCGGGCTTGGGGGGAGGCTGCTCGTCCCCGCTCAGCCCCAGGGCGAGCGCGACGCCCGCCACCGCGGCAAGACCTGCGCCGATGCCGATCTTCGCGGGGGTGCCCAGGCCCTCGGAGGCGGCGCCCCCTGCGCCTCCCGCGCCGCCACCGGAACCGCCCGCACCCGCGCCGCCTGCCGCGGCTGCCGCACCACCGGCACCGGCGGCAGCCGCCGCTCCCGTGCCGGAGAGCAGCGCGCCGAACGCCTTGGCGCCGCCCGCCGTCGCGAACCAGCCGATGAGCGCCACCGGAACGAGCACGCGGATGTGCTCGTTGAGGTGCGTGACCTCGGCCGCCGCCGCACGGCAGCGCTCGCAGTTCTCCAGGTGCTTGCGCAGACCGAGTTCGGCCCGCATGCGCAGCCCGCCGCGCGCGTAGGCGCCGAGCCGGTCCGCGTAACGGGCGCAGTCGCCGCTCTCCGAGGGCGAGGTGAGCGTCCGGCTCACGTGCGCCTGGAGGTACGCCTTCTTCAGGTTCTCGCGCGCCCGGTGCGCCGCCACGGCCGTCGCGTTGTCCGAGAGGCCGAGCAGTGGCGCGACGTCCTGCGGCTTGGCGTCCTCGACGGTCGTGTGCCACAGGACCATCTGGTCCTTCTCCGACAGGCTCTTGAACGCCCGCACCACCAGCGTCTGCTCGGCCTCCTGCATGGCCCGCACGTCGGCGCCGAGGTCGAGCGTGTCGGCGTCGGAGGCGGCTGCCGCGGCCGAAGCGGACTGCGCGAAGACCGCGAAGTCCTCGACGAGCTGCTCGCGCTTCCGCGTCCGCGTCCACGCCGCCGCGACGTGCCGGACGGACGTGAGCAGATAGGCGCGTACGGACGTCTCGGGGCCCTTGCCGCCGCGTACGGCCTGGAGGGTGCGCGCGAAGACCTCGTTCGTCAGGTCGTCGGCGGTGTCCGCGTCCCGGCAGCACGTACGGGCGTAACGGCGCACGGCATCGGCGTGCCGACGGTACAGCTCGTCATAGGCCCCGGTGTCGCTCTCGCGCATCCGCGCGATCAGCTCGGCGTCGGAGGGGCCGCCGCCGACGGGCCTGGCATCGACGGGGCGCTCGGCGCTGCGCTCCGTCGGCTCCGTGGCCGTGCCGGAGGCGGCGGAGGCGGCCGGTCCGGTCGCACGGTGCTTCCCCTGGCCCCCTCGCCGCTTGCGCTGCTTGGGTACGTTGCCGACACCGCTGTCCACATCGCCCGCGCCCGTGCCCGCACCGGTGCCCGAAGCCGCACCGGACCCGGTACCGGAACCCGAACCGTGGCGCGCGTCTGCCGCGTGCCCGCCCTCGGGCGTGGACTCGGGGCCCAACGGGCCGCCCTGCTCCGGGACATGCGGTGACACAGACCCGTCGGTCCCGGCCTGCTCGCCCGAATTGCCCGGTTCCTCGCGTCCCTTAGCACCCATGGCGCAAGCCCCCGTACACGCTGTAGCACCCAAACACCGGGCAAGCGTGCCACACGGAGGGCGCGCGGGAACCGGGGAGTCCTGGCCTTCCACCCGTCCGGGGCCGGTTCGCACAGCGCTCCGGAACGCCTCGCCCGTAACCCGTACGAGCGGACCACCCCCGCCCCCGCCCCACGAAACCGCTCGTACGGGGCATTATGGACAAGGCCCCCACGCGTGAACTTCCTGCGCGGACGCGGACGCGGACAAGGCTCATGAACGGGACGCGGCCACAAGTACAGCCCCGCACCCGCGCACGGGACCCGGGCGCTACGAAACCGAGCCGCACAGCTCCGAGCCACACGGGACCGCGCCGCCGAAGCGGCGCGATCCGTGCACCCTTGCCGCTGCTACTGCCGCTGCCGCCGTCCCGCCCCGCACGTCCCTACGATGTGCGGGGCGCGGCGGACAACGCGCCGACGGCCGTCGGAGAACCGTCAGGTCACATCCCGCGCCCGCTTCCCGCGCTCCGCGCGGGTTACGCGCTGGGCCTGGACCGCAGACCCTCCAGCAGGATGTCGAGCAGCCGCTTCGAGGCGGCGGCCTGCTGTGCCGCGTCGGGCAGCGACGGCGCGGCCGTCGCTATGACGAGCAGCACATCGCCGACCGTCACATCGGTGCGCAGTTCGCCCGACTCGCGTGCCCGCTCGACCAACTGGCCGACGACGCTGAGGAGTTCGGCGGCGCCGGTCTCCTCCTCGAAGCCGTCCAGCTTCTCGGTCTCCAGCGGCTCACGCTGCTCGACGAGCCGCAGGCCCGGCTGACCCGGCTGTCCCGGGTGCCCCGCCTGCACGGACTGCCCGGTCTGCTGGCCCGGCGTGCCGAAGCCGTCCTCGGACGGAGGCTGGCCGATCCCGAGCGGGTGCCCGTTCCCGTTCCCTTCGTGCTGCGCCTGCCGCTGCTGCGGCACACGCGTCGTGGAGTCCGCCGCCCGGCCCTCGGCCCGGAGTATGCGCGGCGGCAGCAGCCGTCCGGCGCCCGAGGCGACAGAGGTGCGCAGGAACCTGGACAGTGCCGCCCAGGGCTCGTTCTCCTGCCCCAGCGCGGACCGCGCCTGCTCGGTGAGCCGCGCCGTCTCCTCCTCGGCTATCCGCCGGACCAGGACGTCCTTGCTCGGGAAGCGGCGGTAGACCGTGCCGACCCCGACCCGCGCGCGCCGTGCCACGTCTTCCATCGGCGCGCCGTAACCCAGCTCGCCGAAGACCTCGCGCGCCGCGCGCAGTACGTGCTCCAGATTGCGCTGTGCGTCCACCCGCAGGGGCGTCGAACGCCCGCCCGCGCCACCGGCGGCCGGGCCGCCGACGCCGCTCACACTGCCCGCGGGGCCGCCCCCTACGCCGCCGTCAGATGCCGACGACACAGCGGCCGTACCGAAATGAGAGGTGTGAATACCCTGAATGTGCATACGTGTTCCCCCGGTAATGAATGTCTCCCCCCGGAGACCCCCGCCCTGTCCGGTCGTTGGTACCGGTGCTCCGGTCATCACGCACCGCACCCCGACCCGGATACGAACATAGTTGAGCCCAGGTCAAGAGAGAAGAGGGCAGTTCCTCACGGACCGGTCCCCGATCGGAGTACGGCCGAGATCCACCCGTTCCCGCCGTCTCGCGCGCTCCCTTCGCGCCCCCACTGACCTGCGGGAACGTCGACGCACGCGCAAGCCGGAGCGAAGCGGACCGCTCACCTCCACCGGTCACACATTTCACGGGACCTGTGGACAAACACGGGGGCTCGGGTGCGTCATGGACGGGTGACGAAGGCGACGAAGGAACCCGCGCGCATTCTCGTGGTCGGCGGCGGCTACGTCGGCATGTATACGGCACTGCGCCTCCAGAAGAAGCTGAAGCAGCAGCTCAAGCAGGCCGAGACCGTACCGAAGGGGGCCCATCCCGAAGCGCCCCCCGGTGCTGGCGCGGGCGGCGGCGCGGACGGTGTGGACGGTGTGGAGATCGTCGTCGTCGATCCCGAGCCGTACATGACGTACCAGCCGTTCCTGCCCGAGGCCGCCGCCGGTTCCATCTCCCCGCGCCATGTGGTCGTCCCGCTCCGCCGCGTCCTGCCCCTGTGCAAGGTCGTCATCGGCGAGGTCAAGAGCATCGACCACGAGCGGCGCGTCGCCCGTGTCGAGACCCTGGCCACCGAGGAGGAGGGCACCGGCGGCGTCGAGATCCCGTACACCGAGCTGGTCCTCGCGCCCGGCTCCGTCTCGCGCACCCTCCCCGTCCCCGGGCTGGCGGAGCACGGCATCGGCTTCAAGACGGTCGAGGAGGCCATCGGCCTCCGCAACCACGTGCTCGAGCAGCTCGACATCGCCTCCTCGACCCGCAACCCGGAGGTCCGCGACGCGGCCCTGACCTTCGTCTTCGTGGGCGGCGGCTACGCGGGCGTCGAGGCGCTCGGCGAGCTGGAGGACATGGCCCGCTACGCCTGCCGCTACTACCACAACCTCCGTCCCGAGGACATGAGGTTCCTGCTGGTGGAGGCCAGCGACAAGATCCTGCCCGAAGTGGGCGAGGAGATGGGCGCCTACGCGCTGCGCGAGCTGCGCGCCCGCAACATAGACGTACGGCTGGAGACCCGGCTCGACTCCTGCGAGGACCGCGTCGCCGTGCTCAGCGACGGCTCCCGCCACCCCACCCGCACCGTCGTGTGGACAGCCGGCGTCAAGCCGCACCCGATTCTCGCCGCCGCCGGCCTCCCCCTCACCGAGCGCGGGCGTCTCAGGTGCACCGCGCGCCTGCGCGTCGACGGCACCGACCACGCCTGGTCGGCCGGGGACGCGGCGGCCGTGCCCGACCTCATCGCCGAGGAGAAGGGCGCGCCCGGCGCCCTGTGCGCCCCCAACGCGCAGCACGCGGTCCGCCAGGCGCGCACCCTGGCCGACAACCTCGCCGCCTGCCTCCAGGGCGCCGAACTGTCCGACTACCGGCACTCCTACGCGGGCTCGGTCGCCTCCCTCGGCCTCCACAAGGGGGTCGCGCATGTCTACGGGCGCAAACTCAAGGGCTATCCGGCGTGGTTCATGCACCGCGCCTACCACCTCAGCCGCGTCCCCACCTTCAACCGAAAGGCCCGGGTGCTCGCCGAATGGACCCTCGCGGGGCTCTTCAAGCGGGAGATCGTCTCCCTCGGCTCCCTCGAACACCCGCGCGCCGAGTTCGAGCTGGCCGCGGGCACGGGACGCCACCCGGAAGCGAGCTGACGGCCGTGCGACACGCGCCGAAGCGCCCTTCCCGCACCCCTTCCCGCAGCCCCGGCCGGGCCTCCTGGAGACCCCCATCAGCCACCCGTGTACGAACGCGGCTCGGCTGACGTAGACCTGACGCACACCTGACGCACAAACCAACGTCCGGGTGAATGTCCCGCAGGACGGAACTGCCCGTGGGGCAGCGGCGTCTGAGGGATGTCACCGCTGTGGGCCACACTGGACGTGTGACCATGGGTGGGCCCGCACCTGCAAAGAGTGACCACCGCGAACGACGCGAGGAATCGGACGACCGTGAACTTCACGCGCTGGAGCGCCCGACTGCCCGGCACACAGCGGCGCACCGCTGCCGCCCGGGCAGCGACGAAGGCGCAGCAGCAGCCGTCCGACAGCGGCTCGGGCCCGGGCGGTACGGGCGCAGGCACCGGCACCGGACCCGACCCAGGTCCCGCCTCGGCTTCCGCCCCCGCCCCCGCCGAGGGCGGCGGCTCGGTTCCGGCCGCCCGCGCCGAGCGGACGGCGCACGCCGATGACGCGGGCCTGACCACCCGTGAAGGCGCCGACGCCGAGCCAGGCGCCGAGCCAGGTGCCGAATCCGGCGCCGATCCCGATTCCGACCCCGTTCCGGAACCCGGCGCCCACGGCGCCGACCCACGCCACGAAGGGGCGCACGCCGGAGCGGACCGCAGCTCACGCACCCAGAAACAGGAAGACACCCAGATCAACAGCCCGGCGAACACCCACGAATCCACCCCGCACGGCACCCAGACCAGGACCCGCCTCAAGGCCCGCGCCAGGAGCAGGGCCGAAGCGGAAGCCGAGGCCGCGGTCCAGGCAGCCGCCGAGGCCGAGGCGCGCGTCACCCGCAGCATCGACGCGCTCTCCGTCCACGATCTGCTGGGCCAGGTCCCTGCCCTCGTCGCCGTCGTCCACGGCCCCGAGCACCGCATCGCCTACGTCAACGACGCGTACGCCCAGGTCTTCGGCCCCCGCGCCCACGGCGCCGCGGCCCGCGACGCCCTCCCCGAACTCGTCGAGCTGGGCCTGCTGCCGCTCATGGACCAGGTGCTGCGCAGCGGACGGTCCCGCACGGTCAAGTCCAGGCGGGTCCCCGGATCGGGTGAACCCGGCGGACCGGGCGAACGCCGCCCGTCCCGCGGGGGCTACTACACCTTCACCTGCACCCCGATCAGCGCCACCGAGGGCGACGGCGTGCTGATCTTCGCGTCGGACGTCACCGACCAGGTCGAGTCGGCCGAGCGGCTGCGCGCCAGCGAGCGCCGCCAGCGCGAGGCGGCCGTCACCCTCCAGCGCAGCCTGCTCCCGCAGGAACTGGAGCAGCCGGACGATCTGCGCGTCGCCGCCACCTACCAGCCGGGCGGCACCGAAGCGGCCGTCGGCGGCGACTGGTACGACGTGATCACCCTCGGCGGCGGCCGTACGGCCCTGGTCATCGGCGACGTGATGGGCCGAGGCGTGCGCGCGGCGGCCGTGATGGGCCAGCTGCGCACCGCCGTACGCGCCTACGCGCGGCTCGACCTCCCCCCGCACGAGGTGCTCCAGCTCCTGGACGGCCTGGCCGCCGAGATCGACTCCAGCCAGATCGCCACCTGCGTCTACGCCGTCCACGACCCCAACGAAGGCCGCCTCCACTACGCCTCCGCCGGCCACCTGCCCGTCCTGGTCCGCGATCCGGACGGCACCGTCCACCGCGCCGCCGAGGCGACGGGCCCGCCGCTGGGCACCGGCGGCTGGCTGCACACCTCCGGCTCGCTGCCCCTCACGCCAGGATCCGCCGCCGTCCTCTACACCGACGGCCTCGTCGAGCGGCGCGACGCGGACATCGACGAGGGAGTCGCGGCCCTGGAGCACGCCTTCGCGGGCGCGAGCGGCTCACCCGAGATCATCTGCGACCGGCTACTGCGCGCCCTGGGCATCACCGCGGAGCACGACGACGACGTCGCCGTCCTCGTCATCCAGCACCCTGAGCGCGACGGGCAGGACGCCGAGCTGTTCCACAACGCGGCGCTCGACCTCCTCGGCGGCACCGAGGCGGCGCCCCGCGCCCGCGCCTTCGCGTCCGGCGTGCTCACCTCCTGGCGCTTCCCGCCCGAGCTGCACGATCTGGGCGTCCTCGCCTCCAGCGAACTCGTCGCCAACTCGCTCCAGCACGGCACCCCGCCCATGCGGCTGCGGCTGCGCCGCACGGACCGGCGCCTGATCGTCGAGGTCACCGACGGCGACGAGCACCTGCCGCGCCGCCGCCGCGCCGAGCCCGTCGACGAGGCGGGCCGCGGCATCTCCATCGTCGCGACCATCGCCTCCGCCTGGGGCTCGCGGCGCACACCGGGCGGCGGCAAGGCGGTCTGGTGCGAGTTCGCGCTGCCGCAGGGCGGCGCCTGAGCTCCGCCTGAGCGCCCCGGGCCGCCGCTCAGCGGCTTAACGACTCAGCGGTTCAGCTGGTCAGCCGACGGACGCGGCCCGGGAGCCCTCGGCCGCCTCGCGCACCCCGCCACCGCTCTCGGACAGCTCCCGCGCGGAGCGGGCCGCCACGACGACCGAGCGGTACGGCCTGTCCTGCACCGGCGTCAGACGCCCGCCGAGCCACAGCGCGAGCACGCTGATCCCGAGCGAGCAGACCACCAGCATCACGATGTACGTGCCATAGGCACCGCCCGCTGCCAGCAACCCGCCGACGGCCGGACCGACGGCCAGCGCCATCTGCTTGACCAGCGCGAACGCCGAGTTGTACTGCCCCACGAGCCGCGCCGGAGCCAGATCGGCCACCAGCGGCGCGAGCGTCGGCGACAGCATCGTCTCGCCGAGCCCGAACAGCGCGTACGTGGAGATCAGCAGCGCCGTCGCCACCGCCTGCGCCCCGTGCACGAGCCCGGAAGCCCCCGCCGCCAGCCACGCGACGGTCCAGATCACGCCGACCAGCGCCACGACCCGGCTGCGCCGGTGCCGCTCCACCAGCCGCAGCACGACGAACTGCGCCAGCACGATCACGGCGGTGTTCGCGGCCAGGGCGATGCCCAGCGTGGACGTCGAGATGCGGGTGACCTCCACCGCGTACGCGGACAGCCCCGACTCGAACTGCCCGTAGCAGGTGAAGAACAGCACGAACCCCAGCACGCACAGCAGCACCATCGGCTTGTCCCGCAACAGCACACGCCACCCGTCACGCGGCTGCGCCACGGAGCCGTCGTCCGCCAGCTCCCGCATGTCGACCCCGCCGCCCTGCGGCAGCCGCACGGTCGCGAGCACCACGGGGAGCACGACGAACATCGCGGCCTCGACGACGAAGAGCAGCGTGAAGCTCGACGGCTGCCGCTCGTCCACCAGCAGCCCGCCGATCAGCCCGCCGACGCCGAGCCCCAGATTGTTCAGGAAGAACTGCGTGGCGAAGGCCCGCGACCGCGTGGCGGCCGTCGAACACGAGACGATCATGGTCGCCAGCGCGGGCTGCAACACCGCGATGCCCGCACCCATCAGCGCGGACGACGCGACGACGGACGGCGCGGCGGTGGAGAGCCCGAAGCCCAGCGCACCGAGCGAGGCGAAAGCGGACCCCGCGTACGCGACGGGCATCGGACCGCGACGGTCGATCACCCGCCCCGTGAAGGGCAGCACGACCAGCGCGGCGGCGGCGAACACGGCCAGCACGGCACCCGCCGTGCCGTCCCCCAGCTCCCGTACGCGCGCTACGTAGACGAACAGAAACGGCACGGTGAAGCCGTTGCCGAACGCCACGAGGGCGTTCCCGAGCTGGATCCGGCGCAGCGCTGCGCCCATCGCGGTGGTCACACTCACCTTCCCTAGGTTCTGGGTCCTGTCCGGGGCCCGGCTGGGGCCTGAGTGACAGGAAGACTTCAAAGCTAAAGTTCGAAGCTAAAGAGTACATAGGGCAAGCCTTCAATGCGAACTCGTTCCCGTGGGATACTCCGCCCCATGCCGGACCGACAACCGACGCTCGACGAACAGATCGCGATCTACCAGCGCGAGTACCGCGACCTCGACCCCCAGGTGGAGAAGGTGGTCAACGCGCTCAGCCGCCTCGACCGCCGCATGAGCGTCGCCTACGGGCGCCAGTTGGCGATCCTCGGACTCAGCAGCCCCGAGTGGGAGGTGCTGAAGGAACTCGTCATGGCGGGCGAGCCCTACCAGCTCTGGCCCGGCACCATCGCCAAGCGCCTGGGCCTCACCCCGGCCGCCATGACCCACCGCATCGACCGCATGCTCGGCCAGGGCCTGGTGACGAGGGAGCGGGACGAGGAGAACAGGGTCCGCGTGATCATCGGTCTGACGGACGAGGGCCGGGAGAAGTGGCTCCAGGTGATGCGCAAGGCGTCGGTCTTCGAGGAGGACCTCCTCCAGGACCTCTCGGGCCAGGAGCGCGGCCAGCTCGGCGAACTGCTGACCCGCCTGCTGCGCCGCGTCGAGGACGCCCAGCCGGACGCGAGCGGCCGTCTGACGGACCTGGACTGAGCCGTCGACAGGGCCCAGGGCTTCGGTTGACACACACGGAACCGATCCGTAGTGTTCTCCGGGTTGCCACAGAGCTGTAACGGTTCTCCGGCAACACCTTCTGCCGTCCGACGGCAACCACTACTGAAGTTCGATTCCCCTCTTCGTGGGGCCTATTTCGGCGTGCCGGAATTGGTTCGACGAAAGCCCGATTTTGAACGGGCGGGGGAAATCCTCTAAAGTAGTGGACACGCCGGAAGGCGCCCCGCCGACAGGGGAAAGTCGGAATCGGATTTCGGCCGGGAACGGCCGGGAAACGGATCTGATAGAGTCGGAGACACCGAAAGGGAAGCGCCCGGAGGAAAGCCCGAGAGGGTGAGTACAAAGGAAGCGTCCGTTCCTTGAGAACTCAACAG
>NZ_JBSHAO010000102.1:0-14256 GCF_053611545.1 Streptomyces sp. NPDC054796 | reverse complement strand
AGATGCGGTCTTACGTGTTTTTTGTGGTTCTGGTGGGCTGGTTTTTGTTTATAAGAGACCGCCCCCGGGTCGCGGACAGCTTCTGACCGCGACCGGTGGCACACGTTCACGGGGTCACCTGGGTGAGGTCACATGAGTGAGGTCACCACCTGTACCAGCGTGCCCTCCGTCCGCCCGCGGCGGTGGAGCGCAGCAGGAAGCCGAGCAGCCAGATCACCAGGACCGCGATCGCGATCCACCACAGCGCCTTCAGCGCGAAGCCCGCTCCGAAGAGGATGAGGGCCAGCAGAAGTACGAGAAGAATCGGAACCATGGATGACAACACCTCCAGGCTCCGAGTTGCCCCGATCGGCCTTCCTACACCGCTTCTTCACCCTCTTCAGGAACGGCGACGGAAGCCACGGCACGCACGGCGAGGTCGTTGTCGAGCGTGTAGTACGGGCGCAGCGCGTACGTGCGCGGCTCTCCCGCACCGTCCGTTCCGTCCGCCCCTTCCGTCACCGTCACATCTCTCGGCGGATAAGTGAAGATCCGCTTCTTGTCGGGGACGTCGTCGAGGATGCGGGCGATCCGCACCGCGCACGCCTCGGCCGAGGGGCGCAGCCACAGGTCCCAGACGGGGTGCCGGGTCAGCGGCGCGTAGGGCAGCGCGGCCGTGAACGCGGCGCCATCCGCGTCTTCGTGTCCCTGCCCGTGCTCCTGCCCGTGCTCCTGCGCTGACGCGAGCGGTACGGCGACGACGTCACCGTCCGCCGCTGCCTTCGCGTGGCGCGGGTGCGCCTCCAGCCGGGCCGTGGGCGACAGGCGCGCGCCGTAGAGCCGTCCGCTCAGCTCCATGCCGTCGTCCTCGACGCGCAGTTCCCCCGCCTCCGCGTGCGGCCAGCGCAGCCAGGAGCGGACGGTGAGGTTCCCGTACTTGGTGGCGTACGGGATCCGCACGCCCAGCCAGGTGCGCCCCGAGCGCGGGGTGCGGTCCACCAGGGAGCGCAGGTCATGGACGCCGGGCAGCAGCCGTCTCGGCTCCGCGTCGCCGAGGAGGAGCGAGGCGTCCCAGCGGCCCTCGGGCAGCGACATGGTGCTGGGCAGCGCGGCGCGCAGCGGGCCTTCGGCCGCCACGGGGGTGAGGGGCAGCCGTACGGTGTCGCCGTGCTCGTCGTCGCCGCCGCGCCGCCGCAGCAGCAGCGCCGCGTCCCTGACCTCCTCGGCACGCTGGTCGGCGAGGCGCACGTCGAAGGTGAGCCCTCCGGCGCGGTCGGCGGTGCAGTCGGCGCGCGGGCGCGGCGAGACGGGCCGCCCGGGGCGGCGGCTGCCGCCGCCGTGCACGGGAGCCGTGGGCGCGGCGGGGTCGGGGTCGGCACCGGTGCCGGACGCGGCCGGCCCGCCGGGGCCGCGCGCCCCGGAGGACGCGGCACCCATGACGGCTGCCCCGACGTGCTGTCCGCCGGGCGGAGTGCCCGGCCGGGTGCCCGCTCTCGTGACGCCAGTTCTCGACGTGTCCGGGGGCATGCCCGCTCTCGCCGCGTCCGCCCTCACCGTCGACGCTCCCGATGCGTCCGCTCCCGGCGCGTCTGTGCTCGACGCGCCCACTCTCGACGCGTCCGCTCCCGCTGTCGTCGCTCCCGACGTGCCCACTCCCGATGCGGCAACTCCCGGTGCGCCTGTGCTCGACGCGCCCACTCTCGGTGCATCCGCTCCCGCCGTCGTCGCTCCCGATGCGCCCGCTCTCGAAGCGTCCGCCCTCGCCGTCGTCGCTCCCGGTGTGGTCGTGACCTGTGTGCTCATGCCCGGCCTCCCTGCGGCAGCGCGTCGAATCCCGTTCCCAGCAGCGCGTCCTTGGCCCGGTAGGCGCCGCCCAGGAGCGCCCCGCGTGCCCGGTGCAGTCCCCTGCTGCCGCGCGCCAGCAGATCGGTCAGCAGCGACTCGTAGCGCGCCCCGATCCGCGCCGGGTCAAAGCGCGCCGCGTCCGCCAGCGCGGCCTGTCCCATGCGCTGCCGCAGCTCGTCGTCGTTGATCAGCCCGAGCAGTGCCGCGGCCACGGCGTCGGGGTCGCCCATGGGCACCAGGCTGCCGTCGACGCCGGGGCGGATGATCTCGCCGGGCCCGTGCGGGCAGTCGGTGGCCACGACGGGCAGGCCGCAGCGCATGGCCTCGACGATGGTCATCCCGAAGGACTCCAGGCTGGAGGTGACCGCGCCGATGGAGCCCTTGGTCCACTCCGCCTCGATGGGGTGCGCCGCGCCCATCAGGAAGACGTGGTTGTAGAGGCCGAGCGTGTCGATGAGGGAGCGCAGCTTCGCGTACTCCCGGCCGCTGCCGTAGATCCGCAGTCGCCAGTCCGGGCGCTCGGCGACGACCTTGGCGAAGGCCCGTATCAGCAGGTCGTAGCGCTTGGCAGGGGCGAGCCGCCCGGCCGCGACGACCCACTTCCCGGTGCCGTCGGCCGGCCTGACCTCGGGCGCGGGGACGCTGTTGGGCACCGCCTCGACGCGGACGCCGGGCAGCCGCAGCAGGCGCCGGTAGTCGCGCGCGTCGGCCTCGGTGACGGTGGTGACCGCGTCGAGCCGGGGGTACGTGTCGCGCAGCATCAGCTTGAGCGGGGCCGAGTGCGTGGCGAGCGTGAGGTGTTCCTGCCCCACGCGCAGCGGTCCCTTGCGCGTCTGACGGGCGATGTGCGCGTTGAGCCCGGGGCGCGTCCCGATCACGACGTCCGCGTCCGTCGTCGCGAGATGTTCCCCGATGAGCCGGTCGGTGAGGGCGCTGTACTGCGCGTATCTGCCGTCGGCGCGCGGGAAGACCCGCGCGGGCAGCCGGTGTTCGGGGTCGTCCCCCGCGTAGTCGGGGCTGTGGCCCCGCAGATCGACGAGGTGCCGCAGCCGCACACCGGGGCCCGGGTCGAAGACCGGCCGGTCGCGGTAGCGGAACACGGAGACCACCTCCACTTCGTGCTGTTCCGCGAGCGTGCGTGCGAGATTGAAGGTGGTCCGGATCGTTCCCCCGATGCCGTACCCGCTGTTGATCAGAAACGAGATGCGCATTTCACCCGAGTCCCACGGTTCCCTGCGGGAAGTCCCCCTTGTCCCGCCTGACACCCTGTGAGACGGCGACTTTCCCCGGCGGGTTGGGTGCTATAACCACCTTGTTCCAGAAGAGTTCATACATCGTGACCGCGATCCGGGAACCACTCGGGGGAGTTTGCCGTTCCGCCAAGGAAAGCGGAGGTAAATGACCCGGCCCTCCCCGGCCCCCTCCCCGCCGCTCGCCGGGCTCATGGGCGGTATCCGAGCTGCGGCACGGTGAAGCACGTCCGCTCCATCCCGGGCCCCTGCGTGACCCACCCCCGGCCGTCGCGCCAGCGTGCCACGGACAGGCAGGTGCGCCGCTCGCGCGGCGGCTCGGCGCGCCGCTCGTAGCGGACGGGCAGCAGCAGGCCCCTTGCGGTGTACGGGGTGTCGCGCTGCATGAAGCGCTCGACGCACGCGCGCGTGGGCTCCCGGCAGGAAGCCGCGGCATCGCTGAACCACATGGCGGCTGCCCACCCCTCCAGTTGCCACTGGGACAGTCCCTCGCGCCCCGGGCCCGTGCGTTCCATGGCCCGCCGGAAGCCGCGCACGGCAGGATGGTCGGCGTCGGCGTAGTTGCGACTGCTACTCGTCGCCCACAGAGCGTTCCGGCAGCGCGGCGCGTCCGCGTAATCGTCCGCGGCCGAAGACGACCAGTTCTGCACGTTGGTGACCTTCGCCGTGAGCCGCACCCCGGCCGCGTCCAGCGCCTCGCACAGCCGCGCGTTGCCGTGCGTGTCCATGGCGTCGAAGACGAGATCGACGCCCTGGGCGCGCAGCTCCGCCGCGACCGCCCGGAAGTTCGGCAGCGCGAAGTCCACCTGCTGCGGCACCACCTCGTACCCCTCGGCCTTCAGCCCGCGTGTCACCAGCCGCGCGTAGGCCGCCGACGCCGACTGGTTGTACGAGACGACGGCGGCCTTGCGCGCTCCGTGCTCGCGCTTGAAGTAGCGGTACACCTCGGTACCGCCGTACAGCCGGCCGTCCCAGCCGGGCTCGCCGCCACGGCGCGGGGCGAGGCTGCCGTAGATGCCGTACAGGTGCGGGTAGGTGTCGTAGGCGGGCCCGATGGGCTGTCCCCCGATGTCCGGGACGCCCGCCTCGGCGACCTGCTGCGCTCCCGCGTAGTCCAGCGAGGCGCCCGCGACCAGCGCGAGGACCTTCTCCTTGCCCAGCAGCCGCCGCACGCACTCGCTGTTGCCCGCGCCGCTGCCGCCGTCGTCGCAGGTGACCACGGAGACGCGGCGACCGTGGATGCCGCCGCGCGCGTTCAGCCGGTCGAAGTACGCCTTGGCGCCGTCGCGCGGCCCGGCGAACGCGTCGCCGCCGACCGGGCTGGTGGCGCTGGTGATGATGCCGACCTTGAGCGGCGCGGCGCTCGCGCCGTCCGTACCGGTGCCGTCCGTGCGGGCGCCGCCGCGCGCCTCGAAGTCGCTCTCGGGCAGCCTGCTGCCGCACGCGGCGGCGAGCAGCGCGACGAGGACGAGCACGCAGCACACGGCCCGGCATCCGGCCACGGGTAAGCCCACGGGTTCAGCAGCCCGACGACTCGGGGACGTCCGTGCCGCTCATCGCGACCAGCGCGCACAGGGTCTTCACCGAGACCTTCCAGTCGCCGTCCTGCTCGACGGCCGTGCCCCGCGCGTCGGGCAGCGCGGTGGCGCCCTTGAGCGTCAGCGCGTACGCCACCTCCGCCTCCCGTGCCGAGGTGAAGTCCACCTTCGAGACGTCCGCGCGCACCTGCTCGCCGCGCTCGTCGCCGTTGAACGCCTTGAGCAGCGGCCTCAGCCGCTCGCCGTCCTCCAGCACCTTCGTCTTCTCGTCCTGGGAGACGGCGGGGTCGAAGAACCGTTCCCAGTTCCTCGTGACCTCCTTCTCGGCCGCCTCCGGGTCGGCGGGCGCACCCGTCTCGTCCTCGGGCGCGGACGTGCCCGTCTCCTCGGCCGACGGGGACACGACCTCCTCCGTCGGCCCCGGCTCGTTCTCACGGTTCTCGGACGCGTCGCCACACCCCGCCGTCGCGCCCGCCCCCAGGACGAGAACGGCCACAACCGTCACCCAACGCCCCCCACGGCACATCTGCCTCACCACCGCACGTAGTCGGTCTTCTGCGTTCGGCTTCCTCACGGCATAGTGCCCCTCAACGCGTGCCGTGCACAGGCACAAGGGGAGCCGATTGACGCTCTCCCCCGTAAACGGGAGAGATTCTTACGGCTCGCGCCGTGAGACTTCCTGTTTCATCGCCGACTGCCCGCCCGGAGAACTCCGTTGAGGTCTTACACCAGCTCCGCAGGCTTCGACCGCCCGTCCGGCGGCAAGAAGGTTCTTCGCCGCGTTCACGTCCCTGTCATGGGTCGTGCCGCAGCCCTGGCATGTCCAGGTACGGACGTGCAGCGGCATCGTGTCCTGCAAAGTGCCGCAGGTGGAGCACAGCCTGGACGAGGGGAAGAAGCGGTCCACGACCACCACATCCCGCCCGTACCAATGGGCTTTGTACTCCAGCATGGAGCGGAATTCGCTCCAGCTCGCATCCGAGATAGCTCGGGCGAGCGTGTGGTTCCTGACCATGTTGCGCACGGTCAGGTCCTCGATCACGAGCGTTTGGTTTTCACGCACGAGCTTCGAGGTGAGTTTGTGCAGATGGTCCCGGCGCCGGTCGGCGATCCGGGCATGCACCTTGGCGACCTTGCGCCGGGCCTTGCGACGGTTGGCCCCGTCACCCTTGGCCTTCCTGGCGAGACGGCGCTGCGCCAGAGCGAGCCGGGCGCGGTCCGCGCGCTCATGCCTCGGGTTGGCGATCTTCTCCCCGGTGGAGAGGGTCAGCAGGTGATCCAGGCCGACATCGATACCGACTGCCGTATCCATGGCCGGGAGCGGCCTGATGGAGGGGTCGTCGCACAGCAGGGAGACGAACCAGCGCCCGGCCGCGTCCTGCGAGACCGTCACCGTCGAAGGGCTCACGCCCTCGGGCAGGAGCCTGGACCATCGGATATCCAGCGGCTCACGCATCTTCGCCAGGGTCAGACGGCCGTCGCGGAAGCGGAAACCGCTGGTGGTGTACTCGGCGGACTTCCGCGACCTCTTCCGCGACTTGAAGCGCGGATACTTGGCCCGCTTGCCGAAGAAGTTCGTGAAGGCGGCTTGCAGGTGCCGCAGCGTCTGCTGCAACGGCACCGAGGACACCTCGTTGAGGTAGGCCAGTTCCCCGGTCTTCTTCCACGCAGTCAGCATGGCGGAGGTGGCGTGGTAGTTGACCCGCTCCTGACGCGTCCACGCCTCAGTACGGGCGGCAAGCGCCATGTTGTAGACCTTGCGCACACAGCCGAACGTACGCGACAGCTCAGCCGCCTGCGCATCGGCTGGATAGAAGCGGTACTTGAACGCCCGCTTCACCTGGCCCGTAGTCACGCTCACAAACTAGCGGGACTACTACTTAAGACCAAACCCGCGGATCAGAGCACGGTCCTTCGCCCCGGCGGCGAAACTCCACTCGTTGCCCCGCTCCGCAGGAATGCGATTCCTCCCCGCCCTCAAGGACGGGATTTCCTCGAAGGTGCCCGATGAGGACCTGGAGCGCGCGCCCGGGAGACGGCGCTGGGACGGCGGGCTGGGGAGTCTGGGCGGGCTGGGCCGCCCTGGCCGCGGGCGGCGTCCTGTGCGCGCTCGGCTGGTACGGCGTCTCCGGCGAACGCTTCGCCGAGCGCCAGCTCCCCTATCTCGCCTCGTGCACGGTTCCGGGGGCCGCGCTGATCGTCGCCGGCGCGGTGCTGCTCTCCGGGGGGACCGGCCGGGGTACGGGTGCGGACACGAGTGCGGGTACGAGTACGGGTGCGGGTACGGAACGGGAGGTTCCGGAGCCCTCCGAACCCCCCGAGCCCCTGGAACCGGTGGCCTCTTCGACGGAGCCGCCCCTGTCCGTGCCCGGCGGACGGCTCGCCCACCGCCCCGACTGCCCCCTCGTGGACGGCAGACCCGACGCGGTGCGGGCGCCCCCGGCCGCCGAGCCCTGCCCCGTCTGCGAACCGGACCACCCCGCGCCGCACGGGCCCACACCGCACGGCCCCGAGCCGGGGGACCCCGCCCCGCCCCGTGCGGGGCGCACGCCGTGAGCCTCACCTACGACCTCACGCTCGCCGGACTCGCCGTCGGCAGCGCCGCCGCGCTGACGGGCATCGGGCTGATCGTCACGTACCGCGCGACCGGCGTCCTCAACCTCGCGCACGGGGCCGTCGCCATGGTCGCCGCGTACGCGCTGCGGCAGTTCACCGTCGAGTGGGGCTGGCCGCTCCCGCTGGCGGCGGCCGTCACCCTGTGCGTCCTCGCGCCCGCCTTCGGACTGCTGCTGGACCTGGCCGTCTTCCGCCCCCTCGCCGGGGAGACCGTGCCCGCGCTCGTCGCCTCGCTCGGCGTGTTCGTCCTCCTCGTCGGCGTCGCGACGCTGCTGTGGGGCACGGGGGCACGCTCCGACGCGCCGCGCATCCTGCCCGAGGACCCGTGGATCCAGCTCGCCGCCACCCTCGCGCTGGCCCTCGCCGTGACCGCCGTGACCCGCTGGACGCGCTTCGGGCGCGAACTGCGCGCGGTCGTCGACGACCGCGCGCTCGCCCGCCTCACCGGCATCCACGCCGACCGCGTCTCCGCCGCGGGCTGGGCCTTCGGCACGTTCACCGCGGGCCTCACCGGCGTCCTCCTCGCGCCCGCGCTGCGCCTGGACCCGTACGGGCTGCCGCTGCTCGTCATGGAGGTGATGGCCGTGGCGGTCGTGGCGCGGATGCGGGGGCTGCCCGTCGCGATCGGCGCCGCGCTCGCCGTCGCCGTCGCGCAGAGCCAGCTCACCCGGTTCCACCCGGAGAACTGGGCCCAGCCGCTCCTCCAGTCCTTCGGCGCCAACCTCTTCGCCGTCGCGCTGCTCGGCGCGGCCCTCGCCCTGCCCGCGCCACCCACGCCCGGCGCGTCAGCCGCATCAGCCGCGTCACGCCCCGCTCCCCCGCCCCTCGCCGCGAGGCGCGGGGGAGCGGGCCCGCTGCCGCTCGTCGCCGCCATCCTCTTCCTCCTGCCGCTCGGCTTCGCTGGCAGCGATCTGCGCACGTCCGTGCAGGTGCCCGCGCTGGCGGTGATCCTGCTGTCCCTGGTCGTCGTCACCGGGCGCGGCGGACAGATCTCGCTCGGCCAGGCCGCCTACGCGGGACTCGGCGCGCTGTTCACGGCACACCTGTCCCCCCAGCTGCCGAACCTGCTGGCGCTCGCCGCCGCCGTCGCACTCGTCGCGCCGCTCGGCCTGCTCACCGGCTGGCCCGCGATCCGCCGCCGGGGCCTCGCGCTCGCGCTGACCACGCTCGCGTTCTCGCTGACGGTGAGCAGATTCGTGCTCGACCAGCCCTACGCGACGACCGGTCTCGCACCCGACAGGCCCGCCTGGTTCCACGGCGACCGCGCCTACTACGCGCTCGAACTCGCCCTCCTCGCCCTCGCCGCCGCCACCGTCACCCTGCTGCGCCGGGGACGCCACGGCCGCGCGCTCGCCGCACTGCGCGACGACGAACGCGCCGCCTCGGCCGCCGGAGTCGCCGTCCCCGCGCTGAAGCTGACCACGTTCGTCACGGGCGCCGCGCTGGCGGCGCTGGGGGGCGGGATGCTGACGATGGGCGTACGGGCCTTCGACGCGGGCGCCTTCGACCCCGTACGAGGGCTGCTGTGGTTCGCGGCGATCGTGGTCCTCGGCTCCGACAGCGTGATCGGGGCACTGGCCGCCGCCGCGCTCCTGGTGGGCCTCGACGCGGGGGCCCAGGGCGGCTGGGCCGCGGCCGTGATCGGCGTCCTCGCGGTGCTGACGGGCCGCCACCCGGGGGTGGTCCCCGCCCTGACGGAAGCGGCACGACGCCTGACGTACGGAAGCCCCGTACCGCGCCGCCCGATCGTCCACGCGAGGAACCGCCCCGGCGCGGCACCGTCCCACAACACCCGAACACCACGCACCGGCCCGGACGCGGAAGCGGACCCGGCCGCAGGCACCGGCACCGGCGCGGGCACGGCCCCAACCCCAGCCCAGGCCACCGCCACCGGCACGGCCCCAGGCGCGCCCCCAGCCATCAGCACCGGCACGAGCCCAGACGCGGACCCGAACCCGGTCACCACCACCGGCGCAGGCACGAGCACGAGCACGGACCCAGCCGCTGGCGCGGGCGCGGCCACCGACACCGGGACAGGCGCGGACCCGAACCCAGCCCCGACCACCGGCACAGGCATGGACCCGACCCCCGGCCCGACCCAGACCACCAGCACAGGCACAGGCCCGGCCACCGGCACCCCCACCGCCACAGGCACGACCCCAGGCCCGACCACCCCTACCGCCACCGGCCCGGACGCGGACCCGAACCCGGTCACCGCCACCGCTACCGGCACAGGCACAGACCCGAACCCGGACCCAGCCACCGCCCCGGGCACGGACACGGGCACCCGCCCACCCACACCCGCCCCGTTCCTCCTGTGCGCCCGCTCGCTCAGCGCCGCCTACGGGGGTCACCTCGCGCTCCGCGACGCCGGCCTCACCGTCCCCCCGTACCGCGTCACCGCCCTCGTCGGCCCGAACGGGGCGGGCAAGAGCACCCTGTTCCACTGCCTCGCGGGCACGCTGCGTCCGCGTTCCGGGACGGTGCTGCTCGGCGCGCGGGACATCACGACGCTGCCCCCGCACGCGCGCACGCGGCTGGGCGTCGCCCGTACGTTCCAGCAGCTCGCCGTCTTCCCCTCCCTGACCGTCGCCGGGAACGTGCGCGTCGGCGCCGAGTACACGGGCGTCTCCGCCCCCGCCGCGCGGGACGCGACCGACCGCGCCCTGCGCCTGCTGCGGCTCGGGCCACTGCGCGACACCCCGGCAGCCGGGCTGCCCACCGCCGTGCTGCGGCGCGTCGAACTCGCCCGCGCGCTGGCCACGAACCCGCACACGCTGCTTCTCGACGAGCCCACCGCCGGGCTGGACACGGCGGAGACGGCGGACCTTGTGCGCCTGCTCAGGGCGCTCGCAGCCGACGGCATGGCGCTGCTCGTCATCGAGCACGACCGCGCACTCGTCGCCGAACTCGCGGACACCGTCCACACCCTGGAGCCACCCGGATGACCGTCGAACTCGCCCTGCGCCGCGCCCGTGTCCGCTACGGCCCGCTGGAGGCCCTGCACGGTGTGAACCTGGTCTTCCCCTCGGCGCGGATCACCGCGCTGCTGGGGCGCAACGGTTCGGGACGTACGACGGTACTGCGCGCCCTCGCGGGGACGGCACCGCTCTCGGCGGGCCGGGTGGTGTGGCGGGGCGCCGACGTGACGGGGACACCCGCACAGGTACGGGCCCGTCGCGGCATGTTCCTGGTGCCGGACCGGGGCGCGGTCTTCGGCGGGCTCACCGTGGCCGAGAACCTCGCGCTGTCCGTACGGCAACGGAACGCGCCCGCTCTCCCCGGCCCCTGCCCCGCGCTCTCCGCGCTGCTCCCTCGCCGCGCGGCCACCCTCTCCGGCGGCGAGCAGCGGATGCTCGCCGTCGCCCGCGCGCTGCTCTCGCCCGCGCGCGTCCTGCTCCTCGACGAGCCCGCCTCAGGCATGTCCACGGGCCACGCGGCCCGTACGTACGCGCTCCTGGCCGCCGCGACTCGCGAGGGCCGCACCGTCGTGGTGGCGGAGACGGCGCTGAGCGCGCCGCTCGCGGACGTCACCTGCGTCGTGCACGAACTGCGGCGTGGCACGGTCGCCTTCAGCGGGGAGCCCGTCGAACCGGGGGCTCCCCGCTGAAGAGGTCGTAGAGGCAGAGGGGGCGAGGGGGTCAGCGGCTGCCCGGGATGACCAGCTTGGTGCCCGTGGCCAGCATCTCGGGGCGCGGGCCGACGGCCCTGGAGTTGGCGCGGTAGAGCGACTGCCAGCCGCCCTTGAGCCGGTAGCGCTCGGCGAGGACGGACAGGTTCTCGCCCTCGCGCACGATGTGGACGCGGTCACCGGGCTGCGTCGTCGCACGCTGCGTGGAGCGCTGGGCGCGCGGCTCGGCGGCGGGCCGCGCTGAGCCGCCGCCGCTGAGCCCGTGCCGCTTGGAGCACACGGGCCACGCCTTCCAGCCCTGGGTCTTCAGCACCTTCTTGGCGACGGCGATCTGCTGGTCGGGGGTGGCCAGGTCGGCGCGCGGCGCGTACTTGAGACCGCCGAACTCCTTCCAGGTGGGCTGCCCGAACTGGAGCCCGCCGTAGTAGTTGTTGCCCGTGTTGGTGCTCCAGCGCCCGCCGCTCTCGCACTGCGCGAGGCGGTGCCAGTCCGATCTGTCGGCGCTCGATCCGTCGAACACGGAGGTGGCGGGCGCACCCGACGGCGCACTCGCGAACGCGGCTCCTCCCGGCATCAGCGCCGCCGCCAGAGCCGTGACGGCGACGGCGCCCGTACGCAACGTGGAGGAGCCCGACCAGGCCCTGGCTCTGGACCGGGCCAGGGACTCAGGAGTGCTCTCGTGCCGGTCGGCCGGACGGGACACGGCGCGGCCGAGCACGCGGATTCGGGACATACGATCACACTTCAGTGCCATCGGCACACGCTAGGCATGCCCGTGTCCGGGAACACCCCAACCGGGCCCACCTGACACGCGGACCCCACCCGGTCGGCGGACCGGGCGGGGCCCTGGCACGGTTCCCGGAGGCGCGTACGCCTCACCTTCCACGCCTCACCACATGCGCGTCACCACATGCGCGTCATCACGTACGCCGCACCGCGCGCACCTCACCGCGCACCGCTCAGAGCGTCAGCCGCTGGCCGGGCACGATGAGGTCGGGATCGGCGCCGATGACGCCCTCGTTGGCGCGGTGGACGGCGCGCCAGTCCGTGCCGTGGGCGGCGGCGATGGAGCCCAGGGTGTCACCCGCGCGCACGGTGTAGTCGCCGCGGCCCGAGGCACCGCCGGCGCGGTCGGCCCGGTCGGCGCGCTCCGCGCCACCCTGTCCGCCGCTCCGGCCTTCGCCCTGTCCGTCGCTCCCACCGCCGCCGGTCCGGGGCGCTGCGGGCGCGCTGCCGATCGCCCCGGCCTTCGCCGAGCAGGTGGGCCAGGCGCCCCATCCCTGTGCGGCCTGGACCTTGGTGGCGACGGCGATCTGCTGCGCCTTGCCGGCCTTGTCGGCGGTCGGCGCGTAGGCCCCGCCGCCGTAGGCACGCCACGTACTGGCGGAGAACTGGAGTCCGCCGTAGTAGCCGTTGCCGGTGTTGGTGCTCCAGTTCCCACCGCTCTCGCACTGCGCGAGGCGGTCCCACACTCCGTCGTTCGGCGCCGCGGCGGCCGTCGTGGCGGTGGCGGCGAGCAGCGCGAGCGGGGCGACGAGCCCGGCCCCTGTGAGCACTGCCGTTGTCCGACGCATGGACAGACGTATGGACAAGAGGAATCCCTCTCCACGAACCCGGGAGACCCCCGTCTCCCCCGCTGCGCGCGGGTGCCGTACGCGTCCGGCGTCGGCGCCCGCCCGCCGTCCCGGGCGGTGCTCTCTGCACCGCCGGGAATCTAGGGAGGTGCCTGCCCGGACATCAACCGCTTCCCCGTCACTCCAGGCCAGTCGATGGTTACCGGCTATAGCGGCGATTTCCGGACACCCACTAAAAACCCTCTTGTCATCATTTCAGGACCAACGTCGGTCGCGATCTGTGACTCAGTTCACCGTCCCAACTTCCGTGCCCCCGGCAGGGATTAACGGAGCGTGAGCGATTCCCCCGCTTTTTCACCCTCCGCAGGGGACGCGCGGATTCCGCTCCCGCTCGCGCGTGACCGCTACCACAGATCGCCCGTTGTCCTTACGGACAGGAACCGAACACCAGGAGCCCCCCGTGTCCCCCATGCTCGATGTCAGCGACGACGTACGCGCCGAGATCGGCGACGAAGAGGCCAACCGCCTTCTCGCCGGAGAGAACGCCCCGGGCAGCTACGACTGCACCTCGTGCCGCACCCCCGGGAACACCGGCCAGGAGCGCACCAGCACCGTCCTCTTCGTCGGCGAAGAAACGGCCGTACTCGCCTTCGCGCACGCCACCTGCATCCCCTCGCAGGTCGTCACGGTCTCCGAGGAGCAGGTCCAGGGCGCCGTACGGACCATCACCGGCGACGACGGCGGCGCGGCCCGGACCGTGCCCGCGCCGTCCCCCGCGCCGGTGGCCCCCGCCCCCGCCGAGGGGCCACGGCCCGCGCCGCGCCAGGCCGTGCTGGGCGTCACCTGCGGCCAGGTGCTCCTCGGTGAGACGCTGCACGCCGCGCTCGTCGTCGAGCCGACGGGCCCCATCGCCCGCCCCGGCTCCGACGGGCCCGGCGACGACTTCCTCCCCCTCCTCATCGAGCAGGGCTTCACCCCGGTCACCGACGTGGCATACGTGCCGGGGACGCTGGGCGGCTGGTCCGTGCTGCTCGCCGTCGGCCGGCTGCACGCCATCCTCCAGCCGCCCACCCAGGGCAGCGCCCAGCCCACCTCCTGGTGGCAGGCGCACCAGCCGCTCGCGGTCACCGAGGGCTGGCGCACCGCCGCCAACAAGAACAGCAGCGTCATCGTCTACGGCGCCCCCGCCGGGTCCATCGGCCAGCAGCCCCGTGAGGACCTGCTGCGCGAGGCGCTGGAGAAGGCCGCGCGGCACGGCGTGCTCGTCGCCGCGACGATGCCCCTCGCGGGTACATGAGCGGCACCGGCGCGGCGTCCGCGCCACCGCACCGCCACCCGTGCGATCAGGTCATTCAGCGGCGGCGCCCGCATCCGCGCGGCAACGCGGTCGTTGGCTCAGACGTGCAACCTTACGAACCTCCCCGAGCCCACAATCCGCACCTCAACCAGAGCCAGATCCCCGGCATGCGCGGGGCGCACGACACGCTTCCCGGAACAGGCTCCGGCACGCCGATCTACGACTCGCTCTACGCGGAGTACCGCAGACTCTTCCGGGCGCTCCCGGGAGACCGCACGGGCGAGGAGGAGCTGCGGTTCGAGGGCTTCGGGACGGTGCACGGGACAGGCACGGGCAACTGGGACACCACCGCCTGGCACAGCGGAAGCTGGAGCAGCAACTGGGGCGTGGAGGCCGCACGGCAGCGGCCACTCGCCGCTCTCCCGCCGGGCCCGCGCGACGGGCATGCGTACGGCCTCTGACCCGGGACGGCGCACGCACGAGGGGGCGGAAGGAACAGGGGCGGCGCGTCGAGCACATGCTCGAC
>NZ_JBSHAO010000101.1:0-14458 GCF_053611545.1 Streptomyces sp. NPDC054796 | reverse complement strand
CCCGAGGAGACACCCCACCACGGCACCGACCCCCACCACACACCAACCCCACACGACCACCAGCCGAAACCAACAACCACGCGGCGCCAGCCGCGAACGCACCGCCACCACACACCGCGCCGAAGCCACCCACCCGCACCCGAACACGGCGCCAAGCCACACAACGCCGCCCCCGCCACACAAGGGGCACAAAAATCAGCGCGGGACCCTACGGCAACCCCGTCACGGGCCAACCGTCCCGCGCAACCACCCCGTGAAGGGGCCACCCAAAAAACGCCAAACAGCACAGCGCAGCGGGAAGCGCCCTGGGAGGGTGCGGATCTCCCAGGGCTTCCCGGCTGCCCGGGTCAGGGGCCGGGGCCGGGCCCGGTCAGCGCGTCACCCCTCGAAGCGCGGACCGAGAGCCTTCGAGACCCGTTCCACGCCGACGCGGACGGAGGTGAACCAGTCCGCGTTCGTACCGAGGCACGAGACGTTGAAGTCACGCTCGATGGCGCGGCTTGCCCGCAGGAGCTTCGACGGTGAGGCCCCGGGCAGGGCGATCAGCTCGCTCCGGTACGCCAGTTGCTCGTCCGAGGCGGCGAGTTCCTCCTTCAGCCGCTCGCGCACCTTCTCTTCGATCTGTTCCTTGGTGACAACCGCAGCGGAGGTCATCGCGCTCCCCTTTCCCTCTCGCTTCGCCCGGAACGGGTGTGTGGCCGACGGACCGGCCGTCCCTCGCCCGCCCGGTGGCCCGCGCCTTTCCGCGAGCACACCCGTACCGTTGCCGTGCGCGTACGGACGCATACGACGCATGCCGCAGGAGAGGCGTGAAGGGTGTGAACGCACCCGGAGCGTGCCGCAACGCGCCGGGAACGCGCCGGGAGCCGTTCGGCGGGCCCGAAAAGGGGCGGGGGCCCGAGCGGCTGCGTACGGCTGTGCCTACGATCGGTAGCCATGCGTCTCCTCCTGATCCGCCACGGTGAGTCCGCGCACTCACAGCTCGACCTGGTCGCCGGCGAACGCGGGTGCCCCGGGCTGACCCCGCGCGGGCGCGAGCAGGCCCACGCGCTGCGGCACCGGCTGGCCGCCGAGGAGGAGCCCGCGGACGTGCTCCTGTCCAGCACGGTGCCCCGCGCACACGAGACGGCCCGCAGGCTGGCGCCCGCGCTGCCCTCGGCGACGGGCATCCGCTGTGTGCGCGCCCTGTCCGAGCCGGACCCGGGCGAGGGCGACGGGCTGACCAGGGAACGCTTCGCCGCGCGGTACGGCTCGCTCGACCCGCGGGCCGACCCCGACCGGCCGCTCTCGCCCGGCGGCGAGAGCTGGAACGCGTTCGTGGACCGGGTGCGCGGCACGCTGGCCGAGCTGCCGCGCCGGTACCAGGGCCGTAAGGTCGTCGCCGTCACCCACGCGGGGTTCATCGTGCGCGCTTTCCTGACGCTGCTCGCCGTCCCGCACCCCGGCACGGGCGCCCGCGCCCGCGTCGACCCTGGCTTCGCCTCCATCACGGAGTGGGACTACGACGAGTCGGCGGACCACTGGAGCCTGCTGCGCTTCAACGACACCGCGCACCTGGCGAACGGCCGCTGATCCCGCGTCGGCGACGTTGTCAGCGCGTACGGGCGCGGAACCAGGCCGTCGTCCAGGGCGGCAGTTCCGTCGCGCCGTCGTCCAACGGTGTGGAGGCCAGCAGGAGTTCCGCGTCGGGATCGGGCAGGGCCCGGGGCGCGTCGGACAGGTTGGCGACGCACTCCCAGCCGTCCGAGCGGCGGAAGTACAGCACGCCCTCGGCCGTCAGCGACTCGTCGCCCGCCCACGCCAGCGCCTCGTCGGCCACCAGTTCGCGCCGCAGCCGCAGCGCCTCGCGGTACAGCTCCAGGGGCGCGCCCGGGTCGCCCTCCTGGGCCTGGACCGACAGGCTGCCCCAGTCCTCGGGCTGCGGCAGCCAGGAGCCGCCTTCGCCGAACCCGGCCGAGGGGCCGCGGCGCGTCCACGGCAGGGGTACGCGGCAGCCGTCGCGCCCCTTGAGGCGGCCTCCGCTGCGGGCCCAGACCGGGTCCTGGAGGGCTTCGCGGGGCAGCACCGCGACCTCGGGCAGCCCCAGTTCCTCGCCCTGGTAGAGGTAGCTGGAGCCGGGCAGCGCGAGCATCAGCAGCGTCGCCGCCAGCGCCCGGCGCAGCCCCGCGGCACGGTCGGCGGCGGGCTCGGTGCCGTCGGAGAGCAGCCATGCCTCGGGGTCGGTGCCCTCGGGCAGCGCGTAGCGGGAGGCGTGCCGGATCACGTCGTGGTTGGAGAGCACCCAGGTCGCGGTGGCTCCGGCGGTGCGTGCCTCGGCGAGCGCGGTGTCGATGGTGGCGCGCAGGGCCGGGGCTTGGAGCGGGGCGGCGAGGAAGTCGAAGTTGAACGCCTGGCCCAGTTCCCGCGCCGTCGCGTATGCGGTGCGGCGGGAGTTGCGCACCCACGCCTCGGCGACGGCGACGCGCGGCGGGTCGTACTCGTTGAAGACCTTCCGCCAGCCCCGGAAGATCTCGTGCACCTCGTCCCGGTCCCAGAACGGGTGGCTGCCGTCCTCCGGGAGGTCGTCGGGTTCGTAGCTCTCCACGGTGCCGATGTCGCGCAGCGGTTCGGCCAGGTCCTTGGCGAGGCCGTGCGCGACGTCGACGCGGAAGCCGTCCACGCCTCGGTCCGCCCAGAACCGCAGCACGCGCCGGAACTCCTCGCGGACCTCGGGGTTGTCCCAGTTGAAGTCGGGCTGCTCGGGGGCGAAGAGGTGGAGGTACCACCAGCCGTCGGGGAGCCGGGTCCAGGCGGGGCCGCCGAAGCAGGAGATCCAGTCGGTGGGCGGGAGTTCGCCGTGCGCGCCCTTGCCCTCGCGGAAGATGTAGCGCTCGCGCGCCGCCGAGCCGGGTGCGGCGCGCAGGGCCTCCTGGAACCAGGTGTGCTGGTCGGAGGAGTGGTTGGGGACGATGTCGACCATGACCTTGAGGCCGAGGCGGTGGGCCCTGCCGATCAGGAGGTCGAAGTCGTCGAGGGTGCCGAGGCGGGGGTCGACGTCGCGGTAGTCCGCCACGTCGTAGCCGCCGTCGGCGAGCGGGGACGGGTAGAAGGGGCTGAGCCAGACGGCGTCCACGCCGAGGTCCGCGAGGTAGGGGAGCCGGGAGACGAGGCCGGGGAGGTCGCCGAGGCCGTCGCCGTCGGAGTCGGCGAAGCTGCGCGGATACACCTGGTAGACGACGGCCTGCCGCCACCAGTCCGCGCCCTTGCCCGCGCGGGCTCCCGGCCCGTGGAAGGTGGGGGCGGGAGTGGGAGCAGCGGTGCGGGTGAGGGTGGGAACGGGGGCGGTCGGGGGGCCGTGGCGTCGAGGGTTGGTCACGGTGGGGCCTCTCCGGTGCGGTGCGGTGCGGTGCGGGTGCTTCGTGGAGGGGGTGCGCTGACGGCTCCGGTGCCGCTCGGGGAGGGTGCCGCTCCGGGTGTCCCCACCGGTACGTCACCGACTCGCGGAAGGGCGGTAGTGGCGGCGTTTGCAGGGCGCGGCGGGCTCGACGGGGCAGGGGCCATGGGCGGCGCGGTGGGGCGACTGGCAGCGCTGCCACCAGGCTTCCCGCGTCGGCGTCCAGCCATGTCCGGCATGTCCAGTCGGCCACGACGGCGGGGCCGCTGGATCCGACGCCCGGCGCCCGCACCGGCTCCCGCACCGGCTCCGGCCAGGGGGCGGAAGGGTGCGTCCGGGGGCGCGGGCGGGCGCCGTCAGGCGCTCTGCGCGCGCAGGTCGCGGTCCACGGCGCGCAGCAGGGTCAGGAGCATCCCGTTGAGCGGGGTGGGGATGCCGTGGCGCTCTCCGGCGCGGACGACGGGGCCCGTGATGTGCTCGTGTTCGAGGGGGCGGCCCGCGAGCCGGTCGTAGAGCATGGAGGTGCCGCCGTCGGCCGGGACCCGCTCGTACATGGCAAGGGTGCGGCGCACGTCCTCCTCGCCGATGTCCGCGCCCTCCGCGCGGCCGACCTCGGCCGCCTCGCGCAGGATGTCCTCGGCGAGCTGATGCATCCCGGGCTCGCCGAGGACGCGGATGCGCTGCTGGAGCAGGGCGGTGACGGGGTTGGCCGCGAGGTTGGTGAACAGCTTGCGCCAGATCGCCGTGGTGAAGTCGGTGACGGGCCTGACCTCGATCCCGCTGTCCGCGAGCAGGGCGCACAGCCCATCGGCCGACGCGCCGGCCGGGACGTGGAGTTCGTTGGCGGCGTGGTGCACGATACGGCCCGGCGCGACGCGTTCCGTCGACATGTAGGCGAGCCCGGGCAGCACGTCGGCGCCGGGCGGCAGCAGCGGGGAGACACGTGCGGCGTGGTCGACGCCGTTCTGGACGACGACGACCGTGGTGCCGGGCCCCGACAGCTGACGCAGCCAGTCGGCCGCGCCCTCGGTGTCCTGCGCCTTGGTGGTGAGGAACAGCCACTCGACGGGGCGCTGTTCCTCGGGGCGCGTGGCGAACGTCAGTGCCGGGCGCAGCACTTGGCCGCCGGTGTGCACCGTCAGCTCGTCCAGGGGAGCGCGCAGGCAGAGGGTGACGTCGTGGCCCGCCTCGTGCAGGAGCGCGGCGACGAGGCCGCCTATGCCGCCGCCTCCGATCACCGCCGTACGCGCCGGAGTGGTGGTGGGTGCAGGGTTCATGCATCGCATCGTAGGACGCTCGCGACGGCTCTCCACGGCCACGGGGCCCGCCTTTCCGTGCGGCTCACGTGGCGGCTCACGCGCGGTGTGTCACGTGGCCGCCCGTCATGGTCAGGTGGACGGGTGCTTCGGCGAGTTCGTCGGGCGGGCAGGTGACCGGGTCGAGGGCGAGGGCCGTGAGGTCGGCGCGGCAGCCGGGCGCCACCCGGCCCGCGCGTGCCTCCTCGCCCGCCGCGAGCGCGGCGTGCGAGGTGCAGCCCTCCAGCGCCATGAGCCCGGTCAGCGCCTGCTCGGGCCCCACGGGCGGGGTGTCCTGCTCGCCCGGCAGCCGACGCAGCCGGGCCGCGGCCATCACCCGGCGCGGGTCGTAGTGCGCGATCGGCCAGTCGGAGCCGAGCGCCAGGACGGCGCCGCTGTCGCGCAGATCGCGGCAGCGCCAGGCCCGCGCCGCGCGTTCGGCGCCGATCCGCCGCGACCACTCGTCGGTGTGGTCGGCGCGGGTGTACGCGGTGTGCGTCGGCTGCATCGACGCGGCGACACCGAGCGGCGCGAAGCGGGCGATCTGGTCGGTGGGCAGCGTCTCGATGTGCTCGATACGGTGCCGCCCGCGCTGTCCCTCGCCGAGCCCGGCGACCGTGTCCAGCACATGCCGTACCGCCGCGTCGCCGATGGCGTGCGTCGCGGTCGGCACGTTCGCGCGGGCCAGGCGGCGCAGCGCGCGGGCGTAGTCGCGCGGGTCGGGCCAGAACGCGTCGGTGCCCTGGCCGTGGCAGTCGGCGTGCTCCAGCCACGCGGTGCCGCCCTCGACGGTGCCGTCCATGAAGAACTTGACGCCCTCGATCCGCCAGTGCCGCCCGCCCCTGCCCTGGAGTGCGACGAGGTGGTCGAGTGCTTCGGCGCCGTCGCCCGGCATGCACCAGGGCGCGATGCGCAGCCGCACCGGCAGCACACCGTCGCCCTCGTGCCCGTCACCCTCGTGCCCGTCACCGTCGCCGTTCCCCTCCTCGATGCCGGAGAGCAGCGCGGGCACGTCCTCCTGAAGGTCCATCACATGGGCGCCCGTCAGCCCGGCGGCTGCCATCTCGCGCAGGGACGTGACCAGTGCGGCCCTGCGCTGCTCGGGGGTCGGGCGCGGCAGCACGGGCCGGAGCAGTTCCATGGCCGCGTGCTCGACGAGGTGGCCCGTCGGGCGTCCTTCGGCGTCGCAGACGACGGAGGCGCGCTGGTCGAAGTCGCGGGGCCCGTCGATGCCGGCGGCCTCCAGGGCGGGGCCGTTGACCAGGGCCGAGTGGCCGTCGTAGAGGCGGATGAAGGCGGGCGCGCCGCCGAGCGCGTCCTCGACGAGGTCGCGGTGCACGGGGCGCCCGCCGAACGCGTTGTGGTCCAGGCCCCACGCCCGCACCCACGCACCGGGGCGCGCGGCGCGGGCCACGTCCGCGAGCGCCGCGCGCAGCGACGGCAGGTCGCGGCAGCCGGACAGATCGGCGCCCGTGGCCATCTCGACGCCCCAGACCGGGTGGCTGTGGCTGTCCACGAGGCCGGGGACGAGGGTGGCGCCCGCGAGGTCGAGCACGGTGGTGTGCGGGCCGCGCCAGTCCCGTACGTCGTGTGCATCGCCCACGGCGGCGATCCGCCCGTCCTTGACGGCGACGGCGCTCGCCCAGGGCCGCTCCGGGTCGAGCGTGCGGACGCGGGCTCCGGTGAGGACGGTGTCGGCGGCGGACTCCCGGTGTGCGGGTGCGGGCACGGGGTTTCTCCTTGTGTGGGGGGTGGGGGGGCGTGGGGGGGCGGGCGCCCGGTGCTCAACTGTTGGGCGGGGCCTCGTCCGGGAAGATCTTGGTGGTGATGTCACCGTCCTCCGTGAGATACCCGTGCAGCATGCCGGGGCTGCTGTGCGGTGCGTCGAACTCGCCGTCGCGGTCCAGCGCGATCACTCCGCCCTCGCCGCCCAGTTTCGGCAGCCGCTCGATGAGCACCTCGTAGGCGGCAGGGGCCAGGTCCTCGTCGCCGAACTCCATCAGATGGGAGATGGCCGAGGTCGCGGCGCCCCGGATGAAGACCTCGCCCGCGCCGGTGGCGCTGGCCGCGACCGTACGGTTGTCGGCGTACGTACCGGCGCCGACGACGGGTGAGTCGCCGACCCGGCCCGCCATCTTGTTCGTCAGCCCGCCGGTCGAGGTCGCGGCTGCCATGTCCCGCTCGCCGTCCACGGCGACGGCGCCGACGGTGCCCTTGGTCGCTGACCCGCCGTCCGTACCCTCCGCTCCCCGCCCGTTCTTCTTCTCGGCCGCCTTGGCCTTCATCAGCTCGTCCCAGCGCTTCTGCGTCCAGTAGTAGTCCTGGGTGACCGTCGGCAGGCCGTTGCGGGCCGCGAAGTCGTCGGCGCCCTCCCCCGCGAGCATCACGTGCTTGGTCTTCTCCATGACCAGCCGGGCCGCCGAGATCGGGTTGCGCACATGCCGTACGCCCGCGACCGCGCCCGCCGCCAGGTCGGAGCCGCGCATGACGGAGGCGTCGAGTTCGTGGCCCGCGTCCTCGTTGAAGACGGCGCCCTTGCCCGCGTTGAACAGAGGGTTGTCCTCCAGTTCGCGTACGGCGGCCTCCACGGCGCGCACACTGTCGCCGCCGCGCCGCAGCACCTTCTGGCCCGCGTGCAGCGCTTCGGTCAGCCCGTCGCGGTACGCCTTCTCCTGCGCGGGGGTCGTCTCGTCCCTGTCCAGTGCCGTTCCGGCGCCGCCGTGCACGGCGAGGACGACGTCGTGCGCGTCGGGCTCGGCCTTGCCCGGACGCTTCGCCGGGGTCCTCGGGTTCGCCGGGTTCGCCGGCCCTTCGTGCGCTGCGGGGTCGGCCGCGGTCGTGGTGGTGGCGGCCCGCTCGGGGCCCTGCCCGCCGGACTGGGGCACGACGATCAGCGCCGCCGTGAGCGTCGTCGAAACGGCCAGCGCCGGGAGCAGCCAGGAACGGGGACGTACACGCATGAGCCCTCCTCGTCATGAGGGCTCGGCAGCCCTCCGGGGACCTCGAACGCGAGCACCCTACTGCCGACGCTCCCTCAGCACACCAGGGCAACTCCGGCCCCGTGGCGGCCGGCCGGGCGCACCCGCCACGTGCGCTCCCCGCGTGGCCGTGGCCGTGGCCCTCGGCCGGGTCAGTTCGGCGACCGCGGGTCCGTGACGACGTGCGCCGCGGCCCCGTCCGCGCCCGCGTCCTCGACCCCGGGGCCGCCGATGGCGACGCCGGTCCACGAGAGCGCCCGCCACTCCTTGCCGGGCTCGCCCTCCAGGACGACCACACCGGTGTTGCTCAGCGGGTGCTCGGCGGCGAACGCTACGTCCACGTTCCAGGCACGGGCCGCGGTCCACATGCGGATGGCCGCGCCGTGGCTGACGAGCGCCGCCGTCCCCGTTCCGGAGGCGGCGACGGCCGCCTCCTCCACCACCTCGTCGAAACGCCCCAGCGCCTCGGCGCCGCTCTCCCCGCCCGGCATCCGCAGCTCCGTGTCCCCCGCCGACCAGGCGAAGGCGGTGGTGAGATACGCCTCGATCGCCTCCTCGTCGTTGCGCATCTCCAGCTCGCCCGCCGCTAGCTCCCTGATCCCGTCCCTGACGACGGGCGTCAGGCCGCGTTCCGCCGCGAGCGGCGCGGCCGTGAGCTGAGTGCGGGTGAGCGTGGAGACGTACAGGGCCCCGATGTCCTCGGCGGCGAGGGCGGCCGGGAGCGCCGCCGCCTGCCGCTCGCCGAGCCCGGTGAGGCCGGGGCCCGGCGCGGCGGTGTCGAGGGAGTGGGAGAGGTTCGAGGTGGTCTGGCCGTGTCGGATCAGCAGCAGGCGCATGGTGCGGGTGGGGCTCCGGTCTCGTGGGGGGTGGCGGACAGCGGGTCCAGGGTGTGGGAGCCGCGCGCGGGTGCGACGCCACACGTGACGCTCTGCCGACGGTAATCCCACGTCGCCGCCGACGCCCGGCCGGGGGCGCCCTGACCTGCGCGGCGGGTCCTGCCCCTCCCCCGGCACAAGGACCCGCTGGGCCCACCGGAAGCGCGCCGCCGCGCCGCCCCGGAGCCCCCGCACCCCGGGCCCGCCCGGCCGTCAGCCCCGGCGTCGCGTGACGCGCCCGGCCAGGGCGTGCGACGCCACCGTGACGAGCCCCGCCATGGCGAGCCCGCCCATCGCCTCGCGCACGCGGGTGGCCCTCAGCACCCCGGCGCGCCGGAGCCTGCCGCGCGCCCAGAGTGTGAAGGGGAGCACCACCAGCGGGGTGGTCGCCGCCCCCGGCGGGTATCCCCGTACCGCTGCGGCCTGCGCGAGATGGACGGCTCCGTGGAGGCCGAACCCGGTGAGCGTGGACTGGTAGAAGCCGGACCTGCCGCCCGTACGGTGTCCGTCGGCCGCCGCCGCGGCGACGACGAGGCCCACTCCGGTGACCGCCACCGCGAACTCCCGCGCGTCGACGCCCTCCAGCGCGCGCCACACCCGGTCCGGCACCCGCGGCAGGCGCTCGCGCAGTTCGGGCAGCCGGGCCGCGAGCCGGCGCGGGCCCGTCGCGACCTCCTCGGCGTCGTGCGCCGCCCACGCGGCGAACAGCCCGAGAGTGACCCCCGCACCGACGCCTCCGACGGTGTCTCCGTTCCTGGATGTCCCCATGAACGCGCAGTCTGGCACGGCCAGTTGACGTACCCGGGGGACGGCCTTCCGGCCCGGCCACTCTGGACCCGCTGGGCATGGTCATGGCCAACAGGGGTAACGCGTGGCATGGAACGCCGACACCGACACCGGGGGTGCCTGATGGCTCGCACGGTCCTGAACGGCAAGGCGACCATGGCCTCCGGAGGCCCGCCCGAGGAGCACGGGGCCGGGGCCAGAGCCAGGAACGGAGCCAGGGCCGGAGCTGGAGCTGGGCGGCGCGGCGGGGCGCCCCTCCTGGTGCGGGTGCTGGCGATACTGGTGGCGTTCGCCGGGATGGTGGCCTTCGCCGTCGTCCTGTCGCGGCTGACGCTGGAGCCCTCGGCCGCCTCCGAACGGTTCACGCACAGCAACCTCCGCCCCGGCGACTCGATACGCGCCTATCTGGACCAGCCCGCCTTCCGCGACACGGTCAAGCAACTGGGCGGCAACATCCTGCTGGGCGTGCCGTTCGGGCTCCTGCTCCCGGTACTGCTGCCGCGCGCACGGGGTCTGCTGCGGGTGACGCTGGCCACGGGGCTGGTGATGCTCGCGGTGGAGCTGGTCCAGGGCACGCTGGTCACCGGACGCGCCTTCGACATCGACGACGTGCTGCTCAACAGCGCGGGTGCCGTGCTCGGCTATCTGCTGCTGGGGCGCAGGCTGGGGCGTGCGCTGCACCCGCCGCGCCGCCACTGGTGGAACCGCCGCACGCGGTCCGACGGGAGGACGAAGGCCGCCAGGCCCGTGAAGGCTGGCAAGGCGGGCAGGACGGGCAGGGCCACGGGGAGGCTTTCGCGGCTCCCCGGGTTCTCGCGGTCCGCCAAGTAGCGCGCACCACAGCACCTCTCCGCAGAGCCGTACAGAGCCGTACGAGGAAGGGCCGGGTCGACGGGACACGTCACGCCCGGCCGTCACAGGGGCCCGCGAGAGCGGCACCGCGCACCGCACAGCGCGCGCACTGTCCGGGCCCGAAGGAGCGAGGAGACAGCCATGGCCCCACAGGCACCGCCACCGTCGGTCAACGACCCGCAGGGCGTGGGCACCAGCACCGGCGGCGGCACCACCGGCACCACCGGCACCAGCGCCTCGGAAACGGGCGCCGTCCCCGGCGTCCCCGGCATCCCCGAGAACCGCCGCACCGGCACCAGCGGAGGCGGCGGCAACGCGGGAGGCGGCACGCTGCGCAAGTCCGGCGGCAGCGCGACGACCGTCCAGGAGAGCGCGCCCGGCGCGGACGCGCCGCCCGCGACCCGTGGACGGACGAGCATCGCGGACGGCGTCGTCGAGAAGATCGCCGGTATGGCGGCCCGCGAGGTGCCCGGCGTCCACACGCTCGGCGGCGGGCTGGCACGTCGGCTCGGCGCCGTACGCGAACGCGTCCCCGGAAGCCGCCCCGACGTGGCACAGGGCGTGAAGGTGGAGGTCGGCCAGCGGCAGACCGCGATCGACGTGGACATCGTCGTGGAGTACGGGGTGCCGATCGCCGACGTGGCGGCGGCGCTGCGCGAGAACGTGATCGCGGCCGTCGAGCGCATGACGGCGCTGGAGGTCGTCGAGGTCAACGTCTCGGTCATCGATGTCCGGCTGCCCGACGAGGAGGCGGAGGAAGAGACCGAGACCCGCGTGCGGTGACGGACGAACCCACCACCCCGCACGCGGACCCCGCTCCCCCGCCCGCGCATCCGCCGCCCGCGTCGACGTCCCCGCCCGTGCCCGCCGCCGCGCGTGGCGCGACCGTGGTCGCCGAACGGGTCGTCGGCCGCGTCGCCGCGCGCGCCGCCGAGGAGGCCGTCCAGCGGTGGGCGCGGGAGGACCGGGGGCCGCGAGGCCGGACGGACGGGGCGGACGAGGCGGACGGGACAGGCGCCAGGGGCCGCGCCGTCGTGCGGCGCGGCCGAGCCGTGGTCACCGTGCGCCTCGCCCTGCCCTATCCCGCCGACCTCGCCGCGCTCTGCGCCGCCGTACGGCGCCATGTCGCGGCGCGCACGGCCCTGTTGACCGGGATACCGGTCGCCTCGGTCCGGGTCCGCGTGGACCGCCTCGTCCCGGAGGAACGGTCGGCCCGACGGGTCCGCTGAACGGACGGCCGCCGGGTCCGGGCGGCCCCACAGGGCCAGGGGACACGCACGGGTCACCAGTCGGACCGGAACCAGCGCCGGACCGCCGCACCGTCGGACACCACCGTCAGAACACTCCGTCAGAGCACCGCGTCAGACCGCGCTGTCGCCCCGCGCCAGCGGGCCCCCGCTGAGCCACTGCGGCAGGGGCCGGTAGACGGTGAGGGCGCGGGCCTCCTTGTCGAGGAGCATGTCGCGGGGCGCGGGGGCCGTCTCGCCGTCGAAGGCGCAGATCGTGCCCTCGGAGATCCCCGTGATCCGCAGCCGTCGCCCGCGCGCGGCGGCGTGCACGGGCGAGCGGTGCAGCAGCCCCGTCAGCGCCGCCGCGACCAGCCGGGTGCGGGCCCAGTGCCCGCCGCGCACGACGTGGATGTCGAGCATGCCGTCGGACAGGTTGTAGCGCCTGACGGATCCCGTGGCGAAGCCGTTGTACGAGCAGTTGCCCACGAACAGCAGCCACAGTGAGCGCTTCCTGCCGTTCACCGTCGCCTCGAACGGGCGGGAGGTGCGCAGCACGTGCAGCGCCGCCACCACTCCGGCCGCCCAGGGGCCGATGCGGCCCGCCCAGCGCTCCCGTACCTCCACGAGTTCGCCGTACGAGCCCAGGCTGAAGGTGTTCAGGAAGTGCCCGGGCGTCTCGTCGCCCTCGGCGCTGCCGGGGCCCGGGCTGAAGCGGGCGAGGTCGACGGCGACGGCCTCGCCGTTCTCGACGGCGCGCGCCGCGTCGGCCGAGGCGTGGATGCCGAGGTCCTGCGCGAGATGGTTGTACGTGCCGCCCGGCAGCACCGCCAGCGGCACCCCGTGCTTCTGCGCGAGGCGGGCCGCCACGTTGACCGTGCCGTCGCCGCCGAACACGCCGAGCGCGCCACCGGACTCGGCCGCCTTCTGCGCCGTCTTGTCCAGCACCTCGGGCAGCGGTCCCGACTCCGGCTCCCACATCGTCAGCTCGGCCTCGGGCAGCGCGCCGCGCACCTCCTCCGCGAAGGCGGCGGAGCCGGAGCCGGGGTTGACGACGACGGACAGGCCGCTGCCTTCGGGCAGCGCGGGGGCCTCCACGAGCGGCTGCGCGGGCGGGATCTGCGGGCGGCGCGCGAGCACCGCCCGTACGGTGAACGCCGTCGCCGCGCCTATGGCGACGCCCGCGAGGACGTCGCTCGGGTAGTGCACGCCGGTGTAGACGCGCGAGAACGCGACGGAGGCCGCCACCGGCGCCACCGCCGCTCCCCAGCCCTTCGACTCCAGGGCCACGCCGGTCGCGAACGCCGCCGCCGAGGCGGAGTGGCCGGACGGGAAGGAGGTGGTGCGCGGCTGGCGCTGGAGCTGCCGTATGACGGGGACGGCGTCGAGGACGGGGCGGTTGCGGCGTACCGACCACTTGCCGACGGTGTTGACCACGGCCGAAGCGGCGGCCAGCGAGGCGAGTCCGCGCACCGCGCCGCGCCGGGCGCGCGGGCCCCCGATCCCGGAGACCACGATCCCGGCGGCGACGCCCATCCACAGCTTGCTGTGGTCGGCGCTGCGGCTCAGCCGTGGCAGCACGCCCTCGGCCTTCGGCCAGTCGCGGGTGGCGACGGCGCGGAAGGCGGCCTTGTCCCATGTGCTCGGTCGTCCTGGCATACGGCTGGCCCTACCCGCCATCGGCGTTTCCTCACGTGTCGTCGGTGGTCCCGGCAGTGCCGTTGGTCACGGCGGCTCGGTTGGTCACGGCGGCTCCGCCGGTAACGGCAGCCCTGGTGGCCACGGTGGTTTCCCTGGTCCGCCCGTCCCGCTCACTCCATCATCCGGCGCCCCGGCGACCGCCTGCGGGTCTCCTCTTCGGCCACCCCGATCCAGGCCGAGTACGGACCGTCGCCGCGCGGCGGACGCCGCCCGGCACGGTCCGGCTCAGCCGGGCTCGGGAAGGCCGAAGAGGGCCGCGTGGCCCGGCGGGAGCCAGTCCAGAATGCGGCGGATGAGCTTGTCGTCCGCTCTCTCCGCGATGACGGAGAGCACGGCGTCCGCGTCTCTGCGGGCGGTCTCGGGGCTGCCGCCGTGCCGGGTGCCGACCTTGTCCAGGAAGACCTGGAACGTCAGCGGCTCGCTCCCCGGCGGCGGCCCCTTCATCGCTCCCGGGGCCGTCGAGGACGGCCGGGGCGGGGCGGACGGGGCAGGGGTGAGCAGGGGTGCGCAAAGTTGCGGGAGAAATGTGGCGAGCCGCGCGCGGTCCTCGTCCACGAGGTGCGCGCCGAGGGTTTCGAGCACGGCCTGCGTGGCGCCGGCCGCCTCCTGAAGGGTCCGGTAGTTCCCCCGTTCGCGAATCTGCTCCAGCAACGCCTCCAAGCTCATATCCATGGGCGCTCCTTGTGGTGACGGTCTCGGGCATTCTGCCCATCGGTCCGAGGTCTCAAGACGCGACACGCTAACCCGGACCGTCCGCGAAAGCCTCCGGCGGGGAGGGGCGGGGCACTTCCGCGGCGGTCCGTAGGGCACGATGGCGTTAGCTGACGGCATGTACGGGCATGCGCCCCAGGGACGCACCGCAAAGGATCGTCGTCCATCGAGTGGAGTGAGAAGCATGCACGCCCCGGAGACCACAGCACAGCGTGGGACCGGACCTCGTCCTGTGCCCGGCCGCCCTGGCACGGCGGCGCAGGCCCGTGATCTCGCACGCGACTTCCTGCACGCGCTCTCCCCGCAGCCGACCCCGGAAACCACGGACACCGTGCTGCTCGTCGTCTCGGAACTCGTCACCAACGCGCTCCGGCACGCCGGAGGAATCACGTCCCTGAAGCTGTACGCGGGCAAGGGGACGGTCGATGTCGTCGTACGCGACCCCTCGGCCACTCCCCCGCACGAGCGGCCCGCCGATCTGAAGGGGGCCTCGGGCGGTTTCGGCTGGCCGCTGGTCCGTCATCTGGCGGCCGAGGTGGCCGTGAACCTCGCGCCGCCGGGCGGCGGCAAGAGCATCCGCGCGACGCTGGCCCGCTGACCACCGCGCCCCGCGTGGCGGGCGCATGCGAACGGCCGGTGTGGTGGCCGCGTACCGGTCGGG
>NZ_JBSHAO010000100.1:0-14498 GCF_053611545.1 Streptomyces sp. NPDC054796 | reverse complement strand
GAGCTGACGTACCGTCAAGCTCCGCCGAGGGGGCCGCCCTTGTCCGGCGCGCCGCCACCCGCCCTCATCGAGGAGGCAGACCGTGGCACCAGAGACCGGCGAGTCAGCGGACCACCCCCGCGCGGAGGCCCGGCCCGGCGCGTCCGGCGCGGACGGCCCACCCCGTACGGGCGCACACCCCCTCGCGGACGAGCGACCCGTCCCGCTCGACGAGTACCCTGTCCACCAGGTGCCCCTGTCCATGCGGCACGTCGCGACGGGCGACCGCAACGCCTACGACCGGTGCATCTTCCAGGTGCTCGACCATACGGGCCGCGCCCTGCTCGTCGCCGGGCTCGGCGTCTACCCCAACACGGGCGTCATCGACGCCTACGCGACCCTCCGCCTCGGGGACCGGCTGCTCGCCGTGCGTGCGTCGGACGCCCTCGGCGAGGACCGGATGAGCCTGGCCGTCGGCCCCTTCCGCATCACTGTCGAGGAGCCGCTGAAGCGCTTCAGGCTCCAGTGCGACCCGGGCGAGGGAAGCGAGGGGCCCGACGGGGGAGGGGAGGGCTCCCTCTCTTACGACCTCACGTGGACCGCCGACTTCCCCGCCGTCTGGGAGCCCCACCACACCCAGCGACGGGGGGACCGCCTCATCCTCGAAGGGCGGCGCTTCGTGCAGGCGGGCCACGTCACCGGGGTCATCAGGGCCGACGGCACCGACCTCCCCGTCACGGCGGAGCAGTGGACGGGCATCCGCGACCGGAGCTGGGGCACCCGCCCGATACCCGGCGAGGAGGGCGGCCGGGCCGCCGAAGAGGCCAGGCCCGAGGGCTTCCACTGGATCTGGAGCCCCGTCCGCTTCGCCGACCGCTTCCTCGTCGTCATCGCACAGGAGGACGCCGACGGCTACCGCACGCTCAACGAGGCGCTGCTCGTGCGCGACGGGCACCGCGACACCCAGCTCGGCTGGCCCCGCACCGAGATCGCCTACCGGCCGGGCACCCGCCACCCCGAGCGCGCCGTCGTCCACCTCGACGCACCTCCGTCCGGTCACGGAAGCAAACCCCTCGAACTCCATGTGGAGACGCTGACCTCTTCGCCCCTCGCCGTCGGCGCGGGCTACCCGCCCGCCGACGACTGGCAGCACGGCACTTGGCGCGGGCGCGGCTGGAACGAGCGCCGCGTCTACGACCTCTCCGACCCCTCGGCCCACCCCCTGTCCGCCTACGGCGTCACCGACCACGCCGCCCGCTTCACCCTCGAAGGCCGCACCGGATACGGGATCTTCGAGCACGGCAGCTTCGGCCGCCACGACCCCAGCGGCTTCACCGGCTACGGCGACACCGCGCCCGGCACACCGGGGAACGCGCCCGGGAACGCGCCGGGGGAGGAGCGGCCATGACCTCCGCGCCCGGCCCCGCGCCCCGCCCCGGCCCCCGCCCCCGCACCACCACCCGCGACCCCGCAGAACTCGCCGAACGCCTCAACGCCTGGCTCGGGGACCGCCTGCCGGGCGCCCGCGTCACCGATCCGGTCGTTCCCGAAAGCAACGGCATGTCGAGCGAGACGGTGCTGTTCGGCCTCGAGCACGCCGAGGCGCCCGTCACCGCCTGCGCCCTCCGGCTCGCCGCCGACCCCGCCGCGTACACCGTCTTCCCCCGCTACGACATGGCCCGCCAGTACCGCACCATGGCCCTCGTCGCCGCGCACAGCGATGTGCCCGTGCCGCGTGTGCTGTGGCTGGAGGAGGACGAACGGCACCTCGGCGCGCCCTTCTTCGTGATGGAGCGGGTGCGGGGCCGCGTACCGCCCGACGTCATGCCCTACACGTACGACGGCAACTGGCTGCACTCGGCCACCGACGCCGAACGCGCCCGCCTCGAAGCCGAGTCGGTCGCGCTCCTCGCCCGCCTCCACGACCAAGTACCCCTACGGGAAGCCGAGTTCCTCGCCGCCGACCCGGGCCCGGCCGCCGGCGCGGACACCGAGGAGGGCGACTCCGAGGAAGCGGGCAGCCCGCTGCGTCACCACGTCGAGGCGCAGCGCGCCTACTACCACTGGGTCGTCGAGGGGCGCCCGCGCTCACCGCTGATCGAGCGCGCCTTCGCCTGGCTGGAGGCCAACTGGCCGGTGGAGGAGGGCGACACGGTGCTGTGCTGGGGCGACGCGCGCATCGGCAACGTCGTCTACGACGGCTTCACACCCGTCGCCGTGCTCGACTGGGAGATGGCGTCCCTGGGACCGCGCGAACTCGACCTCTCCTGGACGGTGTTCCTCCACCGCTTCTTCCAGGACCTGACGGAGTCCACCGGGCAGCGGGGGCTGCCGGACTTCTTGCGCCGCGACGCCGTCGAGGCGCGCTACGCCGAACTCACCGGACACACACCGCGCGCGATGGACTTCCACACCCTCTACGCGGCGCTGCGCCACGCCATCCTGATGCTCCGCATCGCCTACCGGCAGATCCACTTCGGCGAGGCCGTGGCCCCACGGGACCCGGACGACCTGATCATGCACCGGGCCACGCTGGAGGCGATGCTGGAGAACCGCTACTGGTAACCGGGCGCCGTGGTGGCGGGGCAGTGGGACGGCGGGGTCCTGCCCCGCCCCCGTTTCCGCCCCCCGGCTTCCCCGTCCAGTGTCTATCCCGGCTGTACGGTCCGGTCAGGGCGGGCGGCGAGGTCAGCGCGCACGGTCTGGCCCGGCACCCGGATCGGCCGCGCGGAGGGGCCGCCCACGTGCGAGAACGGCTGCTTCCGCCAGTCCAGGCCCTCGGGAAGCGTCAACAGGGCCGCCACGTCCCGCTCCTGGGTCTCCGGCTCCTCGCCGGAGGACACCGCGTCCGCCGCCGCACGCCCGGAACCGGGGCAGACCGTCAGCCCGAACGGGTCCCACCGGGTCGCGCACAGCGCGTGCTCCGGGAGCATCTCCTCCTCCGCCAGCAGCGCGATCGGCTGACCGCAGTCCGGGCAGTTCACGCGGTAGATCTCATAGGTGTCGGCGTCATAGGCGTCGAAGGCCAGGTCATCGCCGTTCTCGGCGTCCTGTTCACTGGCGCGGACCGACTTCACAGTGCGCATGCAATCCCCCTCGGGTGGACCTGCCGGGCAGCTCGCCCCCGGCCACAGCAAGCACTTCCCGCCGTGTCACCCGCATAATCGCGACGCCCCAGCGGACACGGGGGCATCGGTGTGGCCTTGCTCACACACTACGCCCCAGTGCGGCACCCGGGCGATGCCCGCTGTGCCGGAGTGCGCCGGGCACAGTAGGTTGACCTGCTGTGGAGGACTTGGACCGACAGATCGTGGAACTGCTCGTCAAGGACGGGCGGATGAGCTACACCGACCTGGGCAAGGCCACCGGCCTGTCCACATCGGCCGTGCACCAGCGCGTGCGCCGTCTGGAGCAGCGCGGCGTCATCCGCGGCTACGCGGCGCTCGTGGACCCAGAATCGGTGGGCCTGCCGCTCACCGCGTTCATCTCGGTCAAACCCTTCGACCCCAGCGCCCCCGACGACATCGCGGAGCGCCTCGCCGACGTCCCGGAGATCGAGGCGTGCCACAGCGTGGCGGGCGACGAGAACTACATCCTCAAGGTGCGTGTGGCCACGCCCATCGAGCTGGAACACCTCCTGGCCCGCATCCGCTCCCTCTCGGGCGTCTCCACCCGGACGACGGTCGTCCTGTCCACCCCGTACGAGGCACGGCCCCCGCGCATCTGACGCGCGCGCCGGGGTCCGGGGGTCTTGGGAGGCCCGGACGGCCCACCCCGCGGTCCAGGGCCCCGCGCCGGGGCGGGAAACTGTCCCCATGAGCGAGCGCACCGCCCCCGGTCCCCACGAGAGCCGCACCCTCCTGCTGAGGGGCGGCGAGGTCCACAGCCCGGCCGACCCCTTCGCCACCGCGATGGTCGTGGAGGGCGACAGCATCGCCTGGGTGGGCTCCGAGGGCGCCGCCGACTCCTTCGCCGACGGCGTGGACGAGACGGTTCACCTCGACGGCGCACTCGTCACCCCCGCGTTCACGGACGCACATGTGCACACCACGTCCACCGGGCTGGCGCTGACCGGGCTCGACCTCTCCGGCGCGCCCTGCCTCGCTGACGCGCTGGAGCGCGTGCGCGCGCACGCCGAGGCACGCACCGGCGACCGCGTCCTCCTCGGTACGGGCTGGGACGCCGCCGCCTGGCCCGAGCGCCGCCACCCCACCCGCGAGGAGCTGGACCGCGCCACCGGAGGCCGCCCCCTCTACCTCAGCCGCGTCGACGTCCACTCGGCGCTGGCCACCACGGCGCTGCTCGACCTCGTCCCCGGCGTCACCCGACTGGCCGGTTACGAGCCCGAAGGGCCGCTCACCGGCGACGCGCACCACGCCGTGCGCGCCGCCGCCTACGGCACCGTCACCCCAGCCCAGCGCGCCGAGGCCCAGCGCGCGGCGCTGGACCGCGCCGCCTCCCTGGGCATCGGCGCCGTCCACGAGTGCGCGGGCCCCGACATCTCCGGGGAGGACGACTTCGTCTCCCTCCTGGAACTCGCCACGGTGTCCCCTGAGGCGCCAGGGCCCCGCGTGCACGGCTACTGGGCCGAGCAGGTCACGTCGCCCGCCGACGCGGCCCGTATCCGCGCCCTCGGCGCCGTCGGGGCCGCGGGGGACCTCTTCGCCGACGGCTCCCTCGGCTCCCACACGGCACACCTGCACGCCCCCTACGCCGACGCGCCCGGGCACACCGGCAGCGCCCACCTGGACGCCGACGAGATCGCAGCCCACGTCGCCGCCTGCACCGAGGCCGGACTCCAGGCGGGCTTCCACGCCATCGGGGACGCCGCGCTCACCGCCGTGACCGAGGGCGTGCGCGCGGCGGCCGAGAAGGTGGGCCTCGACCGCGTACGCGCTGCCCGGCACCGCGTCGAGCACGCGGAGATGCTGACGGAGACCACCGTCGCCGCCTTCGCCGAGCTGGCCCTCACCGCCTCCGTGCAGCCCGCCTTCGACGCGGCGTGGGGCGGTGACGAGGGCATGTACGCGCAGCGCCTGGGTCGGGAGCGCGCCCGCACCCTCAACCCGTACGCGGCCCTCCTGCGCGCCGGAGTCCCGCTCGCCCTGGGCTCCGACAGCCCCGTCACCCCGCTCGACCCGTGGGGCACCATCCGCGCCGCCGCCTTCCACCGCACCCCCGAGCACCGGATCTCCGTGCGCGGCGCCTTCACCGCGCACACCCGTGGCGGCTGGCGCGCGCTCGGCCGCGACGACGCGGGCGTCCTGGTGCCCGGGGCGCCCGCCGACTACGCGGTGTGGCGCGCCGGGGAACTGGTCGTCCAGACCCCCGACAACCGGGTCGCCAACTGGTCGACCGACCCCCGCTCCGGCACCCCTGGCCTGCCCGATCTCACGCCGGGCGGCCAACTCCCCACCTGCCTGCGGACGGTGGTCGGGGGCAGGACGGTGTACGCGGGGCCGTTCGAGTGACAGTGGGGACTCCCATACCGCCGAACGATGTGCCCTCGGCCTGTCGGACCCCCGTGGGGCACCGCTCACTGACCTGGTGATTTAGCGAAACGACGCAGGTCATACGGCTGTTGACAGGCGGCGCCAGTGGACGGGTAGGTTCGGCCGGGTCCACCACAGGACGTCCGACCGGGAAATTTCCGCGCAGTCGTCGAACGCCGCTGGGCCATGGGGTGGTGCGCCGCACCGGTACACCACCACTGGGAGCCAGGTCCAGCGCCCGCGGCACGGGGGCGGAAGGTTTCGCCCGGTCGGCAGGTGTGACCCGGGTGGGGCCCGGTCGCTCAGTAGACAACGGCTTTCGGTCGACTCGCAGCCAGCGAGTCCCAGGTCGGCCCGAAGGGTGCCGGGCCCCGATCCGCAGAAGGTCACGCGCCGCGTACGCGCCTGCCCGCTCCCGCGCAGGCCCCCACCTGTCGCCCGGCCGCAGGCGTGAACCCCAGGCTTTCCGCACCCCGGGCCCGCGCGGCGCCCCGCGCGTTATACGGTCGCTCCACCACCGCACGACCTGTAGGAAGGCCGCGACCGTGCCATCGGGCTCCGACACCACCGACGCATCCGCTCCAGGCGGCCAGTCCGCGAAGGAGCCGGACACGCCCCGGTCCGCCGCGCCCGAAGGCCGCGAGGGGCACGAGGGCCGCGAGGCCGACGGCGCCCGACCCGCCGACGACGGGGCGAGCCGCGAAACCAGCGGCCCCGCGCGGCAGGAGCCCGGTGCGCCCGTCGCGGGACGGTGGCGGCGCGCGGGCGCGCTCGTGCGGCGCGAGATCCCGCGTACGGCCCTGGCGGCCCTCTCCGGCGTCGCCCTCGCACTGGCCTTCCCGCCGTACGGCGCGTGGCCGCTCTCGCTCGTCTCCGTCGCCGCGCTCGGCCTCCTGGCACGCGGCCGTACGGGCCGTCAGGGCGCCTGGCTCGGGCTCGCGTTCGGGTGGCCCTTCTTCACCGTCCTGCTGAAGTGGCTCCATGTCATCGGCTGGGACGCCGTGTTGGGCCTCGCCTTCCTCCAGGGCCTCTTCCTCGCGGCGCTCGGTGCCGCGCTCGCCGTCACCTCGCGGGTGCGCCTGTGGCCGCTGTGGGGCGCCTGCCTGTGGGTCGCCGAGGAGTGGGCCCGCGACCGCGTGCCCTTCGGCGGCTTCCCCTGGGGACGGCTCGCGTTCGCCAACACCGGCTCGCCCTACACCCCGCTGGCCGCGCTCGGCGGTGCCCCCCTGGTCACCTTCGCCGTCGCGCTGACCGGCACCCTCCTCGCGGCCACCGCCGTCGCCCTCTGGGCGCTGCGCGGACGTGCGGGGGAGCGTCACGCGGGGGAGGGGGCGACGAAGGGGCCGCGCGCTTACGTGCCGGCCGCGGGGTCGCTCGTCCTGGCCGTCGCCGTGACGGCCGCGGGCTACGCCGTACCGGTCCCCACCGAGGCCGACGACCGGGTGGACATCGCCGTGGTCCAGGGCAACGTGGAGCAGCCCGGCATGGACTTCCTCGGCCGCCCCATGAAGATCCTCAACAACCACGTCGAGGAGACCCTGGAGCTGGCCCGGAAGGTCAAGAAGGGCGAGGTGAAGCGCCCGGACCTCGTCATCTGGCCGGAGAATTCCTCCGACCTTGACCCCTACAAGTGGCCCGAAGCGGGCGACCGCATCGACGAGGCGGTCAAGGCCATCGGCGTCCCCGTCCTCGTCGGAGCCCTGGTCGACCACCCGACCAAGGAGGGCTATGTCGAGAACCAGGGCATCGTCTGGGACCCCGAGAAGGGCCCCGGCGCCTCGTACACCAAGCAGCACCCCGTGCCCTTCGGCGAGTACGTGCCCTTCAGGGACCAGCTCAGCAAGGTCATCACGCGGCTCCAGCGCGTCCCCCGCGACTTCTGGCCCGGCGACCACTCCGGCGTCCTCCAGACGGGCCCCGCGCGCCTCGGCGACGTCATCTGCTTCGAGGTCGCCTACGACGAGATCCCCCGCGACACGGTCAACGCGGGCGCCCGCGCCCTCGTCGTCCAGACCAACAACGCCACCTACGGCAACACGGGCCAGCCCGAACAGCAGCTTGTGATGTCCAAGCTGCGGGCCGTCGAGCACGGCAGGGCCGTCGTCACGGCGGCGCCGAGCGGGATCAGCGCGATCGTCTCCCCGGACGGCACCGTCGAGCAGCGCACCCAGGAGTTCACGCGGGACACCCTCACGGGTAGCCTCCCGCTGCGCGACGACACGACGGTCGCCGACCGAGTGGGCGCCCTTCCCGAATGGGTGCTCGCTATGGTGGGCGTCCTGTCCTGCGCCGGGGCCCTGTTCCTCGGCCGCAGGACACGTCGCCGGGCGGCCGGAGGGGCGGACCCGGCAGCGCAGGCGGAGCAGACGACAGAGCAGGCATCAGCGCGGACAGCAGCGGGGCAAGAGGGGCAGCAGCGGTGACGGACGGCGAAGCGCGGGAGTACGGCCCGCTCGGCAAGGCCCTCGTGATCATCCCGACGTACAACGAGGCGGACAACCTCAAGTCGGTCATCGCGCGCGTGCGCACGGCGGTGCCCGAGGTGCACGTGCTGGTGGCCGACGACAACAGCCCCGACGGCACAGGGAAGATCGCGGACGAGATCGCCGCCGACGACGAAGCGGTCCAGGTACTGCACCGCAGCAGCAAGGAGGGCCTCGGCGCCGCCTACATCGCGGGCTTCCGCTGGGGCATCGAGCACGGCTACGGCGTCCTCATCGAGATGGACGCCGACGGCTCCCACCAGCCCGAGGAGATCCCCCGGCTGCTCACCGCGCTCGGCGGCGCCGACCTCGTCATCGGCTCCCGCTGGGTGCCGGGCGGGCGGATCGTCAACTGGCCCAAGTCCCGCGAGTACCTCTCGCGCGGCGCCAGCACCTACTCCCGCTTCCTCCTCGACGTCCCCATGCGCGACATCACGGCGGGCTTCCGCGCCTTCCGCAAGGAGACGCTGGAGAGCATCGGCATAGAGACGGTCGCCTCACAGGGCTACTGCTTCCAGATCGACCTGACCCGGCGCACCGTGCACGCGGGGCTGCGCGTCGTGGAGGTGCCGGTCACCTTCGTCGAGCGCGAGCGCGGCAACTCCAAGATGAGCCGCGACATCGTCGCCGAGGCACTCTGGCGGGTGGCCGCCTGGGGGGTCGAGGGCCGGGTGAAGAAAATCCTCGGCCGCAGGCACACTTGAACCATGACGACCCGCGCACCCTTCCCCTACGAGCCCCCGCCCGAGCAGGACGGCGCCCGCCACCGGCACGGCCAGGGCCCCGGCGCCCCCGGTGAAGGGCGCGAGCCGCGCCCGCGCTCCCGCGCCCGCCGGTTCATCCCGCTGGGCGTCGCGGTGTGGGCACTGCTGGAGATCTGGCTGCTGGTCCTCGTCGGCGAGGCCGCGGGCGGGCTGACGGTGCTGGCCGTGCTGGTCGCGGGCTTCGTCCTCGGCTCCCTCGCGATCAAGCGCGCGGGCCGCCGCGCCTGGCAGAACCTCACCCGCAGCGTGCAGCGCGCCCAGGCGCAGGCCCAGGGCGGCGAGCCGCAGGCCGAGGAGGAAGAGGAGGCCCGCAGGAGCGGGAGCGGGGGCAACGCGCTCGCCATGCTGGGCGGGCTGCTGCTGATGGTCCCCGGGCTGCTCTCCGACGTGGCCGGGCTGCTGTGCCTCTTCCCGCCCACCGCGCGGCTGATGCGGCGTTCGACACAGCGCTATTTCGGCCGCCGTGAGGGCTTCGCTCCGGGCACGCTGGGTGACGCCTACCAGCAGGCGCGCAAGGCCGAGGAGCAGGTCCGCATGCACCGGCCCGACGGCAAGGTCGTCCAGGGTGAGGTCGTCCGGGACGACGACGAGTCCGGGAACCCCTCGGCGGGCCGCTGAGCGCTGAGCCAAGGCCCGGCCGTCCGCCGGACGGGACCGTCGTACGGGACGGGGCACCAGGTGTACGGGGCCGGGGCAGGCAGGACAGCACGAGGGCCTGTGACCACCGGTCGTGGTCACAGGCCCTCGTGCTTGTCTATGGGGCGGTGGACGCCCGTCTCGCCCTCAGGCGGACTTGCGCTTGTTCCCACCACTGTCATCGCGCGGATGCACTGCGAGGTTCATCGTGCCGGAACGCAGTACGGCCAGTCGCTCGGCCAGCACCTCTTCCAGCTCCTCGCGGGTGCGCCGCTCCATGAGCATGTCCCAATGCGTACGCGCGGGCTTGCCCTTCTTTTCCTCCGGCCCCTCGCCGTCCACCAGGAGTGCCTGTGCGCCGCACACCTTGCACTCCCACTCCGGCGGAATCTCGGCCTCTACCGAGAACGGCATCTCAAAACGATGTCCGTTCTGGCATGCGTACTCCACGGCCTGGCGCGGTGCCAGGTCGATACCGCGGTCGGTCTCGTAGCTGGTCACCACGAGTCGCGTGCCGCGAAGAGCTCGCTCACTCATGAATCGTGCCTCCCGGGCTTGTCGCCCACAGGACAGGTGTCGCTGTCGTCGTCATCCAGTCAACGTCCGGTCGGCGGTGAAGATTCCCGTAAAGGGACATGCGTCGCCCGTCGTGCCGCCGCTTCGTCGAATATGCGGTACCCACCAGCGCCCGGTTTGTCACATCTGACAGGAGATGTCACCCAGCGTTCGCATCTCTTTGGCGTGCAGTAACGGTCCATCCGGTGGGCCAAGGAGTTACACTACCGGGCCGCGGGCCCAGGAGCTAAATCCGGTCCGGTGAAGGGTTCCCCACCGCCGCCGCGGCATGCCTCACGGGCACCCTCCACAGGAGCAGGAATCCCAGCACGAAGAAGACCACCAGCGAGATGATCGCCGCGCGGTAGCTGTCCGTGAGCTGGTAGGCGAGGCCGAAGAGCAGCGGGCCCAGCCAGCTCGTGCCGCGGTCGCTCACCTCGTAGAGCGAGAAGTACTCCGCCTCCTTGCCCGCGGGGACGAGCTGCGAGAACAGCGACCTCGACAGCGCCTGGCTGCCGCCCAGCACCAGCCCGATGCCCGCTGCCAGCACGAAGAACCACACGGGGGCCCGCGCGGGCAGGAAGTACCCGGCGCCCACCGTCGCCGTCCACGCCACCAGCGAGCCCAGGATCACGCGCTTGGCGCCGTACCGCTCGGCCAGCCTGCCCATGCCCAGCGCCCCGGCCACCGCCAGGATCTGCACCAGCAGGATCGCGCCGATCAGCGTCGTCTGGTCCAGGCCCAGCTCCTCCGAGCCGTAGACCGACGCCTGGGTGATGACGGTCTGCACCCCGTCGTTGTAGACGAGATAGGCCAGCAGGAACAGCATCGTCAGCGGATAGCGGCGCAGCTCGCGCAGGGTGCGGGCCAACTGGCGCCAGCCGCCGCCGAGCGGGGTGCGCGGGGACTGTCCCGTTCCGGGGGCGGCGGGCCTGTCCCGCAGTCGCAGCAGCGGTACGAGCGTGAAGACGGCCCACCACACACCGGCGGAGGCCAGACAGATCCGTACCGCGACCGACTCGCGCACGCCGAAGGACTCGTGGCCGAGGAACAGGCCCAGGTTGGCGACGAGCACCAGCGCGCCCGAGGCGTAGCCGAAGGCCCAGCCGCGCGAGGAGACGGCGTCCCGCTCCTCGGGCGGTGCGATCTGGGGGAGGAAGGCGTTGTAGATCACCATCGAGACGGCCAGCGACACATTCGCCACGATCAGCAGGAACCCGCCCAGCAGATAGCGGTCGCCGTCCAGGAAGAACATGCCCGCCGTCGCCGCCGCGCCCAGATAGGCGGAGGCCGCCAGGATCGGCTTCTTCCTGCCGCTCCGGTCGGCCACGGCCCCGGCCAGCGGCATCACCAGCACCGACAGCAGCACCGAGGCCGAGACCGCGTACGCGAAGTAGGAACCGGCGCGCACCGGTATGCCCAGGGGGTGGACGAAGCCGTCGGGGCCGGCGGCGGCCTTCGCGACCTCCGTCAGATACGGGCCCAGGAAGACCGTGAGCACGCTGGTGGAGAAGACCGAGACGGCCCAGTCGTAGAAGTACCAGCCGCGCTGCTCCCTGCGGCGCGACTCCCGCGCCTCCCGCGTCTCTCCGTTGGCCCCCTCGCCCCCCTCGGCGCCCTTGCCTCCCGGTTCCGTCACGGCAGCATCCACCCGGCCCCCCAACTCCTCGCCGTACGCCGTCCCACGCGGGGCACGGCGGTCAGCCAGGCCAGGCTCCCCGCTCGGTCAGCACCTCACGCAGCGTTTCCAAGTGATCGGTCATGATGCCATCCACCCCGAGGTCGAGCAGCGCCCGCATCCGCTCGCGGTCGTTCACCGTCCACACGTGCACCTGCATGCCGAGCGCGTGCGCCGCCCTGACGAACGCGCGGTCCACCACCCGTACCCCCGCGTGCCGTTCCGGAACCTGCGCGCACAGGGCGCCGGGCCGCACCGCGCCAGGCAGCCGGAACGCGCGCAGCCGCAGCCCCAGCACCCCACGGGTGCCCAGGGACGTGGCCAGCCGGACGCCGGCCAGCGACGCGGCCCGCGCGACCCTGGCCTCCTCGAAGGAGCCGACGCACACCCGGTCCCAGGCGTCCGTCTCCTCCAGCAGCTCCAGCAGGGGCACGAGCGCGGACTCGGCCTTCACGTCGATGTTCCAGCGCGCCTGCGGGAACGACTCCAGCAGCTCACGCATCAGCGGCACCCGTGCACGCCCCGCGACGCGTGCGCGCCGCACCTCGTCCCAGCGCAGCCGGGCGATCGGGCCGTGCCCGTCCGTCAGCCGGTCCAGGGTGGCGTCGTGGAACGCGACCAACTGGCCGTCGGCCGTGGTGTGGACGTCGGTTTCCAGATAGCGGTAACCGAGGTCGAGGGCGTGCGCGAAGGCTCCGTGTGTGTTCTCCAGCCCCGACGCGGCTCCGCCGCGGTGGGCGAAGGCGAGCGGCGCCGGGCCGGAGAGGAAGGGGTGCCGGGGGTCCGCTGTGCTCATCACCGTCGCAGTATCGCGTGCGCCTCCGGGCCTCCGCGCACCGGATGACGGCCGGGCCCGGCGAGCGGTGGATCTCCCTTTCTGGCGGCAATGACCGGAACCGTGGCACCCTGTGGCCTGGGAAGAGGCCATTCGCATGGCCAATACCGGAAGGGTGGACCGCGAAAATGGCGCAGTGGACCTCGGTCATGGGGGCGACCCGGCTCGCGCGGCTCCTCGGCTCCCAGCGCGCCTCCGGTACGGCGGGGGCGGCGGCGCGTGCGCTCAGTCCCGTGGGGCCGTCCGGGGAGGGCGCGCCGGAGGCGGGCGGGCACGGTTCGGACGGGGGCGCGGGCGCGGAGGCGTCGACGGATGCCGCGTCGTCCGGGGCCGTGTCCTCCGGAGCCGCGCCGTCCGGGTTCGCGCGGGCGGCGGACGAGACGTCCGGGCGCCGGACCCCCGCGTACCGCGCCCTCGCCGACGGCGTGCGCCTCCTCATCCTCGAAGGCCGGGTCCCCGTGGCCACGCGGCTGCCCGCCGAGCGCGAACTCGCCGGTGCGCTCGGCGTCTCCCGTACGACCGTCGCCGCCGCCTTCGAGGCGCTGCGCGCCGACGGCTTCCTGGAGTCACGGCGCGGCAGCGGCAGTTGGACCGCCGTGCCCGCTGGCAACCCGGTGCCCACGCGCGGGCTGGAGCCGCTGCCGCCCGAGGCGGCCGGATCCATGATCGACCTCGGCTGCGCGGCGCTGCCCGCGCCCGAACCGTGGCTGACCCGTTCCTTCCAGGGCGCCCTCGCCGAACTCCCGCCCTACGCGCACACCCACGGCGACTACCCCGCGGGCCTCCCGGCGCTCCGCGAAGCGCTCGCCGACCGCTACACGGCGCGCGGCGTCCCGACCATGCCCGAGCAGATCATGGTCACCACCGGGGCCATGGGCGCCGTCGCCGCGCTGACCCGGCTGCTGACGCCGCGCGGCGAACGCATCGCCGTCGAGCACCCCTCGTACGCGAACGTGCTCCAGCTCCTGCGCGACGCCGGTGCCCGCCTCGTCCCCGTGCCCATGGCGGGCGGCCTCGCGGGCTGGGACCTCACGGCGTGGCGGCAGGTGCTGCGGGACGCGGCGCCCCGGATGGCCTACGTGATCGGTGACTTCCACAACCCCACAGGATCGCTGGCCCCCGACGACCAGCGCCGGGACCTCGTCGCGGCGGCGCGCGCCGCCGGTACGGTGCTCGTCGCCGACGAGACCATGGCCGACCTCGCCTTCGACGAGGAGACCCCGCTGCCGCGGCCCGTCGCCGCCTTCGACTCCGGGGGCTCGACGGTGATCACCGTCGGCTCCGTCAGCAAGTCCATCTGGGCGGGCCTGCGCATCGGCTGGGTACGGGCGGCTCCCGAGGTGATCCGCAGCCTGGTCGCGGCACGCGCCTACGCCGACCTCGGCAGCCCCGTGCTCGAACAGCTCGCCGTCGCCCACATGATGAACGGCGAGGCGTGGGCGGGGGCGGTGGCCGTACGGCGTGAGCGTGCGCGCGGCAACCGTGACGCGCTGGTCGCCGCGCTCCGGGAGCACCTGCCCGACTGGGAGTTCACCGTGCCGCTCGGCGGGCTCACCCTGTGGGCCCGTACCGGTGGTCTTTCCGGGTCGCGGATCGCGGAGGCGGGGGAGCGGTTGGGGGTGCGGGTGCCGTCAGGGCCGCGGTTCGGGGTGGACGGCGCGTTCGAGGGGTACGTCCGGTTGCCGTTCACCATCGCCGACCCCCTCGCCCGCGAGGCGGCGAGCCGCCTCGCCACGGCCGCGGACCTCGTCCGCACGGGTGCGGTGCCTGACGCGAACGTGCCTCGGTCCTACGTGGCGTGACGGCCCCTTCGCGGGGTGCGGAAGGAAACGGGGGTTGCCCGTTCGCCGGGGGTGTTGCGCGGGACGGTTGGCCTGTGTGGTGGGTGCCGTAGGGTCCCGCGCTGGTTTTTGTGCGGCTTCACGGGGGTGGCGTCGTGTGGCTTGGCGGCGTTCTTCGGGTGCGGGTGGGTGGCTTCGGTGCGGTGTGTGGTTGCGGTGCGGTGTGGCTGGCGCCGCGTGGTTGTTGGCTTGTGCTGGTGGTCGTGTGGGGTTGGTGTGTGGTGGGGGTCGGTGC
>NZ_JBSHAO010000099.1:0-15105 GCF_053611545.1 Streptomyces sp. NPDC054796 | reverse complement strand
GGCCACCACCGCCCCGGCGCCCGCCCCGCCCCCGGCATCCCGGGACGATCCGTCCCGGGGGCCGCTTCGGGCCCCCGGAGGGCCGCCCCGCAGCCCCCGCGGCTTCCCCCGTGAGCCCCGCCGGAGAAGCCGCGGTCACGGCGAGGCGACGGGCCGACGAACTCCTCGCACGGCTCTGCCCGTTGCCGCTCCCTGCCCGTACCATCCGGCTGTGACCCACACCCACGCCGCCTCCGGCACTCCGGAGGCCCACAGACACGCGCCCGTGCACACGCCCGAGCGCCCCGGAAACCCCGGGCGCCGCACGGTCATCGCGGCCACCGCCACCGCCGCCTCCGCGGCCCTGCTGCCCCTCGCGGGCGGCCTGCCCCGCGCGCACGCCGCGCAGGCCCCCGTCTTCGCCCACGGGGTCGCCTCGGGCGACCCCCTACCCGACGGCGTCCTGCTGTGGACCCGCGTCACACCGGCCCCGGACGCCGTGCCCGGCTCCGGCAAGGGAGCGCCCGTCGAGACCCGCTGGGAGGTCGCAGAGGACGCGGACTTCCGCACCGTCGTGGCGAGCGGCACGGTCACCGCCGAGGCCGCAGCCGACCACACCGTGAAGGCCGACGTGCGCGGGCTGCGCCCGGCCACCCCGTACTGCTTCCGCTTCACCGCCGACGGCGCCCACTCCCCCACGGGCCGCACCCGCACCGCACCGGCCGAGGACGCGAGCGCGGACCGGCTGCGCTTCGGCGTCGCCTCCTGTTCAAACTACGAGGGCGGCTGGTTCTCGGCGTACCGCCACCTCGCCGCGCGCTCCGATCTGGACGCCGTGCTCCACCTCGGCGACTACATATACGAGTACGGGCACGCCGAGTACCCGATGGAGGGCGACGTCGTCCGCACCGTCGAGCCGGGCCACGGGATCGTCTCCCTCGCCGACTACCGCGTACGCCACGGCCACTACCGCACGGACCCCGACCTCCAGGCCCTGCACGCCGCGCACCCCGTGATCGCCATGTGGGACGACCACGAGTTCGCCAACGACGCCTGGTCGGGCGGCGCCGAGAACCACACCCCCGGCGAAGGGGGCGAGGGCGACTGGGCGGCGCGCGTACGGGCCGCGAAGCAGGCGTACTTCGAGTGGCTGCCGGTGCGCCCCTCCACCCAGGGCACCACCTACCGCAGGCTGCGCTTCGGCAAGCTGGCCGATCTGCACCTGCTGGACCTGCGCTCCTTCCGCGACAAGCAGTCCTCCATAGGCAACGGCGGCGAGATCGACGACCCGGACCGCACCCTCACCGGGCGCGCCCAGCTCGACTGGCTCAAGGCCGGGCTCAGCGCCTCCGAGGCGAAGTGGCGGATGGTCGGCACCTCCGTGATGATCTCGCCGGTCGCCTTCGGCTCCGTGCCCGCGCACCTGCTGGGCCCGCTCGCCGAGCTGCTGGGCATCCCCAAGGAGGGCCTGGCCGTCAACGTCGACCAGTGGGACGGCTACACGGACGACCGCCGCGAACTGCTGACCCACCTGCGGGACAACGGCATCGACAACACCGTCTTCCTCACCGGCGACATCCACATGGCCTGGGCCAACGACGTGCCCGTGAAGGCGGCCACCTATCCGTGGGACGAGCCGGTGGCCACGGAGTTCGTCGTCACGTCCGTCACCTCGGACAACCTGGACGACGTCCTGCGCGTCGCCCCCGACACCGTCTCCACCGTCGCCGAGACCGCCGTGCGGGCCGCCAACCGCCATGTGAAGTGGGTGGACATGGACTCACACGGCTACGGCGTCCTGGATCTGACGGCCGAGCGCGCGCAGATGGACTACGTCGTGCTCTCGGACAAGACCGACCGGAACGCCACCGCCGAGGTACGCCGCTCCTACCGCTCCCTTTCGGGCACACAGCGGGTCGAGCGGGCGGAGCAGCCCGTACGCTGACCCCCATGGCTGGGGGAGCTGGGGGATCGCGGGGACAGACCGTCGGCGGCCGGTTCGAGCTGCTGGAACGGCTCGGCAGCGGGGGCATGGGCACCGTGTGGCGGGCGCGGGACCTCGCGCTGGAGCGCGAAGTCGCCCTGAAAGAAGTACGGCCCGTGGACCCGGCGTTGACGCCCGAGGGCTCGGAAGCCTCGCGCATGCTGCGCGCACGCGTGCTGCGCGAGGCCCGCGCCCTGGCCAGGCTCAGCGATCCGCACGTGGTCACCATCCACCACATCGTCGACGAGGGCCCGTACCCGTGGCTGGTCATGGAGCTGCTGCCGGGCGACACGCTCCAGGACAGGCTCACCGCGGCCGGACCGCTGCCGCCGCGCGACGCTGCCCAGGGTGGCCCAGCTCGCCTCGGTACCGAAGTCGGACGGCACATCGGCGCGGGCCAGGCAGCAGGCCGAGCTGGCGCGGAAGGTGGACGGTGTGCGCTGGCTGGACAGCGACGACTACGCGTCGCTGCGCTCCGGCTACTGGTTCTTCTACCGCGCGGGCCCGGACCCCGCGAAGGCCGGGGGCTTCGCCAGCGGCCACGCCGCCGCCGACTGGTGCGGGGCCCAGGGCCTCACCTCGTCCGGCCAGTGCCTGGGCCGCTATCTGAGCGACGAGCGCGCCGACCGCGGCTACCTCTGCGCACCCGACAAGAGCGAGGGCACGGGCCGCTGCACCAGGCCATAGCCCCCGTCCCGCGACGCCACGACCGGATCGGATGACTCCGCGTGCGCGCCCGTGACTTTTGGGCCGTTCGGGTGGATACGCATGTCGACGCAGTATCCGACAATCGGGCGGGCGAGGAAACGACATGATGATCAAGCTGACCGTGATCGCCGCGACGGTGCTGCCGCTCGCCGTACTGGCGAGCGGCACCGCACACGCCGACGAGAAGCACACCGACTCGCACAACGGGCCGCACATTGCCCTCATCTCGACGGGCCAGATCGACGACCCCATGGAGGACGTGCTGGAACACGCCGCCGTGTTCGGCGAGACCTACGTCTTCGACTGAGCGGCCCCGAGCGGCCCGCGGACACCCGCGGGCCGGTACGGACAGGGCCCGTACGGCCAGTGGCTGACGGGGGGGGTGATCAGAGCGTGTCGAGGAAGCCCAGCGCCGTGCGCCAGGCCCGCTCGGCCGCCTCCTCGTCGTAGTCGTCGAGCGCGGCGTCCGTGAACAGGTGGCCGGCGCCCGCGTACGGGAAGACCTCCACATCGGCACCGGCCCTGCGCATCCGCAGGTACCAGGCGTTCAGCCAGTCGTGCGGCTCGAACGGGTCCGGATCGGCCACGTGCAGTTGTACGGGCAGCTCGTCCACGGCCGCGTCCTCGGCGATGTCCGAGGTGCCGTGGAAGAGGAGCAGCCCCTTCGCCTTCGCGTCGGCGAGCGCCAGGTTCTGCGCGACGGAGCCGCCCAGCGAGAAACCCGCGTAGACGAGCCCGCGGTCCGAGAGCGGACCGGTCGCGGTGACGGCCCGCATCAGCAGCTCGTCCCGGCCGATCTCGTCCTTCAACGCCATCCCCTCCTCCACGGTGTCCGCCGTGCGGCCCTTGAAGAGGTCGGGGGTGTGCACTTCGTGCCCGGCGTCGCGCAGGCGGTCGGCCGCACTGTGGACGGCGGGCCGCAGCCCGTACACGGAGTGGAACAGAACGACGGTGGCCAAGGTGTCACATCCCTCACATTTACCTGCCGTGGCCCTGGCCCAGGGCACGATCCCGCCCATGGTGACAGGTACCGTCGGGGGTGGCCTTCTACCCCCGAGGAGTCATTCCGCCATGGAGAACGTGCTACGACCGCTCATCGTGTTCGGCGGTGCGATCGTGCTGGCGTTCGTCGTCGCCTGGGCCGTGGACCGGCTGCTGCTGCGGATCGACACCCGCCACCCGGAAACCCCCATGTGGGGGCTGCTGCGACGTGGCCGGGTACCACTTCAGGCCGTCATCTTCGTCGCCCTGCTGAACGGATTCTTCGATCACGCCGAGATCGCCCGCGACAGCGAGGAGACCGTCGAGCTGTGGCTGCGGATCATATTGATCGGCGCCACGGCGTGGCTCGTGCTGCGCGTGGTCGCCGCCGTGGTCGAGACGACCACCGTCCGCTACTCGGGCATCACCTCCGACGCGGCACGCGCCCGCCGCGTCAAGACCCAGCTCACGCTGATCCAGCGCCTGGTGACCACGGTGGTCGTGGTCATCGCCGTGGCCTCCATCCTGCTCCAGTTCCCGGCGATGAAGACCTTCGGCACCTCGATGCTGGCCTCGGCCGGTGTGCTGGGCATCGTCGCCGGTATCGCCGCCCAGTCGACGCTCGGCAACCTCTTCGCCGGTCTCTCCATCGCCTTCGGCGACATGGTGCGGATCGGGGACGAGGTCGTGGTCGACGGCGAGATGGGCACGGTGGACGAGATCACCGTCTCGTACCTCGTGGTACGCACCTGGGACGAGCGCCGCATCACCATGCCGGTGTCGTACTTCACCAGCAAGCCCTTCGAGAACTGGTCCCGCGGCGGTCCCCAGATGACCGGCACGGTCTTCCTCCAGGTCGACCACTCCGCGCCCGTAGCGGAGATCCGCGCCAAGGCGGAGGAGATCATTCGCGCGAACGACTTCTGGGACGGCCGTAGCTGGAGCCTCGTCGTGACGGACTCGACACACACGACGATGGAACTTCGGGTCGCGATGACCGCGCGGACGTCGGACGATCTGTGGACGTTGCGGTGCGATGTGCGGGAGCGGTTGCTGGGCTGGCTCCAGGAAAAGCACCCGGCCGCGCTCCCGGGCATCCGCCTCTCCTCCGCCACGGGTGCTCCCTTGTCCCTCCCGGAGCCGTCCCCGAACCACGAGTCCGACCGCGCGGGCAAATCCCTCTGACGCTCCCTTCGCGGGGTGCGGAAGGGGACGGGGGGTTGGCCCCGTTCGTCGGGGGTGTTGCGCGGGACGGTTGTCCGGTGTGGTGGGCACCGCAGGGTCCCGCGCTGATTTTTGCGCCGCGGCACGCACTGGGGGTGGCGGGGCGCCGTGTTCGGGTGCGGGCCGGTGGCTACGGCGCGGCGTATGGACCGGTACGTCGCGGCTGGCGCCGCGTGATTCATGGCTCGGACCGTGGATATGGGGTGCCTGTGTGGTGGGGGTCGGCGCCGCGCCGGGGCGTCTCCTCGGGCGAAACCGTCTCGCTTTCGACTCTCAGCCGGTGACTCGCTGCCCTGCGGGGACACCCCGCCACACCACCTCCCACCCGGTGGCCAACCTCCAGCCGAAGGCCGCTCCCGGTCACGACAGGGATCGTGCCCGGTCACGGGGCGGACGAGGGCAAGCGTGCACGGCATCGGCCCTGGTCGGGCGGCAGTGGGCCACCGGCGGGACGGGGACGCGGTGGGGTGTCCCCGCAGGTCGAGACGAAGACCGGCGGAAAGCCGAAACTGAGACCTTCACGCCGAGGAGACACCCCACCCCGGCACCGGACACCCCGCACCCACGCGCCCATAACCCCAACAGGAACCCGGAATCACGCGGCGCCAGCCGCGACGCACCGCAACCACACGCCGCGCCGAAGCCACCACCCGCACCCTCGCAACGAACCCCCAAGGCGCACCCAGGGACGCCCTCGCCGGGCGACGACGCCAAAACTGTTGTGGGCAGGCGTTCCGCATGGCGGAACGGGTGGGCACAACCCGTGCCACCGGCCCGCACCACGCGAACGAACCCCCCAAAAGGGCACCCACAGAGCGCACCCCCTGAAGCCGCACGGCCAATGAGGGGCCCGCCTCGGGAAAGGGTCGCCCCGCAGGGGCTGGCCGCAGCCCCACCAGGCGGGAGGCTGCCCCCGAAACAGAAAGGGAACGCCTCAAACGCGGCGTCAGCCGCGAAAGCTGCGGAGGTCCAGTTGATGCAGCACCCGGTCGCAGACCTCGGGATCAACCCCTGGTTCGCCGCGCGCGGCCAGCACCTCGTGCCGCGCCGCCGACAACAGCTCCCCGTTCAACCGGTGCACCTTCTTCATCCGCTTCACGCGCTTGGCGTGCGCTTCCCGCCGCTCGTCGTCGACGATGTCGGGCGAGATCCGCGCCCCCACGTCCCACGCCCGCCGGGCCAGCAGCTCGGAGACCTCTTCGGGAAGTTCCTCGACCTCCTCGATCTCCTTGAGCCGCCGCTTCGCGGCCTTCGCGACGCGGACGGCGAGCTGTCGCTCCAGCTCGCGCTCGGCCGCGCTGTCGGCCTGTACGTTCAGCCGCTTGACCAGCCACGGCAGCGTCAGCCCCTGGAAGACGAGGGTGACGAGGACGACAGCGAAGGCGATGAAGAGGATCGCGGCGCGCTCGGGGAAGGGCCCGCCGCCCGCCGCCTCGTCGACGGTGAGGGGGACGGCGAGGGCCAGCGCGACAGAGGCCACCCCGCGCATCCCCGACCACCAGACGACGACGGTCTCGCGCCAGTTGACGGGGATGTCCTCGTCCAGGTCCTTGTGCCGGTGCAGCCGCTTGGCCAGCCACGCGGCGGGGAGCAGCCAGGCCAGCCGTACGACCACGACGGCGGCGACCACGGCGACGGCCGCGGGCAGCAGCTCGTTCCAGCGCCCGCTGACGGGCCCGACGACGGCGGCGAGTTCGAGCCCGATGAGGCCGAACGCGATGCCCGTGACGAGGGTGTCGACGATGGACCAGAAGGTCTGTCCGGCGAGCCGCCCCTGCACGTCGTCCGCGTCGACCGCGCGCCCCGAGCCGAGGTAGAGGGCCGTGGTGAGGACGGCGAGCACGCCGGAGCCCATCAGTTCCTCGGCCAGTACGTAGGAGGCGAAGGGCACCAGCAGCGAGAGGCCGGTCTGGAGGGTGGCGTCGGCGAGGTAGGCGGCGAGCTTGTTGGCCGCCCAGCCCAGCGCGAGTCCGACGGCCACGGCTACGACGGCGGAGAGGACCAGTTCCCCGGCCGCGCCCGGCCACGAGAAGCTGCCGGTCACGGCGGCGGCGATGGCCACGTGGTAGAGGGTGATCGCGGTGACGTCGTTGAAGAGGCCCTCGCCTTCCAGGATGGAGACGAGCCGTCGCGGCAGCCCGAGCTTGCCAGCGACGGTGGTCGCGGCGACCGGGTCGGGCGGCGCGACGAGGGCGCCGAGCGCGACGGCGCCCGCGATGCCGAGCCCCGGCACCAGCGCGTTGGCGACGAACGCGACGACCGCCGTGGTCACGAAGACCAGGGCGACGGCGAGCAGGAAGATGGGCCGTTTGTTCGCGGCGAACTGCCGCCAGGAGGTGCGCTGGACCGTCGCGTAGAGCAGGGGCGGCAGCACCAGCGGAAGGATGAACTCCGGCGGCACCTGCACGTTGGGCACGAACGGCAGCAGTGCCAGCAGCCCGCCGAAGAGGGTCATGAGCACGGGCGAGGGCAGCCCGAGCCGGTCACCCAGCGGCACCATCACCACGGCAGCGAGCAGCAGGGCGAAGAGCAGGGCGAGCTGATCCACGCTTACGCACTCTCCGCACGCACCACGTCCAGCGCTCGCTGGAGGTCGTCCGGATAGCCGCTCTCGTACTCGACCCAGCTTCCGTCGGAGGGGTGCTCGAAGCCGAGCCGGAGCGCGTGGAGCCACTGCCGCTCCAGCTTCAGCCGCTTGGCGAGCGTGGGGTCGGCGCCGTAGGTGAGGTCGCCGACGCAGGGGTGCCGGTGCGCCGACATGTGCACCCGGATCTGGTGGGTGCGCCCTGTCTCCAGCTTGATGTCCAGGAGGCTGGCGGCGCGGAACGCCTCGATGAGGTCGTAGTGGGTGACGGAGGGCTTGCCCTCGGCGGTGACGGCCCACTTGTAGTCGTGCTGGGGGTGGCGTCCGATGGGCGCGTCGATGGTGCCGCTGAGCGGGTCGGGGTGGCCCTGGACGAGCGCGTGGTAGCGCTTGTCGACGGTGCGCTCCTTGAACTGGCGCTTGAGCAGCGTGTAGGCCCGCTCGGACTTGGCGACGACCATCAGGCCCGACGTGCCCACGTCCAGCCGGTGCACGATGCCCTGGCGCTCGGCGGCGCCGGAGGTGGCGATGGTGTAGCCGGCGGCGGCCAGGCCGCCGATCACGGTGGGTCCGGACCAGCCGGGGCTGGGGTGCGCGGCGACGCCGACGGGCTTGACGATCACGACGATGTCCTCGTCGTCGTGGATGATCTCCATTCCCTCGACCGGTTCCGCGACGATCCGCACGGGCGCGGGTGGCGCGGGCATCTCGACCTCGATCCAGGCGCCGCTGTGGACCCGGTCGGACTTTCCGGCCTCCGCCCCGTCCAGCAGGACCTTTCCTTCCGCGGCCAGTTCGGCCGCCTTGGTGCGGGAGAAGCCGAACATCCGGGCCAGGGCGGCGTCTATACGCTCGCCTTCCAGGCCGTCCGGTACGGGCAGGGTGCGGATCTCGGGAAGCGTGCTCACCTGATCGAGTATGCCGGACGTGGCCCGTTCACCCTCACTCGCGCGGACCGCCCCGGGGTGCGACGGCCTCTCCCGCTGGCGACGGTGTCACTACCCACGGGCGCCGACGGCGCTGTGCCGACCTCGCGAGGGAGCACGTATGCGTGGCACGAATCCGGCGTCCGGGAGCCATCCGATACCGGGCCGGGGCTCCGGGCGGTCCGCCCGCCCGGGGTCCCGGCGCCCGCGCCGCGGCTCGCACCGTCGCGGCCCGTACAGTCGTCGCGCCGTCACCCTCGCGGGCGCCACGGCCCTGGCCACCGCGGCCCTGGCCCTGATGCCCGTCGACCACGCGGGGGCCTCGGTGATGTCGGGCCCGTGCGCCGTCGTGCCTGGTCCTGGCTTCGACGAGGGCCCGCCTGGGCCCGGCTTCGTCCGGCCGCAGGGCGACCGCAAGGCCGTCATGATCATGGTCGACTTCCCCGACCTCCCGGCGCGCGGCTCCCCCTCCCGCCGCGCGTCCTTCTTCTCGGACTTCACGGACGACTATCTCGCGCAGGCGTCCCACGGCAGATACCGGCTCGATCTGGAGCCCACCGACGGCTGGGTGCGGATGCCGCGCGCCTGGGCCTCGTACGGCATAGGGCGCGGCGTCCCGACGGCCACCATGCGCGCCTACGTACAGGACGCGCTGGACGCGGCCGAGCGCCGGGGCACCGACTTCACCGGCACCGAGATGGTCTACGTCGTCGCCGACGACAACGTCCCAGCCCCGCCCACCGTCTCCCAGGCCAACACCTTCACGGGCCTGCGCGCGGGGCACGGGCTGACGGGCACGTCCATACGGGGGGCCGCGCTCGTCTTCGGCAGGAGCCAGGACGCGGCCGTCTGGCAACGGGGCAACTTCGTCCACGAGGCCAACCACCTCTACGGGCTGCCCGACCTCTACGACACCGGCGAGGACGCCTCGGTCCGCCACGCGGGCGGCTGGGACACCATGAGCATGGCCGGGATCTCGGACCTCATGGGCTGGCACAAGTGGAAGTTCGGCTGGCTCGACACGGACCGGGTCGGCTGCGTCAGCTCCCCCGGCACCTCGGAGCACGAGCTGCGCCCCGTCGCCTCGCCCGGAGGCGGGAGCATCGCGGTCGTCCGTACGGGCCCGAGCCGCGCCGTCGTCGCCGAGGCCCGCACCAGGACGGGCCTGGACCGGGGCATCTGCGCCGAGGGGGTGCTGCTCTACACCGTGGACTCCCGCGTCCCCACGGGCCGCGGCCCGGTGCGCGTCGTGGACGCCACACCGCGCAGCGGCGGCGGCCCCGCCTGCTCGGACCGCGACCCGGGCGAACTGGCCGAGCTGGCGGACGCGCCGTTCCGGCCCGGCGGGGGCCACACCTTCCCCGACGGCGTCCACGTCCGGGTGACCGGGGTGACGGCCGACGGGTACGCGGTGCGCGTCACCCGAAGGTGATCCGGAGGTGAGGCGTGGGGCGGGTGCCTTCCGGGGAGTCCTCGGAAGGCGGCGAGGAGCCGTCAGTCCCGGTGGACGGTTCCGTCGGGGTCGAGGCCGCGGAAGGAGAGGATGACGATCAGGACACCGCCGCACACGATCGCCGAGTCCGCCAGGTTGAAGACCGCGAAGTGACTGGGTGCGATGAAGTCCACGACCGCGCCCTGGAAGACGCTGGGCGCGCGGAAGATCCGGTCGGTCAGGTTGCCGAAGGCGCCGCCCAGCAGCAGCCCGAGCGCGATGGCCCAGGGTGTGCTGTAGAGCTTGCGCGCGATCCGCGCGATGACGACGATCACCGCCGCCGCGATCACGGTGAGGACGATCGTCAGCGCCTCGCCGATCCCGAAGGCGGCGCCCCTGTTGCGGATGACATCGAGCTGGAGCAGCGTGCCGATCACCTGGATCGGCGCGTGGTGCTCCAGCTTGGCGACGACGATCAGCTTGGTGGCCAGGTCCAGCGCGTACGCGAGGAGCGCGACGCCGACGAGCACACCGATGCGCCTGCTCCCGCGGCCCGCCGCGGTCTCGCCCGGTGCTTCGTCGCCGGAACTCTCACCCGGCGTCTCCTCGCCGGGGCGCTCGTCCCGTACGTCCTCGCCGGAACGCCCGCTCCGCGCGTCCTCGTCCGGCTCTTCCGCGGCCCCGTCCGGAGTATCGATGCCCCGCTCCACCTCTGTCACGCAACGAGGGTACGACACCACGGTGCGGGGCGTTCAGCGGCGCTCCTGCTTCTGCTTGCACTCGACGCACAGCGTGGCCCGGGGGAACGCCTGCATCCTGGCCTTGCCGATCGCGTTGCCGCAGTTCTCGCAGAGTCCGTACGTCCCGGCGTCGAGCCGTTCCAGGGCCCGCTCGGTCTGGTAGAGCATCTCGCGGGCGTTCGCGGCCAGCGACATCTCGTGCTCGCGGGTGATGTTCTTGGTGCCGGTGTCGGCGTCGTCGTCGCCCGCGCCGTCGCCCGAGTCCCGCATCAGGCCGTTCAGCGCCTCCTCGGAGGCCGCGATCTCGCTCTTCAGCCGTTCGGCCTCGGTACCGAGCCCGGTCCTGGCCTCCTCGACCTCTTCCGGGGTCCACGGGTCCTCGCCCGGCCGTACGGCCAGCTCGCCGGGCGGAACGGGCGTCCCCGACGCCGCACGGGCGGTGGGTACCTTCTCGGCCTTCGCCACCGGAGTCTTCTTCGCAGCCACCGTCTGGGCTCCCGTCGTCTTCGCGGCGTCCGCTTCCGCGGGCGCCGCTTTCTTGGCGGCTTTCTTCGCGGGGGCCTTCTCCGCCTTCCGGGCGGTCGGCTCCGCGGCTGCCGCCTCGGCCGGTGCGGCGGCCTTCTTGGCCGCCGCCTTCTTCGTCGTCGCTTTCCTCGCCGGAGGTCCGTCGGCGCTCTTCTTGGCCGCCGCCTTCTTTCCAGCCGCGGTCTTCTTCCCCGCGTTCCGCTTGGTCACGCCCTTCTTGGCCGTGGCCTTCGTCGCCTTTTCCCCCGTCACGGCCTCGTCGGCTCTGTTCTCGCCGTCGGCCCCGTCCTCACCCACGGTCTTCCCGGGCGCGGCCTTCCCCGTGGACTCGTCGCCGGCCGCCGTCTTCTTACCGGCAGTCTTTCTCGCCACCATTGGCCGCGGCCCCTTCACATATTGTGATCTTGCTCGCGAAACGTGACCGGAACGATAAATCGACTTCGAGCGCGCGGCAACGGGGCACGCCGGTCTGCAAGCGTTGTGCCCCGCCCGGCCCTGCGAAAACCGCTCGGTCCCCGCACGCGGAGCCCCGTACACTGGGGGGTGGCGACAGGCGATGAAGGGGACGAGTAGCGTCCGTGAGCGGCCAGGAGCGACCCGGGGACGGTGAGAGCCCGGGGGCGAGCGCGAACGTGAAGATCACCCCCGAGCCGCCGGAAGAAAACCCGCTCCACGGAGCGGGCGAGTAGAACCGGCAGCGCTGCCCCAATGAGGGGACGGTGGGCCCGGCCCGCCGTCAAGGAGGGTGGTACCGCGGGTCCGCTGCCGTCAGGCCGCGCGCTCGTCCCTCCGACGGAAGATGCCTGCTTCTTGTCTGTCCGCCGGAGGAAGTCCCGCCGATGCCATACCGTCAGGTGCCAGCCCAGGTCGACCTGCCCGCCCTCGAGCACGCCGTGCTCGATTTCTGGCGGGAGAACAAGGTCTTTTCGCGCACCCTTGAGCAGTCCGAGGGCCGCCCCGAGTGGGTGTTCTACGAGGGCCCCCCGACCGCCAACGGCATGCCGGGCGCCCATCACATCGAGGCCCGCGTCTTCAAGGACGTCTTCCCCCGCTTCCGCACCATGCGCGGCTACCACGTCGCGCGCAAGGCGGGCTGGGACTGCCACGGACTGCCGGTCGAGCTGGCCGTCGAGAAGGAGCTGGGCTTCAGCGGCAAGCAGGACATCGAGGACTACGGCATCGCGGCCTTCAACGCCAAGTGCCGCGAGTCGGTGACGCGCCACACGGACGCGTTCGCCGCGCTGACGACCCGCATGGGCTACTGGGTCGACATGGACGACGCCTACCGCACGATGAACCCCGAGTACGTCGAGTCGGTCTGGTGGTCGCTGAAGGAGATCTTCAAGAAGGGCCTCCTCGCCGAGGACCACCGCGTCTCCCCCTGGTGCCCCCGCTGCGGCACGGGGCTCTCGGACCACGAGCTGGCGCAGGGGTACGAGACGGTCGTCGACCCCTCCGTCTACGTCCGCTTCCCCCTCACCTCGGGCCCCCTCGCGGGCGAGGCGGCCATGCTCGTGTGGACGACCACGCCCTGGACCCTCGTGTCCAACACCGCCGTCGCGGCACACCCCGAGGTCGCCTACGTGGTGGCCACCGACGGCCGGGAGAAGCTGGTCGTCGCCGAACCGCTGCTGGAGAAGGCGCTCGGCGAGGGCTGGGAGGCCACCGGGCAGCGCTTCACCGGGGCCGAGATGGAGCGCTGGTCCTATCAGCGCCCCTTCGAGCTGGTGGACGTCCCCGAAGCGCACTTCGTCGTCAACGCCGAGTACGTCACCACCGAGGACGGCACGGGCCTCGTCCACCAGTCCCCCGCCTTCGGCGAGGACGACATGCGCGTGTGCCGCGCGTACGGCCTGCCCGTGGTGAACCCCGTCCGGCCCGACGGCACCTTCGAGGCGGAGCTGCCGCTGGTGGGCGGGCAGTTCTTCAAGAAGGCCGACGAGGACCTCGTCGCCGACCTGGACGCGCGTGGCCTCCTCTTCCGGCACGTGGCCTACGAGCACAGCTATCCGCACTGCTGGCGCTGCCACACCGCGCTGCTCTACTACGCGCAGCCGTCCTGGTACATCCGCACGACGCGGGTCAAGGAGGCGCTGCTGCGGGAGAACGAGCGGACGAACTGGTTCCCGGAGTCCGTCAAGCACGGCCGCTTCGGCGACTGGCTCGACAACAACGTGGACTGGGCGCTCTCCCGCAACCGCTACTGGGGCACCCCGCTGCCCATCTGGCGCTGCGCCGAGGGCCACCTGACCTGCGTCGGCTCGCTGGCGGAGCTGAGCGAGCTGACCGGAACGGACCAGTCCGGCCTGGACCCGCACCGCCCCTACATCGACGAGGTCACCTTCGGCTGCACCGCCGAAGGCTGCTCGCTGGAGGCGGCGCGCGTGCCCGAGGTCATCGACGCCTGGTACGACTCCGGCTCGATGCCCTTCGCACAGTGGGGCTACCCGTACAAGAACAAGGAGCTGTTCGAGAAGCGCTATCCGGCGCAGTTCATCTCGGAGGCCATCGACCAGACCCGCGGCTGGTTCTACACGCTCATGGCCGTCGGCACTCTCGTCTTCGACAAGTCGAGCTATGAGAACGTCGTCTGCCTCGGCCACATCCTCGCCGAGGACGGCCGCAAGATGTCCAAGCACCTGGGCAACACCCTGGAACCCATCCCCCTGATGGACCAGCACGGGGCCGACGCGGTGCGCTGGTTCATGGCCGCCGGAGGCTCCCCGTGGGCGGCGCGGCGCGTGGGCCACAACACGATCCAGGAGGTCGTGCGCAAGACCCTGCTGACGTACTGGAACACGGTCGCCTTCCAGGCCCTGTACGCGCGTACGTCGGACTGGGCCCCCAGCGAGGCCGACCCCGCGCCCGCCGAGCGCCCGCTGCTGGACCGCTGGCTGCTGAGCGAGCTGCACGCGCTGGTCGATCTCGTCACCATCGCGATGGAGAACTACGACACGCAGCGCGCGGGCAAGCTGCTCTCCACCTTCGTCGACGACCTCTCCAACTGGTACGTGCGCCGCTCGCGCCGCCGCTTCTGGCAGGGCGACGCGGCGGCGCTGCGCACGCTGCACGACGTCGTGGAGACCGTCACCCGGCTCATGGCCCCGCTCGTCCCCTTCATCACGGAGCGGGTCTGGCAGGACCTGGTCGTGCCCGTCACCCCGGGCGCGCCCGACTCGGTGCACCTGGCGTCGTGGCCCGAGGCCGACCTCGGCAAGATCGACCCCGAGCTGTCGCAGGACATGCTGCTGGTGCGCCGCCTCGTCGAGCTGGGGCGTGCCACGCGCGCCGAGTCCGGCGTCAAGACCCGGCAGCCGCTGTCCCGCGCGCTGGTGGGGGCGCAGGGCTTTGAGACGCTCTCCCCCGATCTGCGCACCCAGATCACGGAGGAGCTGAACGTCTCCGACCTCGCCTCGCTCTCGGACGTGGGCGGCTCCCTCGTCGACACCTCCGCGAAGGCCAACTTCCGCGCCCTGGGCCGCCGCTTCGGGAAGGGCACCCAGGCCGTGGCGAAGGCCATCGCCGAGGCGGACGCGGCGGAACTCTCGGCCGCGCTGCGCCTGGGGACGGCCTCGGTGGAGGTAGACGGCGAGACGGTGTCCCTCGCGCCGGAGGAGGTCATCATCACGGAGACCCCGCGCGAGGGCTGGTCCGTCGCCTCCGACTCCGGTGCGACGGTCGCCCTGGACCTGGAGATCACCCCGGAGCTGCGCCGGGTGGGCCTCGCGCGGGACGCGATCCGCCTGATCCAGGAGGCCCGCAAGAACTCCGGGCTCGATGTCGCGGACCGGATCGCCCTGCGGTGGGCTTCCGCCGACGAGGAGGTCGAGCTGGCGCTCACGGAGCACGCCTCGCTGATCGCCGAGGAGGTCCTCGCGTCGGACTTCGCCCTCGTGGACGAGCCCGGCGCGGACGGCTCCTTCGGCGAACCGTTCCGGGACGAGTCCCTCCCCCTGACCTTCACCCTCCGCAAGCTGTAACCGCTTCTCCGTCCTCCGACGCCGAGCCGGGTCCCATGGTGG
>NZ_JBSHAO010000098.1:0-15366 GCF_053611545.1 Streptomyces sp. NPDC054796 | reverse complement strand
GCGGGCGCCGTCGTCACCGCGCTCGACTTCAAACTGGTCGCCGAACTGGAGCGCATCACAGCCGCGCGCGGTGCCACGACCGCCCCCTGAGCCTCACTTCCGCAGCCCCTCCTGCGGCCCGCACCGTGGGCATGGCGCGACGGGCACGCCGACGACAGGATCGGTCTGGGCCGTCTCGGTTTTTTTCCTGCAAGTGAGCTGCGGTCCCGAACCGCGCGAGCAGTCGGCGCGGGGCGGGACCGCGCGCTCGCCCGCATGCACTCGCGGCCCCCTACTCCGACAGCCTGGCCCCCCTCTGAGCGCTTTCCTCGTTGGATCACCAGAGATGTGATGGCTGCTCAGACAAGACCCCCGCGACCTGGCACGAACCGGTGTGGCTGTGCCCCGGACACGGCGCCTACCTCCCCCTCGCCGCCATCCGAGCCGACGTCACCGGGGAGACCGTCGCCCGCGCCATCACCGTCTTCACTGGCGCCGGAAAACGCCGTGACGACACCGAGACACCGCCCGCCCTGCGCGTGGTGCGCCGCATCCAGGACCGCGCCGTGCGCCTGATGTACGAGCTGCCACAGGGCCCCGTCTTCCTCACCAGCTACCCGCGCCCCATGCCATCGAGGGCAGGTCATCGAGATCATGGAAGGCGACCTCGCCACCCTCCTCACCGCACCGCTCGTCGGCGGACGCACACTCCAACTCGCCACCCACGCACCCTGATCTTCCGTCCCCTGGGGGAACCGTCGGCAGCGGTCCAGGGGACGGGGCACGGCTCCGGTCTCGTGGCGGCGGTACGAGGACGGGGCCTACCAAGGTGGAAGAGGAGAACGGCCTCAACTGGCCTGGGCCTCCGGCCCCCGCGCTCCTAGCGTCTCCAGGGGCGCGGCCATTCGTTGCGACAGGCCCCGCCCCGCCACGCCCGTCACCAGACGCGACGACCTGGAAAAGGAGCACGCATGACGGAGAACGTGAAGGCCCAGAAGTTCAGCACCCTCTTCCGCTGGTTCGACCAGAGCGGGGACGGGCTGCTCACCCATGACGACTTGCAAGGGATGGCCGAACTGTTCGCGGGGCTGGCGCGCGAGGACGACAAGGAGAACGCGTCAGCGATGCGGAACGCCTTCGAGACGTGGTGGCAGTTACTGCTCGCCCACGGCGACTCCGACGGAAGCGGGCAGATCTCCAGGCAGGAGTTCATCGCCGTCATGGAGGCCAACGTGACCGACCCCCAGCACTTCGGGGAAGCCGTGCTGGCGATCGCCGACGCGCTGATGCGGGCGCTGGACACCGACGGAAGCGGAATGCTGAGCCAGGCGGAGTACGTCCGGATGTACGACGTTCTGGGGATTCCTCCGGTCCATTCCGAGGCGGCGTTCCGTCTGCTCGACCAGGACGGCGACGGTGCGCTCAGCCATGCCGAATTCAGGTCGGCCATCACCGAGTTCTACCTGAGCGCCGACCCGAAGGCCGCCGGGAACTGGCTGCTCGGCCCGATCGACCAGTCCGTCTGAGGGCCCGCGCGGCCAGGGGGTGGGCGGCGCCGCCACAGCCGAGCGCACCGCCCCACCCCTTCAATCGAGCGCGGCGATCAGCACGTGCCCAGTGCCTCCGTCAGCGCGGACTTCTCCGCCGAGTCGACCGTCATGCCGTGGGTGTCCTTGACCCAGATCCACATGCGGGCGTACTGGCAGTGGTAGTCCGCCTTCGAGGGCATCCACTCGGCCGGGTCCTGGTCGCCCTTCGACTGGTTGACGTTGTCCGTGACGGCGAGGAGCTGGGCCGTGTCCAGGTCGTTGGCCAGGGACTGGCGTTCGGACTGGGTCCAGCCCGACGCGCCGGAGCGCCATGCCTCCGCGAGCGGGACGACGTGGTCGATGTCCACGTCGGAGGGGTCGGTCCAGGTCTCGCCGTCGTACGGGCTGGTCCAGCTTCCGCTGGTCGGGTAGCAGTCGCTGCCCGTCTCGACGCCCTCGCCGTCCCGCTTCAGCACGGCCTCCCGTGTGTTGCAGCCGCTGCCCTGGTCGATCCAGTGGGGGAACTTGTCGCGGCTGTAACCGTCGGAGGAACCTTCCGCCTCCTCGGTCAGACCGCCGAGCATCGTCTTGGCCTCGGAGGCGGAGGGCGGGGTGGGCGGTTCCGCCTGGGCTGCCGGAGCACCGGTGGTGAACATCAGCAGACCCGCGAAGAGGGCGGCGAACAGGGCGACGAGGGCCGGCCTCCGTCGACGCGCGTAGAGCTTGCGACGCATGCGCTGCATACGAACTCCCTTGATGTGGGGGGAAGTTGAGCGGAGCGGAGAGTTTCATGCTGCCGACGCCAGGTTTCCTCCCGACGGGCGGCAGGTAACAGAGTGACGACGTGTTCACGTCACATCAAGACCCCGGGACCCACCTTCCGGCGGCGCTGGGCGTGACCGTAGCTTCTCCGAGCGCCCCCAACGTGCCTCCGCACCACGCCGCCATAGGGCGAAACGGTGGGTTGTCCCTTCATGCTGGTGTGCGCCTTCACGGGGTGCGGGGTGAAGGCCACACGGGGTGCCCGGCCTCATCAGGGGTGCGCTCTGTGGGTGCCCCTTGGGGTTTCGTCAGCGATGCTCAGGCCGGTGGCACGGGTTGTGCCCACCCTCCCCCAGCTACCGCTGGGAGGTGCCCCCTCGCCAGCGGGACGATTGCCCACAACATTTGCCGTGCCGCCGCCTCCGGGTCGGGTCCGGTGCGGGCCGGTGGCTTCGGCGCGGCGTATGGACCGGTACGTCGCGGCTGGCGCCGCGTGATTCATGGTGCCGGTCGTGGATATGGGGCCCGTGTGTGGTGGGGGTCGGCGCCGCGCCGGGGTGTCTCCTCGGGCGTAAAGGCATCGTCCTCGGCTTTCCGCCGGTGACTTGCTCGCCCTGCGGGGACACCCCGCCACACCACCTCCCACCCGGTGGCCAACCTTCGGCCGACGCCAATTGTTGTGGGCAGGCGTCCCGCTCGGCGAGGGGGCACCTCCCAGCGGTAGCTGGGGGAGGGTGGGCGTGCCGCCGCACGTCATGGAATCGGCCCCGGCGGACCCGGAGCAGTGGTGGGCCACCGGCGGGACGGGGACGCGGTGGGGTGTCCCCGCAGGTCGAGACGAACGACGGCGGAAAGCCGAAAACGAAAGCTTCACGCCGAGGAGACACCCCGGCGCGGCACCGGACACCCCGCACCCACGCGCCCACAACCCCAACGGAAACCCAGAATCACGCGGCGCCAGCCGCAAAGCACCGCACCACACGCCGCGCCGAAGCCACCCACCCGCACCCGGCCCCGCACCGCAGGGCGACGGCACGCCAAAGTTGTGGGCAATCGTCCCGCAAGGCGGGACGGGTGGGCACAACCCGTGCCACCGGCCTGAGCATCGCTGACGAAACCCCAAGGGGCACCGGCAGGGCGTACCCCTGATGAGGCCGGGCACCCCGGGTGGCCTTCACCGCGCACCCCGTGAGGGGGCACACCAGCGTGAAGGGGTAACCCTGCGTTTCCTTCCGCAGCCCCGCGAAGGGGCCCCGTACTGCGCGAATGGCCCTCCCAGCAGGACGGCCGCCCGTGTGGCGGTGACCATGGGACGGACGGCGGTCGGCCCGGTGCGGGCCCGCCCCCGCCCGTACGAGAGTCAGGAGGCCCCCATGACGGCGCAGCCCGCGTCCGGCGCGTCCGGCGCGGCCCCCGCGGCCCCCACGGGCGGCGAGCACACCCGCCGCACCGTGCTGCTCGCGATCGGCGCGCTGCTGCTGGGCATGCTGCTCGCCGCGCTGGACCAGACGATCGTCGCCACCGCGCTGCCCACCATCGTCAGCGACCTGGGCGGCCTCGACCACCTGTCGTGGGTGGTCACCGCCTACCTCCTCGCGGCGACGGCGGCGACCCCGCTGTGGGGCAAGCTGGGCGACCAGTACGGGCGCAAGAAGCTCTTCCAGACCGCGATCGTGATCTTCCTGATCGGCTCGGCACTGTGCGGCATCGCGCAGAACATGCCGCAGCTCATCGGCTTCCGCGCGCTCCAGGGGCTCGGCGGCGGCGGGCTGATGACGCTGTCGATGGCGATCGTCGGCGATCTGGTGCCGCCCCGCGACAGGGGCCGCTACCAGGGCCTGTTCGGCGCGGTGTTCGGCGCGACGAGCGTGCTGGGGCCGCTGCTGGGCGGTTTCTTCACCGAGCACCTGGACTGGCGCTGGGTCTTCTACATCAACCTGCCCATCGGCGCCGTCGCGCTGCTCGTCGTGGCTGCCGTGCTGCACATCCCCGTCGGCAGGCACAAGCACCGCATCGACTACCTCGGTACCTTCCTCATCGCCTCCGTCGCGACGTGTCTCGTCCTGCTGACGTCTCTCGGCGGGACGAGCTGGCCCTGGATGTCCGGGCAGACCGTGCTGCTCGCCGTGCTGGCGGCCGTGCTGCTGGTGTGCTTCGTGCTGGTGGAGCGCAGGGCGTCGGAGCCGGTGATTCCGCTGGGGCTGTTCCGCATCCGTACGTTCACGCTGTGCTCGGTGATCGGGTTCGTCGTGGGCTTCGCCATGTTCGGCGCGATGACGTACCTGCCGACGTTCCTCCAGGTCGTGCACGGCATCACCCCGACCATGTCGGGTGTCCACATGCTGCCGATGGTCGCGGGGGTGCTCTTCTCCTCGACGCTCTCCGGGCAACTGGTCAGCCGCAAGGGCCGCTGGAAGGTCTTCCCCGTCGTCGGCACGGCCGTCACCGCGCTCGGACTCCTCCTCCTGCACCGCATGGGGGTGTCCAGCTCGACGCTGGAGATGAGCCTCTACTTCCTCGTCTTCGGGCTCGGCCTCGGCCTGGTGATGCAGGTCCTGGTGCTGGCGGTGCAGAACTCCGTCGGCTACGAGAACCTCGGCGTCGCCACCTCAGGGGCCACCTTCTTCCGCTCCATCGGCGCTTCGTTCGGCGTCGCCGTCTTCGGCGCGATCTTCACGGGGCGGCTCGGCGACGAACTGGCCGCCGCCATGCGGGGCAAGCGGCTGCCGCAGGGCGTGACGCCCGAGTCGCTGCGCAGCGATCCGCGCGCGGTGGGCTCGCTGCCGCCCGCCGTGCGCGAGGGCGTGCTGGGCGCGTACTCCACCGCCATCACCGACGTCTTCCTGTACGCGTCGCCCGTCGTGCTCATCGCCTTCGTGCTCTCCTGGTTCCTCAAGGAGGAGCCGCTGCGCGGTAGCGTCAGGTCGCCTGACGGCAGCGAGACGCTGGCGGCCAACCCCGTCGAGCGCTCCTCCGCAGACGAACTCTCCCGCGCGCTCTCCCTCCTCTGCACCCGCGAGGGCCGCCGCGACATGTACGCGCGCATCTCCGAGCGCGCCGAAGCGGAACTGGGCCCCGCCGCCTGCTGGCTGCTGCTGCGTCTGCACCGCTACGGCTCCGTCGAGCCGTCGCTGCTCGCCGACCGCACCGCGCTGCCCCTGCACGTGCTCTCCGAGGCGTCGCGCGAACTGGAGGGGCGCGGGCTGGCGCTGCGCGAGGGGCTGCCGCTGGTCCCGACGGACGAGGGCAGAGCGCTGGCCGCGCGGCTCTCGCGGGCGCGCGAGGCGGAGCTGTCCGAGCTGCTCGGCGACTGGTGGACACCGGACAGGCCGCGGGACCTGACCGAGCTGGTACGGGAGTTGAACACGGAGACGGGCGGCGCCGACAGCGACTGCCCGCGCGAGCCGGGCCGCCTGGTGCGGCGCGAGGGACGGCCCGGCACGGCGACGTGAGGCGGCGCGAGCGCGAGGGGGGAGCGGTCTCGGGACGGGCGGGGCGTGCGTCGCAGACCAGTCCATTTATGGCTGATTTGGGCCGGGCTTGGCCGTCGACGGCTCGGACCGCGTAAGGTCCCGGACTGGACAGTTACTGGCGATTCGGGCACCGGCCCGTGCGGAGCACGGCGTCACCGCCCAGGGGAGGGAACCGCGTTGACGGCACACCGCTGCTGTCCGGGATGTGGTGCGGAGCTGGAACCGGGGGGCGTCGCGCAGTGCGGCTGCGCCGGACCGTTCACGGCCGAGCACGTCGATCCGATGCACATACGCCCCTACGTGGATCTGCCGGAGCCGGAGCCGGGGCCCGAGCAGGGGCCAGGGCCCGAGCAGGGGCCAGGGCCAGGCCCTGAGACCGGCTCTGGGGAGGGTGCCGTCGCGGCGCCCGGAGGCCAGGAGAGACCCGGCGAGGACGGTGCGCCACAGCCGGACCTCGCGCCGTTCGCGCGCTGCGGTACGAGCGAGACGGCCGAGCTGCCCGTGATCCCCGAGGGCCCCCGCGCGAAGCTCGCCGGTCTGGGCCTCGGCCGTAACCGGGCCGGAGGGAGCGGGCGGGACGACGCGCGGATCGCGGCGGAGCAGGAAGCCGTCGTCGGCGCGCGCCACGGCCACGAGGGCGGCAACGCGCACCGTGCCGCCAAGCGCCGCCGCCCCACGACCGCCGTGCTGGCCGCTGTGGGCGTCGTCGCCGCGCTGGGCGCCGGGCTGCTGACGACCCAGGCGCTGACCGACGACGAGGACAGCGGCGACGACCGCAGCCTCAGCACCGAGGACCGCTCGCTCACCGAGATCCCCACGGGCGCCCCCACCCGCGTCGCGCCCTCCTCGGGCGCCGACGCCGACGACGCGCACCCCTCCGGTACCCCCTCACGGGCCCAGGGCTCGGGCACCCCGCGCGCGAACCGCGACAGCGAAGCGCACACCAGCCGCGACGTGACCGGACCGAGCGCGACCCCGACCCGCACGTCCGAGGGCTCGGGCTCCTCGGCGGGCTCCGGCTCCCGGCACGACGACGGTGGCCGGGGACGCGGCGACGGCGACGGGCGTACGGGCGGGGACCGCGACCCGTCGAGGGAGCGCCCGTCGGGGCCGACGCTGCGCGCCGGGGACTCGGGGCCCGAGGTGAGCGAGTTGCAGCGACGGCTGAAGCAGGCCGGTTTCCTGGACGCCGAGGCCCCGGAGGACGGCAACTACTCGACGACGGTCACGGAGGCCGTCGTCCGCTACCAGTACGCGCGCCACATCACGGGCGACCCCGACGGCGAGTACGGGCCCTACACGCGCAGGGAGCTGGAGGCGGAGACCTCGGGCTGAGGCGCCGGCTTCCTGGGGTCCACCACTGGCGTGCGGGCGGCTCGCTTTGTATCGTGGAAAAACAAAGTGGTTCCGCCCGTGCCCCTCACCTGACGCGAGGGGCGTCCCTGACCGGCGGGCGGAGCCACCTTGTCCCCGTCGGCGTCCTCCGTCGGTGTCGTGGCGCCCCGAGACGGCCCGACGTCCGTCGCACGCCGCACGCCGCATGTCTCACGCCTCACACGCATCACCACCAGGGAGCCCGCCCGTCATGCCGACACCGCCCCTCACCGCACGCGGCCTGCTGCTCGACATGGACGGCACGCTGGTCAACTCGGACGCCGTCGTCGAACGCGTATGGCGGCGCTGGGCGGCGGACAAGGGCCTGGACGCCGACGAGGTGCTGAGGGTCGCGCACGGCAGGCAGGGCCACGCCACCATGGCCGAGCTGCTGCCAGGACGCCCGGCCGAGGTCAACGCGGCGGAGAACGAGGCGATGCTGGCCCAGGAGACCTCCGACGTGGAGGGCGTCGTCCCCGTGCCGGGAGCCCACGCCTTCATGGCCGCGATCGAGCCGCTCCCGCATGCCCTGGTCACCTCGGCCGACACCGCCCTCGCGGCGGCGCGGATGGGCGCGGCGGGCGTGCGGATGCCGCGGCTGCGCGTCACGGCCGAGAACGTCAGCGCCAGCAAGCCCGACCCCGAGGGCTTCCTCAAGGGCGCGGCGGAACTGGGCTTCGCCCCGGCCGACTGCGTGGCCTTCGAGGACTCGGGCGCGGGCATCGCGGCGGCCCTCGCGGCCGGGATGCGCGTGGTGGGCGTCGGCTCCCGCGCCGGTGACCACGGGCCGACGGTGCACGTGCGCGACCTGACGGGCATCCGCGTCGAGGAACTGCCGGACGGCGCGGGCATCCGGCTCCACTTCGCGGAGACCGCGACCGTCTGACGGGCCTGACGGGTCCGACGGCGCGGCTCGCGGACCCGGCCCCTCCGGTTCCGCCCGCCTGCTTCCCCGGTGCCCGCTTCCCCGGTGCCCGGAGCCCCGGCGCCCGGCGTCAGTCCCTGCTGGCGCGGCGCGCGCGGCGCCTGCTGCTGCGCGTGGTCGTGTTCCGGTAGCCGAACGGGCCTGGCAGGTCCATGGACGTCGTGCGCCGCCCCGTCGAACTCACGGTGCGCTTCGGCCCGCCCTTGTGCCCCATCGTGAAGGACACGGAACGCCGGTTGATGTTCAACCGCACGCCCGGCAGGATCCGGAAGCTCTTGCGGAACGTCAAAGGCATCCTGGCCTCCCTTTCGCACACTGTCTCCGTGCGACTACCCCGCACACGGCGGGTCAACTGCCCCGCGCCGGGGCTCTTCCGACGTTGAGCGCCCGCCCCGTGACGTGCGCGGCGCGCGCGGCGCACGTCACGGGACGGGACTGCTGTGCCGTGCGCGCCGCGTCAGCCGTTCTTCGGCTCGGCCTGCTGCACGACCTCGAAGGACCACAGCGTCGCGCCGCTCGCCGCGGGCTTCGGCTTCTCGGCCTGACCGTCAGCGGCGTCCCCGCCGCCCTCCCCGCCCTGACCTGCGGCCTGGTCCGTGCCCTTGTGCGCTGTCTTCATGGAACCCGCCATCCACGCCTCGAAGGACGCCTCGTCCCGCCAGCGCGTGTAGACGAGGTACTGGTCGGTGCCCTCCACCGGGCGCAGCAGCTCGAAGTGCTCAAACCCGTCCGAGTTCTCCACGGCCCCGGCCCGCGCCGCGAACCGCTGCTCCAGCGTCTCCCGCTGCTCCTCGGGAACGGTCAGCACATTGATCTTCACGATGCTCATGCCCCCATCCTGCCGGAAAGCCCCGCCCCTCCCGTCGCCGCCCGCCTGCCGGGCGTCGAACCACGGCGGTCAGCCCGTCAGCGTGCCGGCCCCGTCAGCCCCAGCAGGTCCGTCAGGTGGCGTCGGGCGTAGGCGGCTGCCTCCTGGGCGCCGAGTGCTCCCGCGTCCACGGTCAGCACCTGCCAGGGAGTCCGTGCGAGGAGGCGGCGGGTCAGATCCGTCTCGCCGCGCAGATGGGCGGCGGCCGAGTCGAGGTCGTGGACGGACCGGGTGCCCGGGGACCCGGCGAGCCTGCGGACGTACCAGTCCCCCCAGGCCTCCCCCTCCCGCTCTACGGCGCGGCGCAGCGCCGTCCCCGGGTCGTCGTGCACGTACACCACGGTGACCCGGACGGGCTCCACCGCCCGGGTCAGCTCGTCCACGACGCGGGCGAGGGCGGCCTCGTCGTGCCCCCACGCCACGAGGGACGGGACGAAGGGCAGGAGGGCGTCCGTCACCAGGTAGTCCCTGCTCGCCGCGAGCGACTCCGCGACGTAGGCGCGCGTGGACGCGACGAGGGTCTCGGGCCGGACGCCCGAGGTTCCGTCGGCGAACTCCTCGGCGACGGGCCGGAAGGCCGGCCGCGTGAGGATGTCCGCCTCCTCGAAGTGGTCGACCGAGGCGCCGGTACCGGCCAGCCAGTCGGCTACGGCGACGCACAGGGTGGACTTGCCGACACCCGGGCTGTTCCCGATCACGGAGATGAGCTGCGCGGTCGTCATGGCGGCAGTCTCGCACCCGCGCGACGCCGTGCCCGGGGCCCCGTACGCCCGCCCCCGTACCGGAGGCGTCGGCCCGGAAGCACCGGAACCACCGGAACCACCGGAACCGGAACCACCGCACCGGAACCATGGGAGGGGGCCGTACGTCTTCTCAGCGTCGAAGGAGGAGTGTCACGTTGGACACGTTCAAGGCGGAGTGGGACGCGCTCGTCGCGCAGGGCCAGGCGCGGCGCGACGTGGAGATGCGGCTCGACTCCGCACCGGCGGAGGGCGGCGGCAACGGGCCCGGCGCCGGAGACCGGCTGGCCACGGACCCCGCCGGGAAGGCCGCTTCGGCGAAGTACATCCAGGAGCAGTTGCTGCCGCACCTGCGCGGCGCGGGCCGCATCGGCGGGGAGCCCGCGGGGAACCCACCGTCGGGGATGCTCGGCAGCGAGCGCGCCCAGCCGGGCGGCACGATGCAGAACTGGCAGTCCTGGCAGGGCGTCGAGCACGTACTGCGCGAGTGGGGCAAGCAGGTGCGCAACCTCGAACAGCGGCTGGAGGGCGAGCGGGACGCGCTGCGCGGCGCCAGGGTGCTCTTCCAGACGCGGGACGGTCTCGTGCGCAACTCCTTCACCACTCCGGCGCCCCTTCTGCCCGGCCTCCCCGGCAACCAGCCCACCGGCCTCCGGCCGGCCGAGTGAGGACGGTCCCCCGCGATGACGCTCTCGTTCCGCGAGATCATGGCCGCCGACCTCACCACGCTGGAGGACGCGGCGGCGGCGTGGAAGCGCATGGGCAAGCGCTTCGGCGAACTGCGCACCGACTACGACGCGCATGTGCGCGGCCATCTGTCGGGCGGCCACTGGGCGGGCGTCGCCAAGGTGACGTACGACGAGGTCGCCAAGGTCTCCGCCGGTGAGTTCGGCAACGCGAAGAGCCAGGCGGAGGGCATCGCCAAGCTGCTGACGGAGGCGTACGACGACCTCGTGGAGCGGAAGCGGACCCTCGGCAAGCGGGTGAAGGAGGCCGAGGACGCCACGATGAAGGTGGACGGCGGCGGCCACGTCGAGCTGGACACCGAAGCGCTGACGGAGGAGCAGAAGGAGGCGCGGCGCAAGGACCCCTCGTTCGCCGCCGCGCTGAACGCCAAGGTGACGGAGTGGCAGGACGCGATCGACAAGGCCGTCGAATCCGTCAACGTCGCCGACGCCGCGATCAAGGCGGCCCTCGAAGCCTCCGCCGCGCCGCCCGGCAGCCGCGCGGCCGGGATGCACGGCTTCAACGCCAAGCAGGTCGACTACGCGCCCCCGGGCTCCAGGGAGGACCTGGACCGGATCCTCCGCGAGTACCAGGTCGCCCCGGACCCGGACGGCATGGTCGACTACCCGCGCAACGGGGCGCTGCGCTTCCTCGCGGGCGGCGGGGTCACGGTCACCAGCAAGGAGGCGGACATGCTCGACGAGCTGGGGATCAGCGGCCTCCAGGACTTCCAGGGCATCCGCGACAACGCGTTCAGCAGCGCCGACGAACGCTTCCCCAGCAAGGACAAGAACGACGACCACAACGACGCCTTCCGCCACGCCTACTGGAACGCGCTCATGTCGAAGAAGTACGGGGCCGAGTGGACGGAGAAGTACACGCTCGCGCACGAGGCGATCCCGGGCAACAACCCCGAGCGGGAGGCGATGGACCTGCACAACAACGAGGTCGGCAGGCGGGTGGCCCAGGCCAACCCGGACGCGAGCGAGGACGAGCTGGCCGATCTCGTCCAGGAGGCCGTTAAGGGAGGCGAGATGGTGGTCGTGCCGAAGGGCGGTGGCCGTCTGGCCTTCAGCGACCAGCTCACCCCGGACGAGACGGGCGACCCGACGCTCCCGCTCCCCGAGGAGCCGCGCGAGACGGGTTCGGGCTCGACGGACGCCGGGGGCTCGGCCACCGGCAAGGGCAGCGGAGTGGGGAGTGGAAGTTGAGGCGCGGACGGATCGCGACGGCCGCGGCGGCGGCAGCGGCGGTGCTGCTGCTGTGCGGGGCGTGTGCGGAGAAGACGAACCAGGTGAGCGAGGCGTATCAGATGGGTGACGGCGGTTCCGATGTGGTGCACGACCGCGAACTGTCCAAGAAGCTGCGGGACCTGAGCGGCCGGGGCGGCACCGCGAAGCTCGCCGATCTCACCGGCTTCGCCTGGGAGAAGGTGCACGTGTTCAGCGAGGGCGCGTCGGCGAAGGACGTCGAGCGTGCGGTGGGCGAACCGGTGCTCGGCGGCAAGCACTACTACGACGCGGGCAACCTCCTCGTGTTCGAGTACAACGGGCAGGTCTACAAGTCCCTCTCGGTGCTCCCGGACCTCCTCGTCACGGAGGGCAGGACGACGTGGGACGCGGACACGGTGCTCGAGCCCCAGTCCGCGTCGCGGCCCGCGCTGCTGAAGCTGACGGCGCCATAGCCGTGCCCGTGTCCCCGCCTCTGTCTCCGCCTCCGTCCCGGCCCCCGCGCCACGGGCGTTCCGCCATACGCCCGGTCGGCGGTGACCGGCCGTGCCGGAAACGCACTAGGGTGCCCGGAGGCTCCGGAAAGGTGGGGACGTGAACGCGGAGGAAGCGCGGCGGGTGGACGCCGCGATGCGGAGGTTGGCGCTCCCGGGTGTCGTCGCGCCGGTCGACCCCCGCGACGCGTCGGGGGAGTGGCGGGTCTACGACCAGGCCGACCCCGACGGCCGCTTCGACATCACGGCGGACACCCTGGTCGCGGTCGTCGTCGAACTCAGCGGCGCACGCCCGTCGCGGCAGCCGCCGCAGCCGGCGGGATGGCCGGCAGGTCCGGCGCGCGGTTTCGTGTATCCGCCCAGGAGAAGGCGCTGACGGGAGACTTCGCGGTGCCGCGGTGCCGCAGCGGTGGTTTCCCGGCCGCGCTTCCCCGTCGCGCTCCCCGGCCCCTGGCTGAACCAGGCATTCCGCCGCTGTGACATGTATCACAGAGAATTCATCGATGATGTGGGCAACTGCCCGAAATTAGGTTCTATGCCCATCCAGTTGCTGCGGCAGGCTATTTCGGGCCCCTGAAATCACTCGTCAAAGCGTCCCGTCGTGCGCTTACTCTGAAGTTCCGGACGCGTCGACCAACGCTATTCCGGGACCTCCGCGTTTCCGTTTCCGGCTGGTCGGCCTCCGCTTCTTCACCGGGCCTTTCGCCGCCCCGTCGGATTCCCTCCGTCATTCGTCCCGCCGTACCGCCTGGATCGCACATGCCTGAACTCTCCGTCATTGTTCCGTGTCACAACGTACAGGAATTCGCGGAAGAAACCTTACGGAGTCTCGCCCACAACGCGGGGCCCGAAACGGAATTCATCCTTGTCGACGACTGCTCCACCGATGCCACCCCCGAGATCCTCGACCGCTGGGAGAGCCGCCTCCCCGGCGCCACGGTCATCCGGCACCCGGAGAACAGGGGCATCGCGCAGAGCCGCAACAGCGGCATCGACGCCGCGCGCGGCAGCTACCTCACCTTCCTCGACGGGGACGACTGGTACGGCCCGGGGTACCTCGACGCGCTCACGCGCACCATCAAGGACCTGGACTGCGACTTCGTGCGCACCGACCATGTGCAGAGCACCGGCACCCAGCGCGTCGTGCGCCGGGCCCCGGCACCGGCGCGGGACACGGTGCTGGACCCGCGCGACGTGATCGGCTCGCCGCACGCGGAGACGATGGTGGACTACCCCTTCGTCTGGGCAGGCGTCTACCACCGTCGCCTGTTCGACGACGGCGCGATGCGGTTCGCCACCGACCTGCGTACCGCGGAGGACCGGCTGTGGACCTGGCGACTGCACCTGAAGGCACGGTCGTTCGCGGCGACGGGCCTGCTCGGCGTGTTCTACCGGCGCGGGGTGGCCACCTCGCTCACCCAGATACGCGACGCGCGGCAACTGGACTTCATCCCCGCCCATGACGCGCTGCTCGCCGACCTCGCCGCCGACCCCGAGGGCGAGCGCTTCCTGCCCAAGGCGGTGCGCACCTACTGCGCGCTGATCGAGTTCCATCTCGCCCGCATCGGGCGCTACCACGCCCCCGTCGCCAGGCAGTTGAGGAAGAGCGCGACTGCCGCGCTGCGGGGCATGCCCCAGGACGTGCTGGACGCGACCCTGGCCACCATGGACGACCGGCGGGCCGACACGCTGCGGCGCCACCGCCCGGCGACGACGGGGAAGGCGGCCTGACCATGCGCGCATCCCGTACGTCCACGAGCGTTCCCACGACGGCACCGCTCACCGAGCCTGCTGCGTCCGCCCGGTCCGACGCCCGTACCGTCCAGATCTTCGAGGTCTCCACGCTCTACGGCGCCGCCACCCTCGCCGCCTCGCTCGACGCCGGACAGTTCGGCCCGCGCGACGCCGCCCGTCGCATCCTCCTGGTGTCCAACAACTCGGCGGTCCCGGAGGCGGCGACCCCGCTGGTCAGCATGAACGGCTTCGACGGCCTCGCGGAGCGCTTCGACGAGACCGTCGACTGGAACGACGCCATCCGCCCGCACCACCCGAGCACATGGGCCCCGCCGCGCGACGAATCGCCCATCTGGGAGCGGATGTTCCGGACCCTGTGGTCCCTCGGGGACGCGCCCGTCGAACTGGTCGTGGAGTCCGTGCACGCCAACCCCGCCAAGGCGCTGGCCACGGCCTTCGGCGGCAGCGTCGTCCACGTCTACGCCGACGGCCTGATGAGCTACGGCCCGACGAGGGACCGCCTGCCGCAGTCGCTGGGCTGCCGCGTCAAGCGGCTGCTGCACCTGGACCTGGTGCCGGGGCTGCGTCCTCTGCTGCTGACCGAGCACGGCGTGCCCTCCGAGACGGTGCCCGACGACGCCTTCACCAAGGTCCTCGGCGAACTGGGCGAGGCGGCGGCGGGGGAGCCCGAGCTGGAGCGGGTCGCGGCGGACGGGCCGACCGCCGTGCTGCTGGGCCAGTACCTCGCGGCGCTGAACATCCTCACGCCGGAGGAGGAGGAAGACCTCCATGTGCGGATGCTCGAAGGAGCGGTCGCGGCGGGCCACGCGTGCCTGGTGTTCAAACCCCACCCCACGGCCCCGGCCCGCTACTCCCACCTGCTGGAGAAGGCGGCGGCGCAGGCCGGAGTGCGGCTGCACGTGCTGGAGGGGCCTGTGCTGGCCGAGGCCGTCTACGCGCGCTGCCGCCCCACCCTGGTCGTGGGCTGCTTCTCCACCGCGCTGCTGACGGCCGCTGCCTACTACGGCATCGCCATCGCGAGGGTCGGCACGGAACCGCTCCTGGACCGGCTGACGCCCTACCAGAACAGCAACCGGGTGCCCGTCACCATCGTCGACTACGCCGTGCCCGATCTGGAGGGCGACGCGGACCCCGCGTCGGCGCTCGCGTCGGCGTCCGCCATCGGGGAGAAGACCGGCGAACTCGCCGCGCTGGTGCGGACGGTGGGCTACTGCATGCAGGCGAAGCTCTACCCGCTCCTGCGCGAGGAGGCCGTCGCCTGGCTGTCGGCCCACCTCGACGAGACCACCGCCCGCTACTTCAAGCGCCGCCGCCTGACCGCGCTCGTCCTGCCCGGCGGCGGTACGTCGGTCCGCGCGCGGCTGCTGCGCAGCAGCCCCTCCGCGCGCTGGGCGGGGCGCCGCGTCCGTGCCGCTCAGCGCAGGCTGCGGCGCCCGCCGAAGCCGGTCGGGGCGAGCTTATTTAATTTATTGTGTTTGGTCGGTAGTGTTTGGTTGTTTTGATCTTGGTGGT
>NZ_JBSHAO010000097.1:0-16325 GCF_053611545.1 Streptomyces sp. NPDC054796 | reverse complement strand
GGGGACGCCGCTTCGGCCGCGTCCCCCGCCCCCGTCCCACCGTCGAGCCGTGCGGCTCAGCCCAGGAAGCGCCGCAGCCCGAGCCGCCCCCACAGCATGCTCAGCCCGAACGCGGGCACGACCGTGACGACGGTGAGGGCAGCCGCTGCTCCGGCCGCGGCCGGCCAGCCGTGGCCGGCGGAGATGAGCGAGGGCGCGAAAGCCTTCAGCAGGAACACGTGGAACATGAACGCGCCCAGCCCCGCGTCCGTCAGCCTGGCCAGGAGCGGACGCACCCGCTCCGGAATGCGCACCCCGTTGACCGCGAGCAGCGCGCAGACGCTGAGCGCTGCGACGAAGACGCTGGCGTTGGGGATCACGAAGTGGATCCGGTCCTGGGACCACAGCACGGCGCCCAGCGCCACCACCGCGCCCGCCAGCCACCAGCGGCGGTGCCCGCGCCGGGTCGCCGGGAGGCTGAGCAGCAGGGCGCCGACCACGGCGTACACCAGCGAGTAGGTCCCGGCCTGCCAGCCGAAGTGCGGCACGTCCCAGCCGGTGAGCTGTGCCAGGTCGCTGAAGACGGTGGGCCCTGCCGAGACGACCGCCAGCGCCGCGACCACGCCCCAGGGGCGCTGCCCGGCCTTCAGCAGCATCACGAAGCCCAGGATGAGGATCAGTGGGACGTGGGCGTAGAAGTACCAGAGGTGGTACGCGGGCTGGACGGTGCCGAACACGGCGTCCAGCGCCAGCTTCGTCACCGGCCGTTCGTTCGTGTCCCGCCACCAGCCCCAGGCGAGATAGAGCGCCGACCAGACGCCGACGGGGACGATCATGCGCAGGGAGCGCTTGCGCAGCGTCCCGCCGTTCCTCGGGGGCGCGCCCACCAGGACCGCCCAGCCCGCGATGGCGAAGTACAGGGGGACGGCCCAGCTCGTCGCCGAGTCGAGGAACAGTCCCGTCCAGTAGACGGCGCGCCCGTTCTCCGCGCTCTTGCCGACCGCCGCCATGCATTCGCCGCCGACGTGGCCGACGATGACCGCGAAGGCGCAGACGACGCGCAGCAGATCGATGTCGTCACGGTGCGCACGGCGTAACGGCTTCCGCTCAGGCTTCTCCGCGGCTACGGATTCCGGCCGGGGTGCGGGAATGACGGATTCCGGAGCCGCCGGAGCCGCCGGAGGTGCTGACACTTCTTCGGTAGACATGCCCTGCCCTGTAAATACGAGGAATTCTGTAGTCCCTCGCCTATTACGGGCGAGCGGATCCAGATTTTTACAGCGATCACCGCTCGGAATCTGTCCGTCAGGGAAACAGCAGTGGAATTCTCAGCCCCCGGCCCCTCTTGCCCTTCGCCGCCCGCGCGTGTCAGGTGACCAACAGGTTTCGTGCGTCTGACCGCCCGGGTGACGAACCGGGGAAGACCTGCGGAGAGATCGGGGACGACGGGGCGTGGTGGCGGACACGGCGGGGGGAACGGGCCGGGGCGCGGGCAGAGGCGACGGGGCCCGCACGAGGCTGGCGGAACAGCTCGGATCGCGCGGGGGCATGGCGCTGGCCGCGCTCTGGCTGCTGGCGGCGGCGCTGGCCGTACGTCAGGCCGCGGCGGTGCTGCGGCTGCCGCCGGACGAGCGGCTGAGCGACCTGCTCGCCTGGATCGGCGACAACGGCGTCCTGCGTGCGCGCGGCTCCCTCTACGACGGGCCGACGCCCTTCACGGGGACGCCGTTCGCAGGTCTGGTACTCCGGCCCCTGACCCGCGCCGCCGAGCAAGGGCTGGGCGTGGCTTGGACGTTCGGGACGCTGCTGCTCGTCGCCGCCGTCGGCGTGGTGGCCGTACGGGCGCTGCCGCAGCCCGTTTCGCACCCCGCCGCACGCCGTACCGTGCTGTTCGCCGTGCCCGTCGCGCTGGGGCTGCTGATGCTCTCGGTGCCGGTGCGCAACACCTTCCACCTCGGGCAGACCAGCATCCTCCCGGTGCTGCTGGTGCTCGTCGGCTGGCTGCGCCTGGTCGACGGGGAGCGCGCGGGGCACGTGGGAGACACGGCCGCGCGGAGCCGCTGGGCCGGAGCGCTGATCGGTCTCGCCGCCCTGCTCCAGCCCGCCGTGCTGCTCTTCGTCCCCCTCCTGTGGGCGACGGGCCGCCGCCAGGCCGCGCTCGGCACCCTGGGCGCCTTCGCCGCCGGTACGGCACTGGCCTGGGCCGCCATGCCCGCCGACTCCTGGACGTACTGGGTGCACCACCTCGCGGGCACCGGGCTCGGCGATCCGGCCGACGCAACCGCCAACCAGTCGGTGCACGGTGCTCTGCTCAGGATCGGGCTGCGCGGACCCCTGGAGGCCGGGCTGCTCGTGGTGCTGGCCGCCGTGGTCTGCTGGTGCGCGCTGCGCCGCGCCGTGCGCTACGCCCGCGACGGGCAGCCGCTGCTGGCCGCGGCCGTCGCCGGGTGCGCGGTCGTCGCGGTCTCGCCCACCGCCTGGCAGCACCAGCAGTTGTGGATCCTGCTGGCCGTCGTCGGGCGGGTGGGGCGGCGCAGGGCCGACCGGCTGGTGTGGCCGGTGTTCGTCGTGCTGGTGATGTCGCTCGACGGGGACGCGCTGGTCCCCAACCTGCCCGGACTGTCCGCCGTCGCCGCCAACGCCCCGCTGCTCGCGGCTCTGCTGGCGGCGTGCGCCCTCCCGTTCCTGCCGCGCACCTCACCGCTGTGGGACGCGCCCGAGCGCTCGGGCCCGCTCGGCCGCCCCAACCTGATGCTGGAACTGCTGCTGATCCGCGTGGGGTACTGGGCGTACTCGTATGTGCGCGGCCACGCGCCCGACGCGCGCGGCACAGCCGAGCACCACGGGAGCCAGATCCTGGGCATCGAGTCGGTGCTGCGGATCGACGTGGAGCACGCGCTCAACCGGCTGACCGCGCGCACCCCTTGGCTGGAGGCCGCTGCCGACTTCTCCTACACCACCTTCCACTTCCTCGTCCCCGGTGTCCTGCTGACGTGTCTCTACGTGCGCCGTCCCGCCGAGTACCGCGCCGCGCGCACCGCGCTCGGCCTGGCCACGCTTCTGGGGCTGATCGGCTTCTGGCTGTATCCGCTGGCGCCGCCCCGGCTGATGCCGGGCCTCGGCTACGTCGATACCGCGCACGGCCCGCAGGACCTCTCGGACCCGGACTTCGGCGCGCTGACGGAGCTGTCGAACCAGTACGCGGCGATGCCCTCCCTGCACGTCGGCTGGTCGCTGTGGTGCGCGGTGGTCGTGCTGCGCGTGACGCGCCGACCGCTGCTGCGGACGCTGGGCGTCCTGTACCCGCTGCTGACCACGTTCGTGGTGCTGGCCACCGCCAACCACTATCTGCTCGACGCGGTGGGCGGCGCCGCCGTCGTCGCCGCGGGCTGCTGGCTGGGACGGCGGTTCACGGCGGCGAAGCGGGCCGCGACGGGCGCGCCGACGGAACCGGAACCGGAACGGGAGCTGGGACCGGAACCGGAACCGGCACCGGGTCCGGCACCGGAACCGGAGCTGGCGCCGGCGCCGGGACCGGTACCGGAACCGGCCGCGTCCAGCGCCCGCGCCGGGGCGCGTCCTACGCGTAAGCCACCCGCAGCTCCTTGATCCCGTTCAGCCAGGACGAGCGCAGCCGCCTCGGGTCCCCCGCGAGGGAGATGTGGGGGAGGACGTCGGCGATGGCGTTGAAGATGAGGTTGATCTCCAGCACCGCGAGGCTCTTCCCCAGGCAGAAGTGCGGGCCTCCGCCGCCGAAGCCCAGATGGGGGTTCGGATCGCGGGTGATGTCGAAGGTGCCGGGGTCTTCGAAGACCTCGGGGTCGTTGTTGGCCGAGGAGTAGAAGATGCCGACGCGCTGGCCCGCCTTGATCGCGGCGCCGCCCAGCTCGGTGTCCTGGGTGGCGGTGCGCTGGAAGGAGACCACCGGGGTGGCCCAGCGCACGATCTCCTCCGCCGCCGTCTCCGGGCGCTCGCGCTTGAACAGCTCCCACTGCTCGGGGTGGGTGAGGAAGGCGTGCATGCCGTGGCTGATGGCGTTACGGGTGGTCTCGTTGCCCGCGACGGCCAGCAGGATCACGAAGAAGCCGAACTCGTCCGAGCTGAGGTTCCCCTCGCTCTCGGCCGCCACGAGCCGGCTGACGATGTCCTTGGCGGGGCACTCCTTGCGGGCCTCGGCCATGGTCATCGCGTAGGAGACGAGTTCGGCGGCCGACTCGGCGCCGATCTCCTCCGTGATGGCGTACTCGGGGTCGTCGTAGGCCACCATCTTGTTGGACCAGTCGAAGATCTTGGCGCGGTCGTCCTGCGGGACGCCGATCAGCTCGGCGATGGCCTGGAGCGGCAGTTCGCACGCGACGTCGGTGACGAAGTCCCCGGTGCCCTGGGCCTTCGCGGTCTCGACGATGCGGCCCGCGCGATCGCGCAGCGCGGTCTCGAGGGCGCGTATCGCGCGCGGGGTGAAGCCGCGCTGGACGATCTGGCGGACGCGGGTGTGCTCGGGCGGGTCCATGTTCAGCATGATCAGCTTCTGGACGTCGAGCTGTTCGCGGGTCATGTGCTCGCCGAAGCGGATGATGGCGGTGTTGGTGGTGGACGAGTAGATCTCGGGCCGGGTCGAGACCTCCTTGACGTCCGCGTGCCGGGTCACCACCCAGTAGCCGTCGTCGTCGAACCCGGCCAGGCCGTGCGGCTGGGCGTTCCACCAGACGGGAGCCGTCTGCCGCAGCAGCGCGAACTCCGGTACGGGGACGCGTTCCTGGTACACGTCGGGGTCGGTGAAGTCGAACCCCTCGGGCAGCTCGGGCATCGCGGGGCAGGAGGACATCGGCAGCTCCACTCCATGTCTGACGGCCCATCAGATTCGGCCATGAAGGTAGTAACGGGTTCTACAAGTGGCAAGGGTCGCGGCGTGAGGGATTGCGTACGGGCCGTGTGCGCTTCTCGTGCACGGCCCTTGCACGACCCTTGCGCGGCGGGGGCGGGGCTCATAAGACTGTTTGCGGAACTAGAACGCGTACTACTAGGGACCTTCCGGCGCCGGGCTCCGCCGGTAGGGACCTGGTGCCCTGCCCTGGTTGCCCCCGCTGCCGCCCCGGAAGGACGCTCCATGGCCGCAGAACCCGTCATCGTCGAAGCAGTACGCACCCCGATCGGCAAGCGCGGAGGGGCCCTCGCCAACCTCCACCCCGCCTACCTGCTGGGCGAGACCTACCGCGAACTCCTCGGCCGCACCGGCATCCACGCCGACTGCGTCGAACAGGTCGTCGGCGGGACCGTCACCCACGCCGGGGAGCAGTCCATGAACCCGGCCCGCAACGCCTGGCTGGCCATGGGCCTCCCGTACGAGACGGCCGCGACCACCGTCGACTGCCAGTGCGGCTCCTCGCAGCAGGCCAACCACATGGTCGCCAACATGGTCGCCGCCGGCGTCATCGACGTCGGGATCGGCTGCGGCGTGGAGGCCATGTCGCGGGTCCCGCTCGGCAGCGGCTCCAAGCACGGCCCTGGCAAGCCCTTCCCCGACGAGTGGAACGTCGACCTGCCCAACCAGTTCGAGGCAGCCGAGCGCATCGCCCGCCACCGCGGCCTCAGCAGGGAACGGGTGGACTCCCTCGGGCTGCTCTCCCAGGAGCGCGCCGCCACCGCCTGGGCCGAGGAGCGCTTCAAGCGCGAGACGTTCGCCGTGCAGGTGCCCACGACCGAGGAGGAGCAGGCGGGCGGCCAGGGCATGTGGCGCCACGTCGAGCGCGACGAGGGGCTGCGCGACACGTCGATGGAGGCGCTGGGGAACCTCAAGCCCGTGATGCCCACGGCCGTCCACACCGCCGGGAACTCCTCGCAGATCTCCGACGGGGCCAGCGCGGTGCTGTGGGCGTCCAAGCGGATGGCGCGGGCGCTGAAGCTGAAGCCTCGGGCGCGCATCGTCGCGCAGGCGCTGGTCGGCGCCGACCCGCACTTCCACCTCGACGGTCCCGTCGACGCGACCCGCGCGGTGCTCGGCAAGGCGGGCATGTCACTCAAGGACATCGACCTCGTGGAGATCAACGAGGCGTTCGCCTCCGTCGTCCTCTCCTGGGCCCAGGTCTTCGAACAGGACCTGGAGAAGGTCAACGTCAACGGCGGCGCCATCGCGCTGGGCCACCCCGTCGGCGCGACGGGCGCCCGGCTGATCACCACGGCAGTGCACGAACTGGAACGCCGGGACAAGGAGTTCGCGCTCATCGCCATGTGCGCGGGCGGCGCGCTGTCCACGGCGACGATCCTCCAGCGGCTGTGACGGGTCAGAGGGCGGAGACGGCCCCTACGGCGCGGGCGGCGCGGGTGACTCGAAGCGCACCGGTGCCTCGAACGCGGCGCGGCGGGTCGCCCGGCGCAGGGCGCGCAGGACGGTGCCGCCGAGGGTGAGGGTGAGGACGACGGTGAGCAGGGCGCGGGGCACGTCCCAGCCCAGGGACGTGGCCAGCACGTAGGCGACGAACCGCGCCAGGTTCTCCGGCAGCGGGTCGCCGGGGACGAAGGAGACGCCGGAGCCCATGCCCGCGATGTAGGGCCAGCCCTGGAGGTTCATCACCAGCCCGTAGAGCAGCGCGGCGACGGCCCCGTACGCCGACAGGAGCAGCAGTTCGCGGCGCCCGCGCAGCCGCGAGTGGCCGGGGAGGAGCCCGGCGCCCATCGAGACCCAGCCCATGGTGAGCATCTGGAACGGCATCCACGGCCCGACCCCGCCCGTGAGCAGCGCGCCCGCGAACATCGAGAGCGCGCCCAGCACGAAGCCGAACCCGGGCCCGAGTACCCGGCCCGAGAGCACCATCAGGAAGAACATCGGCTCCAGTCCGGCCGTCCCCGCGCCCAGCGGACGCAGCGCGGCCCCTGCGGCGGCGAGCACGCCGAGCATCGCGACGGCCTTCGCGTCGAGTCCGGTGTCGGCGATGGTCGCGACGGCGACGGCGAGCAGCAGCGGCAGCAGCACCGCGAACAGCCAGGGCGCGTCCTCGGAGTGCGCGAGCCCGGACGCCGAGTCGGCGAGCAGCGGCCACCCGAAGGCGGCGACGCCCGCGAGCGACACGAGCAGCAGCGCGGCGACGGAACGGGGCCCGAGCCGCACGGCCCGTACGCGTCGCGGGCTTGTCGCGCCGGTCATCGGGGTCCCTCCGCTTCCAGCGCGGCGCGCACCTGGGGGACGGTCAGCCATGGGTCGGGGGCGAGGATCTTGGACACCTGGGGTGCGAAGGAGGGCGATGAGGTGACGACCTCGGCCGTGGGGCCGTCGGCCACGACCTCGCCCTGGGCGAGGATCACGACGCGGTGCGCCAGTTCGGCGACCAGCTCCACGTCGTGCGTGGCCAGCACGATCGCGTGCCCCTCGGCCGCGAGACCGCGCAGCACGCCGACGAGGCGGGACTTGGCCGCGTAGTCCAGGCCACGCGTCGGCTCGTCGAGCAGCAGCAGGGGCGGCCGTGCCGTGAGGATCACCGCGAGGGCGAGGGCCAGCCGCTGGCCCTCGGACAGGTCGCGCGGGTGGGTGGAGTCGGAGACCCCGGGCAGCAGCGTCGAGACCAGGCCGCGGCAGGCCCCTGGCCGTGCCACCGGTCCCGCGTCCGCGTCGGCCGCCTCGCACTCGGCGGCCACCGTGTCCGCGTACAGCAGATCGCGCGGCTCCTGCGGTACGAGCCCCACGTGCCGCAGCAGCTCGGCGGGCCGCGTCCGGTGCGGGGTGAGCCGTTCCGCGCCGACGGACGCGCTGCCCGAGGTGGGCGCGTGGACGCCGACGAGGGTGTTGAGGAGGCTGGACTTGCCCGCGCCGTTGCGGCCCATCAGGGCCACCGTCTCGCCGGGGCGCACGGTCAGGTCCACCTCGCGCAGCGCCGTCACGGGGCCCCTGCGCAGGGAGAGCCGGGAGAGCGTGGCGAGGGGCGTCGCGGCGGACGCGGCCTCGGCACGGGCACCGGTACCGGCGCTGGTACCGGCGCCGCCGTCTCGTGAGCGGCGGACTTCCCGCATGCGGCCTCCCGGCGCGGGCCCTGCCTGGGCCGGGCCGGTCGGCGGCTGGTCGGCCGCGGGGACCGGGGGCGTACGGTCTGTCAGCCGTTCCTGCGGCGCGGATGTGCCGTCGCCGTCGTCTCGCGGGTGTCGGCGGCCTCCCGGCGGCGGCTGGTCGGCCGCGGGGACCGGGGGCGTAAGGGCCGCCAGCCGCTCCCGCAGCGCGGAAGCCCCGCGCCGCGCGTCCCGTACGGACAGCGGCGGCGGCGACCAGCCCGCCAGCGCGGCCAGTTCGACCACGGGCGGCTGGACGGGGGAGGCCGCCAGCAGCGTGGCGGGATCACCGAGCCTGGCGGGCGCGCCGGGGCCCGGCAGCAGCAGCACCTGGTCCGCGTACTGCACGACCCGCTCCAGCCGGTGCTCCGCCATCAGCACCGTCGTCCCCAGGTCGTGCACCAGGCGCTGGACCACGGCGAGCACTTCCTCGGCCGCCGACGGGTCGAGCGCTGAGGTCGGCTCGTCGAGCACGAGGACCCGGGGGTGCGGGGTGAGGACGGAGCCGATCGCGACCCGCTGCTGCTGGCCGCCGGAGAGGGTGGCGATGGGCCGGTCCCGCAGCTCGTTGAGGCCTAGCAGGTCCAGGGTCTCCTCGACGCGGCGGCGCATCGTGCCAGGCGGCAGGCCAAGGGACTCCATGCCGTAGGCGAGTTCGTCCTCGACGGTGTCGGTGACGAAGTGGGCCGGCGGGTCCTGGCCGACGCTGCCGACGACGTCGGCCAGCTCGCGCGGCTTGTGCGTCCGCGTGTCACGGCCCGCGACCGTCACCCTGCCGCGCAGGGTGCCCCCGGTGAAGTGCGGGACGAGCCCGGAGACGGTGCCCAGGAGGGTGGACTTGCCCACGCCCGACGGGCCGACGAGCAGGCACAGTTCGCCCTCGGGGATCTCCAGACCGACGCCCTGGAGCGCTGGCTCGGCCCGTCCCTCGTACGTGACCGAGACCTGCTCGAAGCGGATCACTGCGCGGACTCCTCGCTGCTGGACCGCGACCGCGCGCCACGGGCGGGGCGCGGGCGGTACGGGTACGGGTACGGGTACGTCTTCGGCGCCGCCGGGCCGTCGGCCGACGGGCTGGGGGTCCTGGTCCCGCCCCTGGGGCCTGGCGCGGGGGCCACGAAGGCGGGCAGCAGCCCGAGGAGTGCCGCAGCCGCCGGCCACAGGGGGAAGGAGGGCGCCGTCAACGGCACGGCGGGCGGGTGCAGCGCGCCCGGATACGCGCCGCTCGCCCAGATCATGGCCGCCGCGACCACCGCCCCCGAGGCGGAGACCAGCCACGCCCGCACGCCCCAGCGGTCAGGCCGGTAGCGGGTACGGACGCTGCGCCGTCCGCCCAGCCACAGCCCGGCCAGCGCGAGGACGACGCCCACGCACAGCAACGGCGTCCCGTACGCCGCGCCCTGCGCCGCCAGCAGCGTGTACGTGCCGACGCAGACCCCCAGCAGCCCGCCGAGCGTGAGCGCGGCCGTGGTGCGGCGCACGGCGCGCGGCACCTCCGCCGCGCGCCCGTAGCCCCGCGAGTCCATCGCGGCGGCCAGTGCCACAGACCGCTCCAGCGCTCCCTCGAGCACCGGCAGCCCGACCTGGAGCAGTGCCCGTACGCCCTTGTCGTCCCGGCCGCGCAGACGGCGCGCGGCACGCAGCCGCTGGACGTCGGCGACGAGGTTCGGCGCGAAGGTGAGCGCGACGACGACGGCGACGCCCGCCTCGTAGAGCGCGCCCGGCAGGGACTTGAGGAGCCGGGCCGGGTTGGCGAGGGCGTTGGCCGCGCCGAGACAGATGAGGAGGGTGGCCAGCTTCAGCCCGTCGTAGCACGCGAAGACCATGCCCTCCGCCGTGACCCGCCCCCCGACGCGCACGCCCCGCGCCCACTCGGGAAGCGGAACCTCAGGGAGCGTCACCAGGACGTGGCTGCCGGGGACGGGGGAGCCGAGGAAGAAGGCGAAGACGAGCCGGATGCCCAGGACGAGCAGCCCGAGCTTGAGGAACGCGCCGTACGAGCGCGCCCAGGGCGCGTCCGTGCGGCGCGCGGCCACGACATAGCCCGCGACTGCGACGAGCAGCGCGAGCAGCAGCGGATTCGTCGTCCGCGAGGCGGCGACGGCCAGGCCCAGAGCCCACATCCACCAGGCCCCCGGATGCAGCGCGTCGCTCCGGTGGGGGGCGGCTCCGGGCGGCCCGGACCGGACGGACCGGTCTGGCCCGCCGCCGGGAGGCGTCCGGCCCCACGCGCCACGTCCGGGACGCGCCCGACGCGCCTCGTCGCCGGGGCCGACGGGCCGCCCCGCCGCCATGAGGGCGGGCGCGGTGCGGGCTCCGGGTGCGGACTCCTGCGCCGACGTGCCCCTGGCACGGCGTTCCGTCGGCCGACGGAACGCCGCGGCGGGAACCCCGGGCCCCGGGAGCCGGAGCGTCGAGGGCGGGGCCGCCACGTCCGACGTCCGCACGGGGCGCGGCAGCACGGGACTGCTCCGGACCGAGGGCACCCGGGCCAGACGGGCCAAGACCGTGCGGGACCAGGCGACGGGCGCCCACGCCAGGGGCGGCGAGGGCGGGGCGGGCATACGTGGAGGGGTCATGTGCGGCGGCGGCGCGCTTGCCAGAGCGCTGCCGCGCCGAGTGCGGCGACCGTCGCGATGCCCGCCGCGACGCCGAGGCCCGTGGACAGCCCTTCGCCGCCCTCGTCGTCACCGCTGTCCCGCGCGGCCTCGTCCCCCGCGCCGTCCCCGTCGCCGGAGGTCTGCTCGCCGCAGCCCTTGGCGGGGTAGCCGTCGATGGCGCACAGGAGCGAGTCGGAGTTGTAGCGGAGGGGTTCGGCGACGGACGCCAGCGCCTCGGCGGCCGTCGCGCCCTCGCCGACCCGCGCGCAGGCGGTACGCGCCTTCGGCGGCTGCTCGCCGCCCGGCGCGTCCGCCGCCGTGCCGAAGTCGATGCTGAGGGCGACGCGTTTGCTGCCGGACTTCGCGTCCGTGTCCCCGCACACGGCGTCGAAGGCCGCCGTGCCGCGCGGGGTCGCGGCGTCCTTGGAGTCCTCGCTGACGGCGAAGCGGAAGCCGAGCACGTCGCCGTCGGCGGGCCGCAGCACGGAGGGGCCCTGCGTCGCGTACGACCAGGACGAGCCCTTCCCGTCCTGTTCCCAGAAGGACCAGTAGCGGTAGCCGTCCTTCGCCGCCGGTGCCGCGTGCGCCGACGGCGCCTGGCCGACGGTGAAGGCCAGGAGACCGGCGAACAGCGCCGGCAGCGCGCGGCGCGCGTGTGGCGAACGTGTCCTCATCGGCGCGGCCATCGTCAGACACCCTGCCGCTTGCGACGGCCGCTCAGCATGATGCCGATGCCCGCGCCCGCCGCCAGACCCGCACCGATCATGGACCAGAACAGCACGGTGCCGCCGCCGTCGCCCTCGCCCTCGTCGGACTTCGCGGAGTCCGACGCGTCCGGCATCTTCGCCGGGCGCGGCCCGGTGGCGTTGAGGCGCTTGAGGAGGTCGGTGCCGCCGAGCGTGGCCGCGTCGCCGCCCGTCGCGTGCACGGCGAGCATCAGTCCGCCGATGGCGGCCGGGTCGTCGTCGGCCTTGTCCCACTTGGACAGGTTCTCGCGCAGCCAGCCGAGCGGCTTCTTCGCCTCGTCGCGGTGGCCGCCCGCCGCCAGCGCGACGACGGCGTCCGCGGTGTTGGCGTAGTCGGGCTGCCCCTCGGCGCCGGGCATCACGGAGTCGAGGTGGCCGCCGTTCCTCTCCAGCACGGACGCGAGATACGCGGCGCCCGCACCGGCCGCCTTCTCCGGGTCGTCGCCGATGCCCCCGTCGCCGTCTCCGTCCTTGGCACAGGACAGGGGCGCGAGCGCGGGACCCTCGTCCTTCGCGTGGACCAGCAGCCCTTCGCCGAGGCCCGCGAGCGCGGCGGCGGCCGTCGCGTCGTCGTTCGGCGCGAGCGTGCCGTCCTTGCCTGGCTGGTAGGCGAAGGCGCCGAACTGGCCCTTCTTCGCGTCCTCCGCGCCCTTCGCGTCGCAGTCGAGCTGGAAGGAGAGCAGCGCGTCGTACGGTGTCTTGCCGCCCTTCGCCGTCTTGCCGGGGTCGCGGCCCGCCGCCGCGAGGGCGCCGATGACGACGGAGACCGAGTTGGCGTCGGAGGGGCTGCCCGAGGTGTAGCCCCAGCCGCCGTCCTCGTTCTGCGCGGACTCCAGCCAGTCCACCGCCTTCTTCACGGCCGCGCTCCTGCCGCCGACGGCCGACAGCGCCTGGACCGCGACGCCGGTGGCGTTGGTGTCGCCGGGGGTCTTCTTCGGGTCGCACGCCTGGCCGGTGTCGGCGCGGTACGCGGTGAAGGAGCCGTCGGCGCACTGCTGGCCCGTGAGCCAGTCGACGGCCTCGGGCGCCGGGGTGGCGCCCGCCGCGTCGAGGGCGAGGAGGGCGACGGACTGCCGCCACACCCCGTCGAACTTCGGGTCGGCCTTCCCGTAGAGCCCGCGCCCGTCCGGCAGCTTCCCGGCGCCGGAGGACGGGTCCTTCGGCGAGGGTGAGGGCGATTCGTCGGCGAGGGCCGCGGGCGCGGCGACCGCGCAGAGCACGGCGGAGGCGGCGAGAGCCGCGGCGCTGCGGCGCAGGAACATGACGGGTGCCTTTCGGTGGGCGGAGCGGTCCGCAGCCGGGCACGGCCGCCCCGCCGCGCGGACTCGGTCCGGGCGGCGGCACACCGGGCTCGGCTCCGTATACCTCGACGGTGCCGGTGACCGCGCCCTCGCCGTACGACGGGAGCGGCGGCCACGGGAGCCTTGCCTCCGGCCGGGTGCTCCGGCTCACGGTGTCCTCGCGCGCGGCGGTGACCGCCGGACGGTGCGACCGCCTGGTTCGTCATGGACGCGCGGAGACACCGTTCACGGTTGCGGGTCAGCGCCGGAGTCCCACCGGCTTCCCCCGGACGGAGGCGATGTCTGCACCGTCCACTGTAGCCGGGGCCCTCAAGGAGCCCCCGGGCCCCCGAGCGCGCCGGGACCCCTGAGCGGGGCGGGACCCCTGAGCGGGGCGGGCCTCAGCTCGTCGCCTGGTACGTCACCGGGTCCGAGCCCACCGTCGCCTCGGCCTCGCCCAGCTTCACCAGGCGCCGCAGATGTGCCTCGGCCTCGGCGACGGCGATGTTGCGGGAGCCGTATGGGATCTCGGCCCACGGCCGGTTCCACTCCATCGACTCGGCCAGCTCCCACGGCGTGAGCGGACGCCCGGTGAGGAGGGTGCGCAGCGAGGCCAGCCGTTCCGCGTGGTGCGTCAGCAGCTCCCGTACGCGTCCGGCCGCGTCAGCGAAGGCGTACTGGTGCGCGGGCAGCACCTCGGCGGGGTCGAGCCCCGCGATGCGCTCCAGGGAGGCGAGGTAGTCGCCGAGGGGGTCGCCGCGGTCGGCGAGCGCGGCGTCGTCCGGGTCCTCGTAGAGGCCGATGTGCGGGGTGATGCCGGGGAGGAGGTGGTCCCCGGAGAACAGCCGCCCGTTCCCCGGCGGAACCTCCCCGGGCGGAACCTCCCCCTCCGCGCCCTCTCCCCGGGCACCGTTCGCGGCCCGTCCGGGGTGGCGCTCCTCAAGATGCAGGCAGACGTGGCCCGGAGTGTGCCCCGGCGTCCAGATCGCGCGGAGCCTGCGCCCTGCCAGGTCCAGCAGTTCACCGGGCACGATCTCCCGGTCGGGCAGCGCGCCCCGCCCGCCCGGCATCCGCCGCATCCGGCCCCCGGCCCGCGCCTCGTGCAGGGGCGCCGTGTGCGCGTCGGGGGCACCGGCCGCCGTGAGCTTCGCGGCGAGGTAGTCGAGCCACCGGAGCGGGTCGGTCTCGCGGGAGCGCCGTACGACGGCGGCGTCCGCCTCGTGCATCGCGATCCACGCCCCGGACGCCTCCCGCACCTGCCCCGACAGTCCGTGGTGATCGGGGTGGTGGTGGGTGACCAGCACGCCGTGCACATCGGCGATCGACGTACCGCACTCGCCCAGTCCCCGTTCGAGCGCGTCCCACGAGGCCGGGTCGTCCCAGCCCGTGTCGATCAGTACGGGCCCCCTGCCGGTGTCCAGGAGGTGGACGAGGGTGTGGCCGAGGGGGTTGTCCGGAATGGGCACGGGGATGCTCCACACCCCACCGCCGTGATCGGTCACCTGCGGTGTGTGCGGTGCGTTGGTCATGGCCGGGTCCCCTCGTTGTCGGAGCGCGCGCACCGCCCACTATAACTAGAACCAGTTTCAGTGCATGCTCAACCAGTGGGCAGGGGGCGGTCGTTCGGGGCGGTCCGCGCCGTGGACTCCTGGAAGTGGAACTGGTATCAGTTCTGATGCGGCGTCAGGAAAGCTCGGCCGGGCGGCTGCCGGGTGTCCGGGCGCCGCGCCATCAGCCAACACCCGTACGCAGCACCCGTACGCAGCACCCGTACGCAGCACCCGTACCCGACACCCGTACACGGCAGGCAGTGCCAGTGGCAGTCAGCGTGGGAGGCAGGGCCATGACCGACCTCATCGAGCACGGACAGCTCTACATCGGCGGCAGGATGACCGACCCGGCCGGTACGGACACCATCGAGGTGGTCTCGCCGCACAGCGAGCAGGTCATCGGACGGGTGCCGCACGCCTCGCGGGAGGACGTGGACCGCGCCGTCGCCGCCGCGCGCGAGTCCTTCGACTCCGGGGTCTGGGCCGACCGCCCCCTGGCGGAGCGGATCGAGGTCGTCACCCGCATCAAGGACGCCATCGCCGTGCGCAGCGACGAGATCGCCCGGATCATCAGCTCCGAGAACGGCACCCCTTACACCTCCGGCGTGATGGTGCAGTCCCTCGCCGCGATGATGGTCTGGGACTCGGCCCTCACCGTCGCGCGCGACTTCACCTACGAGGAGCGCAGGGCCGGGGTGCTCGGGCCGCTGCTCGTGCGGCGCGAGCCGGTCGGGGTCGTCGCGGCCGTGGTCCCGTGGAACGTCCCGCAGTTCACGGCGGCGGCCAAGCTGGCCCCCGCGCTGCTCGCGGGCTGCTCGGCCGTGCTGAAGGTCTCGCCGGAGACGCCGCTCGACGCGTACGTACTGGCCGAGATCGCCACCGAGGCCGGGCTGCCGGAGGGCGTCCTGTCGATCCTGCCAGCGGACCGCGAGGTGAGCGAGTACCTGGTCGGGCACCCCGGTGTCGACAAGGTCTCCTTCACGGGTTCCGTCGCCGCGGGCAAGCGGGTCATGGAGGTCGCCGCGCGCAACCTCACCCGCGTCACGCTGGAGCTGGGCGGCAAGTCGGCCGCCGTCATCCTGCCCGACGCCGATCTCGACGCGGCCGTCGCGGGCATCGTGCCCTTCGCGTGGATGATCAACGGCCAGGCGTGCGTGGCCCAGACCCGCATCCTCGCGCCCCGCGGCCACTACGCGGAGATCGCGGACCGCTTCGCCGCCGCGGCATCAGCGCTGGTCGTCGGTGACCCCATGGACCCGGCGACCGAGGTGGGCCCGCTCGTCGCGGAACGCCAGCGGCAGCGCTCCCTCGACTACATCGCGCTCGGCCAGGAGGAGGGCGCCAAGGTCCTCACGGGCGGCGGGCGCCCGGCCGCGCAGTCCACCGGCTGGTACGTCGAACCCACGCTCTTCGGCGAGGTCGGCAACGGGATGCGGATCGCCCGCGAGGAGATCTTCGGGCCCGTCATCTGCCTCATCCCGTACGAGGACGAGGCGGAGGCGGTGCGGATCGCCAACGACTCCGACTACGGGCTTTCGGGCAGCGTGTGGACGGCTGACGTCGCGCACGGCACGGACATCGCGCGCAGGGTCCGCACCGGCACGTACTCGGTCAACACCTTCAGCCTCGACATGCTCGGCCCCTTCGGCGGCTACAAGAACTCGGGCCTGGGGCGGGAGTTCGGGCCCGAGGGCTTCAGCGAGTACATGGAGCACAAGATGATCCACCTCCCGGCCGACGGAGCCGGAGCCGGAGCCGCGGACGGGGCGGAGGGCTGAGCGCGATGGGGGACCGCTGGCACGTCGAGGTCGACCGCGGCCTGTGCATCGGCTCGGGCATGTGCGTCGGCACGGCGCCCGAGGACTTCCGGCTCGACTCCGCCCGCCAGTCGCGCCCCGTGAACCCGGACCGCGACCCCTCGGAGACGGTGCTGGAGGCGGCCGAGGGCTGCCCCGTCGAGGCGATCACGATCACCCTCGCGGACAGCGGCGAGCCGGTGTTCCCGCCGGAGGACGACTGACCGGCGCCCGGGTCCTGAGCGCCTGTGGGGGCGGGAGGAAAGGAAGGGGCCCCGGGCCTGTCTCTTATACACATCTGGTCGGACCCCAGCACCCACCGCTTCAGATTCACCACGAC
>NZ_JBSHAO010000096.1:0-16942 GCF_053611545.1 Streptomyces sp. NPDC054796 | reverse complement strand
CGACGGCAGAAAGCCGAAAACGAAAGCTTCACGCCGAGGAGACACCCCACCGCGGCACCGGACACCCCCCACCCACACACCCCACACGGCCACCGTCGGACACCAAGAATCACGCGGCGCAAGCCGCGACGTACCGGTCCATACGCCGCGCCGTAGCCACACAGCCGCACCCGGAATACGGCGAACCGCCCCGCGCAAGGGACCCCGCCCAGGCGTGCTGCGGCACAAAATCAGTGCGGGACCCTACAGTGCGCACCACACCGGCCGACCGTCCCGCGCAACACCCCCGTGAAGCGGGAACCCCCCGTTTCCTTACGCACCCCGCGAAGGGGACCCGCGCAACACCCCCGTGAAGCGGCAACCCCTCGTTTCCTTACGCACCCCGCGAAGGGGTTACACGGGCCGAGGGAACCACCAGTGGGGTGCCCGATTCGGGGTCGGCGATCACGCGGCAGGAGAGCCCGAAGACCTCCTCGACCAGCTCCGCAGTGACGACGTCACCCGGCGCCCCCTCGGCCACGATCGCCCCGTCCCGCATCGCGATCAGATGCGTGGCATACCGCGCCGCCTGGTTCAGATCGTGCAGCACGGCGACGAGCGTGCGCCCCTGCTCCTCGTGCAGCCTCGCGCACAGGTCCAGCACCTCGACCTGGTGCGCGATGTCGAGGTACGTCGTCGGCTCGTCGAGCAGCAGCAGCGGCGTCTCCTGCGCGAGCGCCATCGCGATCCACACGCGCTGCCGCTGGCCGCCGGACAGCTCGTCGACGAACCTGTCGGCCAGCTCGGCGACGCCCGTCGCCTCCATGGACTCCGTCACGATGCGCTCGTCGTCGCGGGACCACTGCCGCAGCAGCCCCTGGTGCGGGTACCGGCCGCGCGCGACGAGGTCGGCCACGGTGATCCCGTCGGGCGCGATGGAGGACTGCGGGAGCAGCCCGAGCGTCCTGGCGAGCTTCTTCGCGGGCATGCCGCCGATGTCCGAGCCGTCCAGGAGGACGGAGCCCTTCGCGGGCTTCAGCATCCGGGAGAGGGCGCGCAGCAGCGTGGACTTGCCGCACGCGTTGGGGCCGACGACGACGGTGAAGGACTTGTCCGGCACGGCCACGTCGAGCTGCTCGGCGATGACCCGCTGGTCGTAGGCGAGGGTGAGCCCCTCGCCGGTCAGCCGGGGCGCGCCGGCCCCCTCGCCCCCTCCGGCCGCGGCGTCCGCGCCCACCCGGCCGTCCGCGACCTCCGCCGCGCCCGCGGCCACCGCCGCATCGGCGGCACCCCCCGTACCCGCGGCCTCCGCCGCGTCAGCGGCCCCCGTACCGTCGACATCCTGGCCGGTCTGCACGGTCTGCTCCCTCTCGCTCTTCGTCATCGTCGCGTCCGCGACCGAACCCGTGTCGCCCCTGCGAGGCCCCGTCATATGCGTCCCGCCCTGCGCTCGGTCGCCAGCAGCCACACCAGGTAGCCGCCGCCCGCGACGCCCGTCACGACGCCGACGGGCAGCTCGTGCCCGCCGAAGAGCCGCTGGCCCGCGAGGTCGGCGGCGACGAGCAGGACAGCGCCCATGCACATGGCGGGGAGCAGGTTGGGCCCCGGCGACTTCGTCAGGCGACGGGCCAGCTGGGGCGCCGTCAGGGCCACGAAGGCGACGGGCCCGGCAGCCGCCGCGGCCAGCGCGATGAGCAGCACGGCGGCGCCCAGCAGCGTGAGCCGGGTCCGTTCCACCCGCACGCCGAGCGCGTTCGCCGCGTCGTCGCCCATCTCCATCATCCGCAGCGGCCGTGCGCAGCCGAGCAGCACGAGCGGGACCAGCACGATCATGGCCAGGATGAGCGGCAGGACGTCGCCCCAGCCGCGTCCGTTGAGGCTGCCGGTCATCCACAGCACCGCGCGACCGGCCTCGGTCAGCTCGGCGCGGGTGAGCAGATAGCCGTTGACGCCGGTGAGGATGGCGGAGACGCCGATGCCGACGAGGACGAGCCGGTAGCCGTGCACGCCCTGTCGCCAGGCGAGACCGTAGATCAGCACGCCGGTGATCAGCCCGCCGACGACGGCTCCGGTGGCGAGGGCGGCGCTGCCGCCGCCGACCACGACGATCGCGGTCAGCGCGCCGGTGGCCGAGCCCTGGGTGAAGCCGAGGACGTCGGGGCTGCCCAGCGGGTTGCGCACGACGGCCTGGAAGATCGCGCCGCCCAGTGCCAGCGAGGCGCCGACGAGGAGGGCTGTCGCGGCGCGCGGCAGCCGCAGTTCGTTGACGATGAACGCGTCGGCCGGTGCGCCCTGGCCCACGAGGGTGCGCAGGACGTCGCCCGGCGACATCGGGTACTCGCCGCTGCCGATGGCGAACACGGCGACGACCAGCGCCGCCACCAGGCAGACCGCGCCCGCGGCCAGCGCGCGCGGCCGGAACACGACGGAGAGGGCACCACCGGCGCCCGTACGTATGACGCTCATGCCTTTGCCACCCTCCGGCGCCGCACGAAGTACAGGAAGAAGGGCCCGCCGAGCACGGCCGTCACGATGCCGACCTGCAACTCGCCCGGCCGCCCCAGCACCCGTCCGAGCACGTCGGCGCCGAGCATCAGCACGGGGGCCAGGAGCGCGCAGTAGGGCAGCAGCCAGCGCAGGTCGGGCCCGGTGAGGGAGCGCACCATGTGCGGCACCATCAGGCCGACGAAGACGATGGGGCCGCAGGCGGCGGTGGCCGCGCCGCACAGCAGGGTCACCGCGGCCATGGACAGGGCCCGGGTCAGGGTGGGGCGCGAGCCGAGGGCGCGGGCCGCGTCGTCGCCGAGGGCCAGCGCGTTGAGCGGCCGGGCCAGCGCCAGCGCGAGCAGCGCTCCGGCGGCCACGAAGGGCACCGCCTTGAGCAGCGTCTCGTTCTGCGCCCGCGCCAGCGAGCCGACCGTCCAGAACCGCATCCGGTCCAGCGAGGCCGTGTCGAGGAGCTGCACGGCGTTGACGTAGGAGATGAGCGCGGCGTTCAGTGCCGTGCCCGCGAGGGCGAGCCGTGCCGGGGTGGCCCCGCGCCCGCCGCCCACGACGTACACCAGCACGGAGACGGCGGCGGCGCCGACGAAGGCGAAGCCGATGTACCCGGTGTAGCTGGAGATGCCGAGGAAGGAGATCGCGGAGACGACGGCGGCCGCGGCGCCCGCGTTGATGCCGAGCAGCCCTGGATCGGCGAGCGGGTTGCGGGTGAGGGCCTGCATGACGCCGCCCGCGAGGCCGAGGGCGACTCCGGCGAGCAGCCCGAGGAGGGTGCGCGGCAGCCGCATCTCGTGCACGACGGTGTAGGCGGACGAGCCGCTGTCGGCCAGTCCGCTCCACGCCTCGGCGAACGTGAGCTGTTTGGCGCCGACGGCGAGGCTGAGGACGACCATCAGCGCGAGCAGCAGGAGCGCGCCGAGCAGGCCGGCGGCGCGGAGCGCGTAGCGTCCGCGGCCTCCGTTCCCGCTCCCGTTCCCGGGCGCGTTGCCGCCCGAGTTCTTGGCCGCTTTCCCGGCCGTCCGCGCGCCCTGCGACGCGTCCTGCGGTCCGCCGGAATCGCGCGCCGGCGCACTGGAGTTCTCGCCGCGCCCTGGTGGCTCGGCCGCCGAACCCCCTTGGGCCTGCGAGGACTTGGTGAGAGTCACGTACGGGCTCCCATCGGGGGCCGGGATACGAGATGCCCCGGCCACTGGACAACAACGACTTTGGTTAGGTTAACCTAACTCCACATCCGGCCCTACGGCCGCCCCTGGACCACCGTGAGAGAAGGCCCTTGTCATGCTCAACCCCTCCGCCTCACCCCGTCTCACCCGTCGCGGCCTGCTCGCCGCGGGGGGCGCTGTCGGTGTCGGTGCGCTGCTCTCCGCGTGCGGCAGCGGCGAAGGTTCGGGCTCCGGCAGCGCCAAGGGCGACGGCTGGGCCTTCACCGACGACCGCGGCAAGAAGGTCTCCCTCGACGCCGTACCCGAGCGGATCGTGGCCTATGTCGGCACCGCCGCCGCGCTCTACGACTTCGGCCTGGAGCAGGACCGGATAGTCGGCGTCTTCGGCCCGACGAAGCTGAAGAACGGCAAGGCCGATGTCCTGGCGGGCGACCTCGACGTGAGCAAGCCGGAGATCATCGGCAACGCCTACGGCGAGTTCGACATCGAGAAGTACGCCAAGGTCAGGCCCGAGGTGCTGATCACCAACATGTTCCTGCCCGACCAGCTCTGGTACGTGCCGGACGAGAGCAAGAAGAAGATCCTCAAGCTCGCCCCCAGCCTCGCGCTGAGCGTCGCCAACGTGTCCATGCACAAGGCCATCCAGCGCTTCTCCGAGCTGGCCGAGTCGCTCGGCGCCGATCTGAAGGCGAAGAAGGTCACCGACGCGAAGGCCCGCTTCGAGAAGGCGTCCGAGCGGCTGCGCAAGGCCGCCAAGGCCAGCGGCGGCGTGAAGGTCATGGCCGCCTCCGGCTACCCCGACCTGATGTACGTCTCGGACCCGAAGGCCAACGCCGACCTCCAGTACTTCAAGGACCTGGGCGTCGACTTCGTCGTCCCGAAGAAGGTCAGCAAGGACGGCTTCTTCGAGGAGCTGAGCTGGGAGAACGCCGACAAGTACAAGGCCGATCTGATCATGCTCGACAACCGCACCCAGGCGCTCCAGCCCGCCGCGCTCAAGTCCAAGCCCGCGTGGAGCGAGCTGGCCGCCGTCAAGGCCGACCAGATCACCCCCTGGAACCCCGAGCCGCGCTTCTCGTACGCGGGGGCCGCACCCCTGGTCGAGACGCTGGCGAAGGCCGTCGAGGACGCGAAGAAGGTCAGCTAGCCCCCGGGCCCCTGACACCGGCCCGACCCCGGCCCCCTGCACCACGGAATCCACGCCACGGCACCACACGGCACCACACGGGAGGAGCCCGCCGTATGAGCACCGCAGCCCCCGAAGCCCCCGCACTGTCCGTACCGTTCCAGTTCTTCGATCTGCACGTCGTACGGACCCTGCGTCTGGGGCCCACGATGCTCCGCGTCACCTTCGGCGGCGAGTGCCTCAAAGAGTTCGCCTCCGGCGGCCGTGACCAGCGTTTCAAACTGTTCCTGCCCCAGCCGGGCCAGGAAGCGCCCGTGGTGCCGGTCGAGGCGGGCAACGACTGGTTCCCGCAGTGGCGGGCCATGGACCCCTCGGTGCGCGGCATCATGCGCTCCTACACCGTGCGCGAGCAGCGCCGGGTGCCCCAGGAGGAGGTGGACATCGACTTCGCGCTGCACGGCGACCTCGGGCCCGCCTCCCGCTGGGCGCAGCGCGCGCTGCCCGGCGACAAGGTGATGCTGCTGGGCCCCGTCGTCGAGGACAACGGCGGCGTCGACTTCCGGCCCCCGGCCGGTACGGACTGGGTGCTGCTCAGCGGCGACGAGACCGCGCTGCCCGCCGTCGCCGGCATCCTGGCCTGGCTGCCGCCCGGCACCCCCGCGAAGGTGTGGCTGGAGGTCCCGCACGCGGACGACATCCAGGACCTGCCGACGTTCGCCGACGCGGACATCACCTGGCTCGTCCGCGACAACACCCCGCAGTACCGCACCGACTTCGTGCTGGGCTCGGTGAGCGCGGCCAGCCTGCCCCAGGGCACGCCGTACGCGTGGATCGCCGGTGAGGCGGGCACCGTCAAGGCGCTGCGCCGCCACCTGGTCAAGGAGCGCGGGTTCGACCGCAAGGCGGTCAAGTTCACCGGCTACTGGCGGCTCGGCGCGTCCGAGGAGCAGCTCGTCGAGGAGGCGGTCTCGGGCGCTGCGACGGCAGCCTCGGACTGACCGTCCCGTCGGCCGGGCGTCGGCTGATCCGCCGGCCCGGCGGGGCAGGACCGTCCACCGCCCACCGCACCATCGCGACACCGTCGCGGCAGCAGCCGCGGCACCCATGAACGAGGGCCCCGCTCACCCCCTCCGAGCGGGGTCCTCTCATGTTCCGGGAGTTCCCGGGATACGGGGCCACCCTCCCCGCCACCCGGCACCTGATGCCCAGGGCACACCATGGCCCCCGCCACCCGGGCATCCGGCCTGCCCCGCCGATCCGACGCACGGCGCACGGCCCGGGCCCCGCCGCCCGGGACACCCGGCGCACGGCCCACCCCGGACCCGTCGTCCGGAGGCACCCGGTACGTACGCCCCGGCGACGCGGCACACAGCGCACGGCACCCGCACCGCACCGGCCCACCGGCCGACCCCGCCCCGCCCCGCCCTGAGGCCCCGTCACCCCGTCAAGCCGAGCCGCTTCAGCGCCGTGTCAGCGGCCAGGCCGCACGTGCCCTCGCCCGCCGCCGTCCATGCGGCGGCGCACAGCGCCCGCAGGCCGTCCAACGGGTCGCCGTCCCCGTCCAGTTCGAGCGCGTCGGCGCCCGCCGTCGCGCTCCAGCCGCCGCAGCGGAAGCCGCTCTCCGCCGCCCCCGTCGCCCCCGTCACCTCGGGCTGCCCCGTGAGCAGTCCGCGCAGGTCGCGGTCCACGTAGGTGGGCCGGTGTGCGGGAGGCGCGGCCAGCAGCTGGTGTCCGTCGGTGACGCCGGTCAGCACCAGCAGCGAGTCGACGCCGCCCGCGTGCGCGCCCTCGATGTCCGTGTCCAGCCTGTCGCCGACGACCAGCGGGTGACGTGCGCCGGTACGGATGACCGTCTCGCGGTGCATGGGGGGCAGCGGCTTGCCCGCGACGCGCGGTTCGGGCGGGTTCCGCATCCACCGCGTCGCGATGCGGACGACCTCGACGGCCGCGCCGTTGCCCGGCGCGATGCCCCGCCCGCTGGGGATGGTCAGGTCGGTGTTCGACGCGAACCACGGCACCCCGCGCCCCACCGCGAGCGCCGCCTCCCCGAGCGCGCCCCACTCCATGTGCGGGCCGCCGTAGCCCTGCACGACGGCGGCCGGGTCGTCGTCGGCGGACTCCACGACCCGCAGCCCCCGCTCCGCCAGTGCGACCCGCAGTCCCTCGCCGCCCACGCACAGCACCCGCGCCCCCTCGGGCACGCCCGGGTCCTCGGCGATCAGCCGTGCCACGGCCTGCGCCGAGGTGATCACGTCCGCCTCCTCGGCGGGGACCCCGAGCCGCGTCAGATGCGCGGCGACGGTCGCGGGGGTACGGGCCGCGTTGTTGGTGACGTAGGCGAGCCGCATGCCCCGCCCGTCCTGCGTGCCCCTGCCGTCCGACGTGCCCCGGCCGCTCGCGGCCTCCAGCGAGGCGACCGCGTGCGGCACGGCCTCGCCGCCCGCGTACACGACCCCGTCGAGGTCCAGCAGCGCCGTGTCGTACGCCTCGTTCAGGGCGCGCTCGCTGCCCTCGGTCCGGCTCCGCGGGGTCTCCTGCGGCATCGTCTTCGCTCCTCGTGGGGGGTGTGCGGGTCTCTCCCCCGATCATCCCGCACCCGGCGCGCGCTCCCGCGCCCCGGCAGCGCACACCGGTCACCACCGGTCACGGGACCGCCCAGCCGGCGCAGCCCCGCTCAGCCCGGCGCGGCCGGAAACGGCCCTCCGCGCTCCGGCCTCGTCACGCCGCGCCCCCCGTGCCCCGCTCCCAGCGCCCGCGTACGCCGACTTAGCATGAACGGATGACCGCCGACGGCCTCCGACTCGCACCCTTCCGCGGGCTGCGCTACGCGCCCGAGCGCGTCAGCAGCCTCGCGGCCGTGACCTCCCCGCCCTACGACGTGGTGGTCAGGCCCGACGGGCTGCACCACCTGGAGACCGCCGACCCGTACAACATCGTCCGCCTGATCCTGCCGCAGGCCGACGACCCCGGCACCCGGCACCGCAAGGCCGCCGAGACGCTGCGCCGCTGGCTCGCCGACGGCGTCCTGGCCCCCGATCCGGAACCGGCCCTCTACGTCTACGAGCAGCGCAGGGGCGACGTGCTCCAGCGCGGGCTCATCGGCGCCCTGCTGCTCTCGCCGCCCGAGGAGGGCGTCGTGCTGCCGCACGAGGAGGTGATAGCCGAGGTCGTCGAGGACCGTGCCGCTCTGATGCGCGCCACCGCCGCTCATCCCGAGCCGCTGCTGCTCTCCTACCGCAGCCGCGGCTCCAGCACCGGAGCGACCGCCGTCATCGAGCGCGCCACGCACCGCGAGCCGCTGCTCGCCACGACCACGGAGGACGGCTTCGCGCACCGGCTGTGGGCGGTCACGGACCCGGCCGAGCTGGCCGAGGTCGACGGCGATCTCTCGCACCGCCGCGCGCTCATCGCGGACGGGCACCACCGCTGGGCGACGTATCTGCGGCTGCGCGCCGAACACTCCGACGGCGACGTGAACGGGAACGGGAATGGGCACGGGAACGGCGACGGTACGGTCCCCTCGGCGCACAACGGCGCCCCCACCCCCGTGAACGCCGCCGGAGCAGGCGCGTCCGCGCCCGCCGCCTCCCCCTGGAACTACGGCCTCGTCCTCCTCGTCGACACGGCCCGCTACCCCCTCCAGGTGCACGCCATCCACCGCGTGCTGCCGCGCCTGCCGCTCAAGCAGGCCCTCGACGCCGTCGAACTGACCGGTGCCTTCCGCGTGCGGAAGCTGGAGATGCCGCTGGAACGCGCGATGGCCGTCCTCGACGCCACACCGGGCAACGCCTTCCTGCTGACGGAGAGCGAGGGCACCTTCCATCTGCTGGACGAGCCCTCGCCCGCGCTCCTGGAGCGTACGGTCGACGGCGCGCGGCCCGAGGCATGGCGCAGGCTCGACGCGACGGTGCTGCACTCCGCGCTGCTCGACGGCGTGTGGGGCGTCCCGGACCGCCCGTCGGACATCGGCTACCTCCACGACACCCGCGCGGCCGTCGAACAGGCGGTCCACCACGGGGGTACGGCGGTGCTGATGCGGGCAGTACGCGAGGAGACGGTGCGGGAGCTGGCCGAGCGGGGCATCACGATGCCGCGTAAATCCACGTCGTTCGGCCCCAAACCCGCAACGGGTCTGGTATTGCGGGCACTTGACAATGGCGCCGCCAACTGATCATGCGCGGAGCCGTCGCTTTCCGGCCGGTTCCGGCGCGGGCCCACGCAGCCCTCTCACGCCTCCCCCACCCTCCCTGTCCCTCCCCTGTCAAGGCTCTGGTTAGGATAGCCTTACCTCACCGCACGGCCTGTGCGCTGAGGACGACGTCCGCGTCAGGGAGGACAGTTCATGAGCAGCAGGTCACACCTGCTCAACGACAGGACGGCGGAGCAGTACAGGCGCTCCGTCACGGAAGGCGTGGAGCGGGTCGCGGAGAAACTGGTCCGCACCGAACAGCCGTTCACCGGAGTCACGCCCTCCGAGCTCGCTCCCCGCATTTCCGGCATCGACCTGGAACAGCCCCTCAGCGACCCCGCAGCCGCCCTCGACGAGCTGGAAGAGGTCTACCTCCGCGACGCCGTCTACTTCCATCACCCGCGCTATCTCGCCCACCTCAACTGCCCGGTGGTCATCCCCGCGGTGGTGGCGGAGGCCGTACTCTCCGCGGTGAACTCGTCCCTGGACACCTGGGACCAGAGCGCGGGCGGCACCCTCATCGAGCGCCGCCTCATCGAGTGGACGGCCGGACGCATAGGACTCGGCAAAAGCGCCGACGGCATCTTCACCAGCGGCGGTACCCAGTCCAATCTCCAGGCCCTCCTGCTGGCCAGGGACGAGGCGTGCAGGAGCGTCCAGAAGGACTCCGCCACGCCCGTGCCCCGCACCGACATCCTGCCGAGGCTGCGCATCCTCACCTCGGAGTGCAGCCACTTCAGCATCGAGAAGGCCGCGACGCTGCTCGGCCTCGGCGCCGAAGCCGTCATCTCCGTGCCCTGCGACCAGGACCGCCGCATGCGCGCCCCGGCCCTCGCGCGGGAGCTGGAGCGCTGCGAGCGCGAGAACCTCGTCGTGATGGCCGTCGTGGCCACCGCGGGCACCACCGACTTCGGCAGCATCGACCCGCTCCCCGAGATCGCCGAGCTGTGCGAGCAGGCCGGCACCTGGATGCACGTCGACGCCGCCTACGGCTGCGGCCTGCTCGTCTCGCGCCGCCGCCACCTGCTGACGGGCATCGAGCGCGCCGACTCCGTCACGGTGGACTACCACAAATCCTTCTTCCAGCCCGTCAGCTCCAGCGCCGTCCTGGTGCGCGACGCGAGCACACTGCGCCACGTCACCTACCACGCCGACTACCTCAACCCGGCGCGGATGGTCGAGAAGCGCATCCCCAACCAGGTCGACAAGTCCATCCAGACCACGCGCCGCTTCGACGCGCTGAAACTGTGGATGACGCTGCGCACCATGGGCGCCGACGGCGTCGGCGAACTCTTCGACGAGGTCGTGGACCGCGCGGCCGACGCGTGGAAGATCCTCAACGACGACCCCCGCTTCGAGGTCGTCACCGAGCCCCAGCTCAGCACCCTCGTCTTCCGCTACGTGCCCCCGGCCAGCACGGTCGCCACAGACCCCGACCTGGCCGACCGCATCAACCTCCACGCGCGCGAGGCACTCTTCGCCTCCGGCGCGGCCATCGTGGCCGGGACGGTCGTGGACGGCGACCACTTCCTGAAGTTCACACTGCTCAACCCGGAGACCACGCTGGAGGACATCTCCACGGTCCTCGAACTGATCGCCGCGCACGCCGGGCGCTACCTGTCCGAACGGCAGACCGCAGCCCAGGCCGGGCCGACCGGCACCGACCCCGCGCTCAGCGGCCCCCGCGCAAGCTGATCCCCCCGCCACCCGTCCCCATCCCGCACGGAGACCCGGAGACACACGTGTCCACCCCACACACGCAAGACACCGGCAAAGTCCACGACTTCATAGCCATCGGGCTCGGCCCGTTCAACCTCGGTCTGGCCTGCCTGACCGACCCGATCGAGGAACTGGACGGCCTCTTCCTCGACGACAAGCCCGGCTTCGACTGGCACTCCGGCATGCTCCTGGAGGACGCCACCCTCCAGACCCCCTTCATGTCGGACCTGGTCACCCTCGCCGACCCCACCTCGCCGCTCTCCTTCCTGAACTACCTCAAGGAGTCGGGCCGCCTCTACTCGTTCTACATCCGCGAGAGCTTCTATCCGCTCCGCGCCGAGTACAACGACTACTGCCAGTGGGCCGCGGGCAAACTCGGCACCATCCGCTTCCAGAACCGCGTCACGCGCGTCGAGCACGACGAGCGCGAGGACGTGTACGTCGTCCACGCCGACGACCTGGCGGGCGGCGAGCGGCGCACGTACCGCGGCAGGAAACTCGTCCTCGGCACCGGCACCCCGCCCTACATACCCGAGTCCTGCCAGGGCCTGGGCGGCGACCTCACCCACAACTCCCGGTACCTGGACGTCAAGTCCTCCCTCCAGGAGAAGAACTCGGTCACCGTCGTGGGCAGCGGCCAGAGCGCCGCGGAGATCTACTACGACCTCCTCCAGGACATCGACCACCACGACTACCAGCTCACCTGGATCACCCGCTCCCCACGGTTCTTCCCGCTGGAGTACACCAAGCTGACGCTGGAGATGACCTCCCCGGAGTACGTGGACTACTTCCACTCCCTCCCGGCCGCCACCCGCGACCAGCTCAACGCCTCGCAGAAGAACCTCTACAAGGGCATCAACTCCGAGCTGATCGACGGCATCTTCGACCTGCTGTACCAGAAGAACCGGCGCGGCCCCTGCCCCACGCGGCTGATGACCAACACCGCGCTCACCGGCGCCTCCTACGACGAGCCTTCGGCCACGTACACCCTGGAGCTGCGCCAGGAGGAGCAGAAGCAGGACTTCTCCCTCACCACCCAGGGCCTGGTCCTCGCGACCGGCTACCGCTACCGCGTGCCCGAGTTCCTCGCCCCGGTCAAGGACCGCATCGAGTGGGACGAACAGGGCCGCTTCGCGGTGCGCCGCGACTACAGCGTCGACGTCACGGGCAAGGGCATCTACGTCCAGAACGCCGAACTGCACACCCACGGCTTCGTGGCGCCCGACCTCGGCATGGCCGCCTACCGCAACTCCTGCATCATCCGGGAGCTGCTGGGCCGCGAGTACTACCCCGTCGAGCGTGCCATCGCCTTCCAGGACTTCGCGGCGCCCGGATCGGAGGTCACCCCCTCATGACGGACAGCACACGCACCGGGAGCGAGACCGGCACGGGCACCGGCGCCGGGGCCGCCGACGCCTCGCAGACGGTGTTCTCCCGTACCGACGAGAAGCTCGGCGAGTTCACGCTGCGCCCCGTCGCCCCGCTCGCCGACGCCGGGCTGCTCCACGGCTGGGTCACCCACCCCAAATCCGCGTTCTACCTGATGCAGGACGCCGACCTCGCCGACGTCGAGCGCGAGTTCCTGGGCATCGCCGCCTCCGAGCACCACGACGCCTTCCTCGGCCACCGCAACGGCGAGCCCGCGTTCCTCATGGAGCGCTACGACCCGGCCCACGTGGAGCTGAAGGGCCTGTACGAGGCCGAGCCAGGCGACGTCGGCATGCACTTCCTGTGCGCCCCGAGCGACCACCCCGTCCACGGCTTCACCCTCGCGGTGATCACCACCGTGATGGAGATGCTCTTCGACGACCCCGCGACGCGGCGCGTCGTGGTCGAGCCCGACGTGCGCAACAAGGCCGTGCACCGCCTCAACGAGGCCGTCGGCTTCCGCGTCGAACAGACCCTCGCGAAGCCCGAGAAGGACGCGTACCTGAGCTTCTGCACCCGCGACCAGTTCCTGGCGGCCCGCGACACGGACCGGGGCACCGCCCTGGACACAGCCCAGTACGGCGGCCTCCCAGGCGACCTCCCGGGGGAGAACCCCGGCACCCCCGATAGGACCTCACGATGACGACCTCCCGCACCACAGCCCCCACCCCCGGCGAAGCCGTCGCGCACCTCACCCCCGAACGCTGGGAGCACGCCAACCGGCTCCTCATACGCAAGGCGCTCTCGGAGTTCACGCACGAGCGCCTCCTCACCCCCGAGCCCGTCCCCCACCACGGCGAGGGCCGCTACGCCGTACGCGGCGACGACGGCGCCACCGAGTACCGCTTCGCCGCCCGCGTCCTCACCCTGGACCACTGGCAGATCGACGCGGACAGCGTCACCCGCCACCGCGACGGCAACGAACTCCCCCTCGACGCGCTCGACTTCATCACCGAGCTGCGCACCACCCTCGGCCTGAGCGAGGAGGTCCTCCCGGTCTACCTGGAGGAGATCAGCTCCACCCTCGCCAGCACCGCCTACAAACTCGCCGCGCCCCAGGTCAGCGCCGACCGCCTCGCCCGCTCCGGCTTCCAGGAGATCGAGGCGGGCATGACCGAGGGCCACCCCTGCTTCGTCGCGAACAACGGGCGGCTCGGCTTCGACATCGCCGAGTACCGCGCCTACGCGCCGGAGGCGGGCGCCCCCGTGCGCCTCATCTGGGTCGCCGCACACCGCAGCCGCGCCACCTTCACCGCCTGCACGGACATCAGCTACGACAAACTGCTGCTCTCCGAGCTGTCGGGCTCCACCCTGCGCCGCTTCTCGGACACCATGACCGAGCTGGGCCTGGAACTGGACGACTACTACCTGGTGCCCGTGCACCCCTGGCAGTGGTGGAACAAGCTGTCGGTCACCTTCGCCGCCGAGGTCGCCCAGCGCTACCTCGTCTGCCTCGGCCACGGCGACGACGAGCACCTCGCCCAGCAGTCGATCCGCACCTTCTTCAACGCGTCGAACCCCTCCAAGCACTACGTGAAGACGGCGCTGTCCGTCCTCAACATGGGCTTCCTGCGGGGCCTGTCAGCGGAGTACATGAAGGCCACGCCCGCCATCAACGACTGGCTGGCCGACCTCGTCGCCACGGACAGCGTCCTCAAGGAGACGGGCCTCGCCGTGCTGCGCGAGCGCGCCGCCATCGGCTACCACTCGGCCCCGTACGAGGCCGCTGCGCCCAAGGGCTCCCCGTACCTGAAGATGCTCGCCGCGCTGTGGCGCGAGAGCCCCGTGCCGCTGCTGGAGTCCGGCGAGCGCCTCGCGACGATGGCCTCGCTGCTGCACGTCGACCGCGACGGCGGCTCCTTCGCCGCGGCCCTCATCCGCGAGTCCGGGCTCTCCCCCGAGGTGTGGCTGCGCCGCTACCTGGAGACGTACCTGACGCCGCTGCTGCACTCCTTCTACGCGTACGACCTCGTCTTCATGCCGCACGGCGAGAACGTGATCCTCGTCCTCGACGAGCACGGCGTGCCGCGCCGCTCCATCTTCAAGGACATCGCGGAGGAGATCGCCGTGATGAGCCAGGAGCAGGAGCTGCCGCCCGAGGTCGAGCGCATCCGCGCCGAGGTCCCCGAGGACATGAAGATCCTCTCCCTCTTCACGGACGTCTTCGACTGCTTCCTGCGCTTCCTCAACGGCATCCTCGCGACCGACCCCGACCTGGGCCTGGACGAGGACGCGTTCTGGTCGACGGTCGCCGACTGCGTCAAGGACTACCAGAAGTCCGCGCCGCACCTGGCCGACCGCTTCAAGCGGTACGACCTCTTCGCGGACAGCTTCGCGCTCTCCTGCCTGAACCGGCTCCAGCTCCGCAACAACAAGCAGATGGTCGACCTCCAGGACCCGGCCGGCGCCCTCCAGCTGATCGGCGACCTGAAGAACCCGATCGCGCCCTTCGCCCCGTAGGCGGACACCGGCGCAAATGAAGAAGGGCGGGACCCTGGGGTCCCGCCCTTCTTCATGCCGTCACGCGATCACACGGCTGCGCGCTCACTCACTCGCGGGTACGGCCGTCGTCGGCGTCCTTGTCGGCGTCGGTGTCCGTGTCGGTCTCGGCGTCCGGAACGTCCGGGGCCTGCGCGGCCTCGGGGGCGTGATCGGCACCGTCGACGTCGGCGTCGGCGATGCCGTCCGCGTCCTCGTCGATGTCCTCGGCCTCCGGGTCGAGCGCGTCGACGAACTCCACCCCGTCCAGCTCGGCGAGCCGGTCGGACGCGTCCGTGGAACCGTTCTGGTCGGCCTCCAGGGCCTTCGCGAACCACTCGCGGGCCTCGTCCTCGCGGCCGACCTCCAGCAGCGCGTCCGCGTACGCGTAACGCAGCCTCGCGGTCCACGGCTGCACGGAGTGCGACGCCAGCTCCGGGCTCTGCAAGGTCACTACGGCGGCGTCCGCCTGGCCCATGTCGCGCCGGGCCCCCGCGGCGACGAGCCGCATCTCGACCTGGCCCGCCTTGTCCAGCCGCTGCACCTCGGGCTCGCCCGCCATGGCGAGCGCCTTCTCGGGGCGGCCCATGCCGCGCTCGCAGTCGGCCATGACGGGCCACAGGTGCTGGAGCCCCGTCATGCGCCGCGCGGCACGGAACTCCGCGAGTGCCTCCGAGTACTTCTCCACCGCGTACGCAGCGAACCCGGCCGCCTCACGGACCGAGGGCACCCTGGAGGCGAGCCGCAGCGCGATCTTGGCGTACGCATACGCCTGCTCGGGGTCCTCGTCCAGCAGCCTGGCGACCATGACGAGGTTCTTCGCGACGTCCTCGGCAAGGGTCTTCGGCAGGCTCATCAGCTCCTGCTTGACCTCCTTGTCCAGCTCGTCCCCCGTGACGTCCTCGTGGATCGGCAGCCGCCTCAGCGGCTCGCGGTCGGGACGACGGTCGTCCCGCCTGTCACGCCCGCCCCGGCCCCGGTCATCACGCTGGTCACGCCCGTAACCGCCGCCGCGCCGGTCGTCGTCACGGCGCCCACGGAAGCCGCCACCGGACCGCTCGTCCCGCCCGCGACCCCCGCCGCCCTGCCCCTGCCCGTACGGACGCCGCCCACCACGGTCGTCACGCCGCTGCTCGCCGCCACGGTACGGAGGACGGCCACCACGGTCATCCCGCCGCTGCTCGCCGCCACGGTACGGAGGACGGCCACCACGGTCATCCCGCCGCTGCTCGCCGCCACGGTAGGACGGACGCTCACCACGGTCCCGGTCATCGCGCCGGAACGAGGGACGGTCCCCCCGATCACGGTCGTCACGCCGGTCATCGCGCCGCTCGCCGCCACGGTACGGGGGACGGCCACCACGGTCATCGCGACGGTCATCCCGGCGATCGTCACGCCGCTCACCACTGCGGTACGGGGGACGCTCACCACGGTCACGGTCGTCACGCCGGAACGAGGGACGGTCCCCCCGGTCCCGGCTGTCCCGACGGTCGTCCCCACGCCGGTCACGGTCATCGCGCCGGAACGGAGGACGCCCGCCACGATCGTCGCGACGGTCATCCCGGCGATCGTCACGCCGCTCACCACTGCGGTACGGGGGACGCTCACCACGGTCCCGGTCGTCACGCCGCTGCTCGCCGCCACGGTACGGAGGACGGCCACCACGGTCGCCGCCGCCCCGACGGTCATCGCGCCGCTCGCCACCACGCCGGTCGTCCCGGCGCTGGTCGCCGCCACGGTACGGAGGGCGCTCGCCACGGTCACGGTCATCGCGCCGGAATCCGCCCCGGTCCCGGTCGTCACGCCGAGCCGAACCGCCACGGGGACGCTCATCTCCCGTACGGGCCCCGGACTGACGAGGCCGACGCTCAGGTCGGTCGTCGGACGAGTTGCTGGGCATGGGCGTGACTCCTGTCTGCGGGTACTGCACGTCATTCTCGCGCAGTCATTGATGCGGCGCTCTTCGGCAAATACTGCGCTCTTCGGAAAATAAAAAGGACCCCTGGTCCCAGCGCATGAACGCTGGGACCAGGGGTCCTCAAAGATTGTTCGGCGGCGTCCTACTCTCCCACACACTCCCGCATGCAGTACCATCGGCGCTGAAAGGCTTAGCTTCCGGGTTCGAAATGTAACCGGGCGTTTCCCTCACGCTATGGCCACCGAAACTCTATTCGGGGAAATCCGCATTCGCGGGACAATCCCCAGAGCCTCAAAGCGAACAAGCACACTCTTCAGTTGAAGAACGGTCGTTGTCTCAGAACCTACACAGTGGACGCAAGCAACTATGGACAAGCCCTCGGCCTATTAGTACCGGTCAACTCCACCCCTCACAGGGCTTCCATATCCGGCCTATCAACC
>NZ_JBSHAO010000095.1:0-16995 GCF_053611545.1 Streptomyces sp. NPDC054796 | reverse complement strand
GGGCCCTGGCGGGGCCTCCCGCCGCCCCGTCCTGCCGGGGCCGGTCGCCCGGGCGGCGGGGCCGCGCGCGCCCCTCCCGCCCGGGAACGTGTCCCGGCGGAAGGCGCGCCCGCGGCCCGGCCCGGGCTCACCCTGCCGGAGGACCCGGCAGGCTCACCGTGCCGGAGGCGCGAGGCTCACGCCTCCTCGTCGACCCAGCTCATCAGCTTGCGGAGCTTCTTGCCCGTGGTCTCCAGCAGATGGTCCTCGTCGGCCTTCTTCAGCTCGTTGTACTTCGGCAGACCGGCGTTGTACTCGGCCATCCAGTTGTTGGCGAAGGTGCCGTCCTGGATCTCGCCGAGGATCTTCTTCATCTCGGCCTTGGTGCCCTCGTTGATGATGCGCGGGCCGCTGACGTAGTCGCCCCACTCGGCGGTCTCCGAGATGGACCAGCGCATCTTCTCCAGGCCGCCCTCGTACATGAGGTCCACGATCAGCTTCAGCTCGTGGAGGCACTCGAAGTACGCGATCTCCGGCTGGTAGCCCGCCTCGACCAGGGTCTCGAACCCGGCCTTGACCAGCGCCGAGGTGCCGCCGCAGAGCACGGCCTGCTCGCCGAAGAGGTCGGTCTCGGTCTCCTCGGTGAAGGTGGTCTTGATGACACCCGCACGGGTGCCGCCGATGCCCTTGGCGTAGGACAGCGCCAGCGCGAACGCCTTGCCCGTGGCGTCCTGCTCGACGGCCGCGATGCACGGCACGCCGCGGCCCTCCTCGTACTGGCGGCGCACCAGGTGGCCCGGGCCCTTGGGCGCGACCATGCACACGTCGACGCTGGCCGGGGGCTTGATGAAGCCGAAGCGGATGTTGAGGCCGTGGCCGAAGAAGAGCGCGTCGCCGTCCTTGAGGTTCGGGGCGATGGACTCCTCGTAGACCTTGGCCTGGATCGGGTCCGGGACCAGGACCATGATCACGGTGGCTTCCTTGACCGCCTCGGCGGGCGTGGTCACCTTGAGGCCCTGCTCCTCGGCCTTCGCGCGGGACTTGGAGCCCTCGTGCAGGCCCACCCGGACGTCGACGCCCGAGTCGCGCAGCGACAGCGCGTGGGCGTGGCCCTGGCTGCCGTATCCGAGAACCGCGACCTTGCGGTCCTGGATGATGGACAGGTCGGCATCGTCGTCGTAGAACAGCTCGGCCACTTCGGGAATCTCCTTGTATACGGGGTTGTGCTGCCCAACCTATGACGGCCGGGCGGTGCGGAAGGTCCGGGGTTCGCCATACGGACGGCGCGGGGTGTGCGGTGCGCCGCCGCCGGCCTCCTCGGGGTCAGGCCGAACGGTCCAGGGCGCGCAGGCTCCGGTCGGTGATGGAGCGGGAGCCGCGCCCTATGGCGATGGTTCCTGACTGGACCAGCTCCTTGATGCCGTACGGCTCCAGCATCTTGAGCATGGCGTCGAGCTTGTCGCTGCTGCCGGTGGCCTCGACGGTGACGGCTTCCGGGGACACATCCACGGTCTTGGCGCGGAAGAGCTGGACGATCTCGACGATCTGGGAGCGGGTCTCGTTGTCGGCCCTGACCTTCACCAGAACGAGTTCGCGCTGGACGGCGGAGGACTGCTCCAGCTCGACGATCTTGAGCACGTTGACCAGCTTGTTGAGCTGCTTGGTCACCTGCTCCAGCGGCAGGTCCTCGACGTTCACCACGATGGTGATGCGCGAGATGTCGGGGTGCTCGGTGACACCGACCGCGAGCGAGTCGATGTTGAAACCGCGACGGGAGAAGAGCGCGGCGATCCGGGCGAGGATGCCGGGGGTGTTCTCCACCAGGACGGAGAGCGTGTGCTTGGACATCTTCCTGATTCTCCGATTTCTCCGGTCTTCGCCGTCAGTCGTCTTCGCCGTCGCCGAAGTCCGGGCGGACGCCTCGGGCCGCCATGACCTCGTCGTTGGAGGTGCCGGCCGCGACCATCGGCCAGACCATCGCGTCCTCGTGGACGATGAAGTCGACCACGACGGGACGGTCGTTGATGGCGTTCGCCTTCTCGATGACCGCGTCGAGCTGGTCCGGGTCCTCGCAGCGGATGCCGACGCAGCCCATGGCCTCCGCCAGTTTCACGAAGTCGGGGACGCGGGTGCCCTTGCTGGGCTGGCCGTCCTCGCCGTCGTGGAGCTTGGTGTTGGAGTAGCGCTGGTTGTAGAAGAGGGTCTGCCACTGGCGGACCATGCCCAGGGCGCCGTTGTTGATGATGGCGACCTTGATCGGGACGTTGTTGAGGGCCGCGGTGACCAGCTCCTGGTTGGTCATCTGGAAGCAGCCGTCGCCGTCGATCGCCCAGACCGTGCGCTCCGGCTGGCCCACCTTGGCGCCCAGGGCAGCGGGGACCGCGTAGCCCATGGTGCCGAGACCGCCGGAATTCAGCCAGGTGGCGGGCTTCTCGTAGTCGATGAAGTGCGCGGCCCACATCTGGTGCTGGCCGACGCCCGCCGTGTAGATCGTGTCCTCCGGCGCGAGCTGCCCGATGCGCTGGATGACCTGCTGCGGGGAGAGCGAGCCGTCCTCGGGCAGGTCGTAGCCCAGCGGGTAGGTCGCGCGCCAGCGGTCGAGCTGCTGCCACCAGTCGGCGTAGTCGCCGCGGTGCCCCTCGTCGTGCTCGGCGTGGACCGCGACGATCAGATCGGCGAGGACCTCGCGCGCGTCGCCGACGATCGGCACGTCGGCCGCGCGGTTCTTGCCGATCTCGGCGGGGTCGATGTCGGCGTGCACGATCTTGGCGTACGGGGCGAAGGAGTCCAGCTTGCCGGTGACGCGGTCGTCGAAGCGGGCGCCCAGGGCGACGATCAGGTCGGCCTTCTGGAGCGAGGTGACCGCGGCGACGGAGCCGTGCATGCCGGGCATGCCCAGGTGCTGCGGGTGGCTGTCCGGGAAGGAGCCCAGGCCCATCAGGGTGGTGGTCACCGGCGCTCCGGTCAGCTCGGCCAGGACCTTCAGCTCGCCCGTCGCGCCCGCCTTCATGACGCCGCCGCCGACGTACAGCACCGGACGCCTGGCCTCGGTGATCAGCTTCGCGGCCTCGCGGATCTGCTTGGCGTGCGGCTTGGTGACCGGGCGGTAGCCGGGCAGGTCCGTGGCCGGCGGCCAGCTGAAGGTCGTCCTGCCCTGGAGCGCGTCCTTGGCGATGTCGACGAGGACGGGGCCAGGGCGGCCCGTCGAGGCGATGTGGAACGCCTCGGCGATGGTGCGCGGGATGTCGTCGGCGTCGCGGACCAGGAAGTTGTGCTTGGTGACGGGCATCGAGATGCCACAGATGTCGGCTTCCTGGAAGGCGTCGGTGCCGATGGCGGCCGACGCGACCTGCCCCGTGATCGCGACCATGGGCACCGAGTCCATGTGCGCGTCGGCGAGCGGGGTCACCAGGTTCGTCGCCCCCGGGCCCGACGTGGCCATGCAGACGCCGACCTTGCCGGTGGCCTGCGCGTAACCCGTGGCCGCGTGCCCGGCGCCCTGCTCGTGCCGCACCAGCACGTGGCGGACCCTGGCGGAGTCCATCATCGGGTCGTAGGCCGGGAGGATGCACCCGCCGGGAAGACCGAATACGGTGTCGGCGCCGACCTCCTCGAGGGAACGGATGAGGGACTGCGCGCCCGTCATCTGCTCGTTGGTGGCGGGCTGCTGCTGCCCGCCGTTACGGGCCCGCGGCTGCGGCTTGGGGGCCCCGGTGGCCTGCTCGGTCATCGTCTTCTCTTCCCGGAGAGTGAGGGTTGACGCTCGATGTGTGCTGTTCGGGCGATTTTGATGCGGTCTGCGGTGGGGCCGACGGAGGCCCCGCGAGGGTGCTGGTGCAACAAAAAACCCCCCGTGCCGTGAGGCAAGCGAGGGGAGCGCGCCGCTGGTGGTCGCGGAATCGTGGCGATTCCGGTCAGCCGACGCGCTTTCCAAGTACGAGAATTCGGGTGCGCATGGCACTGACCCTCTCCCCGTCAAGCCATGAGTGTCAAGTGGGTGGGACAGGCGTCTCAGCATTCGAGCGCTTCGGCGGATGCCCCGTGACCGGATCCGGTCCCTCCCTCGCGTCCGCCGCGGCGACCCACGGCGGCAGCGTCTCGCGCCCCTCCTTGTGACGTACGGGGAGGGCCCCGGCGACCACCATCGAGCGCCCTCCCTTGCGATCCTCACCGGTGCACGCCTGCGCGGGCACCCGCTGGCCGGGCCCCGGGCCGCCCGGACCACCGGAGCCGGAGCCGCCCTGGACCGGGACACCCTTCCCCGCACCCGCGGCCCCCGCGCCCACGGGCGCGGCTGACGGCACGGAGCGCCCCGTGTACGCGGCGTCGTCCGGCACCGGGTAGGCCCCTCGCGCGAGCGCCCGCCGCAGCCGGTGCTCGTCCAGCGGGCCCGAGAAGACCGCGCCCAGACCGTGCGTACAGCCCATCTCGCGCAGCGTCGTGACCTGCTCCGGCAGATCGACGCCCTCGGCCACGGAGGTGAGGCCCAGGTCTCCCGCTATCCGCAGCAGCCCCGCCGTGATCTTGCGCTGACGGGGGGACTCCACGACGCCGTCGACCATGCCCCGGTCCAGCCGCAGGATGTCCACGGGCAGCCGCCGCAGCGCCGGGATGGCGAGGGAGCCGCTCCCGAAGCCGTCCAGGGCCAGCACCACGCCCATGCGCCGCAGCGCGGTGAGCCGCATCTCCAGCTCGTCCAGCGGGAGGCGTGGATCGCTCTCGGACAGTTCCAGTATCAGCGTCCCCGGCGGCAGCGCGTGCCGGGACAGCAGCGCCTCGATGTGGTTGAGGCGCAGCGAGCGGTCGGTGAGCCGCCGCGCGGGCAGCCTGACGGTCACGGGCGCGCCGAACCCGGCCTGCTGCCGGGCCGCCGCCTGCTCGACGGCCTCCTCCAGCAGCCAGCGGCACACCTCGGCCGCGCGGTCGCCCTGCCCGTCCTTCGCGGCTGCCCCACCGGGCCCTGCGGCTCCACCGGCTCCGCCCTCCGTGCGGAGGAACTCGGCGGGCGTGAAGAGGATGCCCTGCGCCGAGCGCCAGCGGGGCTGCGCCGCGACGGCGCTGACCTTGCCGCTGGACAGCTCCACGACGGGCTGGTGGAGTAAGGCGAACTCGCCGTCGTGCATCGCGCCGCGCAGCCTCGTGCCCAGCTCGGAGCGCTTGACGGCCGTGTCGGTCTCGTTCCGCATCTGCGGCGCGTACAGCTCGACCCGCGCCTTCCCGGCCTGCTTGGCGCGGTACATCGCCAGATCGGCGTTGCGCATCAGGGCGGCCGGTGAGATGCCGGGTTCGGCGAAGGCGATGCCGATGGAGGCGGCCACCTTCACCTCGGTGTCGCCCTCGACGCGGTACGGCTCGGAGAGGGTGATGCGGAGGCGGTCCGCGATCTCCTGGATGCGCAGCTCGCGTTCGGCCCCCGCGTGTTTGCTGGGGTCGCTGTCGCCGAGGATGAGCACGGCGAATTCATCACCTCCCAGGCGGGCCGCGGTGTCGCCCGCGCGTACCGACTCCTGGAGGCGGCGGGCGGCCTGGATCAGCAGCTCGTCGCCCGCCTGATGCCCTGCCGTGTCGTTCACCGCCTTGAAGCCGTCGAGATCGATGAAGAGGACGGCCGCCTCGCTGTCCCCGCCGCGCCGCCCCGAGAGCGCCTTGCGGACGCGTTCGGTGAACAGGGCGCGGTTGGGCAGGTCGGTCAGGGAGTCGTGCGAGGCGTTGTGCTGCAACTGGGCCTGGAGACGGACCCGTTCGGTCACGTCCCGGCTGTTGAAGATGAGGCCGCCCTGATAGCGGTTGACCGTGGACTCGATGTTGAGCCAGTGGCCCGCGCCGTGCCGGAAGCGGCACTCGATGCGGGTGGAGCACTCCTCCTTGGGCTTGGCGGCCAGGAAGCGACGCAGTTCGTGCAGGACGCGCCCCAGGTCCTCCGGGTGGATGAGGGAGGACAGCTCGGAGCCGACCAGTTCGTCGCCGTCCCTGCCGTAGACCCCGGCGGCGGCCGGGGAGACGTAGCGCAGCACGCCCGTGGACGACGCGATCATGATGACGTCGCTGGAGCCCTGCACCAGGGACCTGAAGTGGTTCTCCTTCTGGGCCAGTTCCTGGGTGAGGGTGATGTTGTCCAGCAGCATGATCCCCTGCCGGACGACCAGGACGAGCACGACGGTGCAGCCGGTGAAGAGCACCACGCGGTCGATCTCGCGGCCGTCCAGGGAGTTGTAGAGGATTCCCAGCGTGCAGACGGCGGCGGCCAGATACGGGGTGAGCGCGGCCAGCGAACCCGCGATCGGGCGGCTGGCGGCCCGGACGGCGGCCTCGCGCGAGGCCGCGGCCGGATCAGCACGTCCGGTGACCGCGGGGCCCGCGCTCGCGGCGGGCGGCTCGGCCGGGCCCCACGGCCCGGCGTCCCGCCTGGCGACCCAGGGCGCGTAGGCCAGGAGCAGCGAGCCCGCGAACCAGCCCGCGTCCAGGAACTGCCCCGAACTGTAGTGCTCGCGCAGCAGCGGCGAGGTGAACAGCGCGTCGCACAGCACCGTCAGCGCCAGGGCGCCGATGGCGGTGTTGACCGCGGAGCGGTGTGCGGAGGAGCGCTTGAAGTGCAGCACCAGCACCATGCTCACCAGCGCGATGTCCAGCAGGGGATACGCGAGGCTCAGCGCGGCTCTGGCCACGGAGGCGCCCTGCCAGTAGGCGGTGTGGGCCAGCGCGAGCGACCACGAGAGTGTGATCAGCGAGCCCCCGATGAGCCAGGCGTCCAGGCCCAGGCAGATCCATCCGGCACGGGTGACGGGCCGCTTGGCCAGAACCAGTAAACCGATGATGGCGGGTGGCGCGAAGAGGAGGAAGCAGTAGTCGGCGACGGAGGGGCGCGGCACCGGCTGGTTGAGCACGATCTCGTACCAGCCCCAGATGCCGTTGCCGAGCCCGGCCATCAGCGAGGAGAACCCGAACAGCAGCCAGGCGGGCCGGAACGGGGTGGAGTGCTTGTAGGCGTACCAGAAACAGGATGCGGAGGCGAGCAGCCCGGCGGCGCTCAGCCCGAAGTCCCCCATGATGAGGGCCACTCGCTCGGATCCCCAGCCGGTGGCGGCGCCCACCGCGTACGCGGCGCAGACGGCGGACAGCACCAGTTGGGGCAGCACGCCCGTCCTTCCGGCTCCGTCATGGGGCCGGGGTGACCGGGGCGGCGTCCAGTACCGGCCCTGCTCCGGGGCCGCGCCGTGTGCGCTCATCGCGCCGCCCGTTCGGACGGCGGCTTCTTCTCGTACTTCCTGAGACGGCGGCAGCGACCGCCGTCCTGTGGATGGCGCGGCCGGGAGACCGCCCGCCCCATCCGCCGGTTCGTCCAATGGCCGTGCATTCGCCCGTCGCCCCCCTCGTGTCCGGGTTCGCCCCCCGATCGGGACGATACACCAGATCCGTCACTCAGGGACATAGTGCCGATACGTTCCGTGACGACAAGGGGTGTTGTGGGCACAGGGAGGAGTCATACGCATCCGTAGAGTGGCCTCTCGCGGCTTCGGGGGCCTTCCGGTCACTCCGCTACGGCCACCGTGTGCTCAAGCTCTTCACCGGCCGCCCAGCGCCTCAACTGCGCACGCAGCAGCTTTTTGGCACGCGGGAGGAAGGCGGAAGTGGGTCCGCCGACGTGCGGAGTGATCAACGTATTGGGTGCCCGCCAGAGCGGATGATCAGCGGGCAGGGGCTCCGGATCCGTGACGTCCAGAGCGGCCAGCAGCCGTCCCGACTCCAGTTCGGCGAGCAGCGCCTTGGTGTCGACGACACCGCCGCGCGCGACGTTGACCAGCAGCGATCCGTCCTTCATCCGGCCCAGGAAGTCGGCCCCGACGAGGCCGCGGGTGTCCTCCGTGAGCGGGGTGCACAGGATCACGACGTCGGCGCGGGGCAGCAGTTCAGGAAGGCTCGCGAGCGGGTGTACGGAGCCGCGCGGGGTGGTACGCGCGCTGCGCGCGACACGGGTCACCTCGGCCACCTCGAAGGGGAGCAGACGGTCCTCGACGGCCGAGCCGATCGCTCCGTAGCCCACGATCAGCACGGACTTGTCCGCGAGCGCCTCGTACATGCCCGGGTGCCAGCCGCCGGTCTCCTGCGCCCGTACGAACTCGGGGATGTGCCGCAGCGAGGCGAGGGTGAGGGCGAGTGCCAGTTCCGCCGTACTGGCGTCGTGGACGCCGCGGGCATTGCAGAGGCGGGTCCCGGCGGGGAGGCGCGGGATCGCCGGGGACACGTGGTCTATGCCGGCCGTCAGCGTCTGCACGACCCGCAGCCGGGTCATGTGTTCGAGCGGCCGTACGGAGACCGCGGCCCCCTTCATGTAGGGGACGACGTAGAAGCCGCAGTTGGCGGGGTCTGCGGGGAAGTCGGGGCCGCCGTCCCAGAAGTGGTACGTGAGGGAGGAGGGCAGCCCGTCGATCTCCGAGGGCGGGACGGGGAGCCAGACGTCCGACGGGGACGGGGACGGGGACGGGGGCGGAGGGGTGGATGCGGAGGGCATGGTCATCAGGCTAGAGGCTGTGCGTCACCCGCTGGAGGTACCCGTTAGTTTGGGGGCCGTCAGGAGGGAGCTCGTGCAGGTGGAGCGCAGGACAATCGGTGCGGCGGCGCTCGAAGTGGGCGCGGTCGGCCTCGGCTGCATGCCGATGAGCTGGGCGTACTCCGCGTCCCAACAGGACGGCGAGGAGTCGCTGCGCGCGGTGCACACGGCGCTGGACCGGGGCATGACGCTGCTCGACACGGCCGATATGTACGGCCCCTTCACCAATGAGCTGCTGCTGGGCCGGGTGCTGAGGGAGCGGCGGCGCGAGGCGTTCGTCTCGACGAAGTGCGGGCTGCTGGTGGGCGATCAGCACATCGTCGCCAACGGGCGGCCGAGCTATGTGAAGCGCGCCTGCGACGCCTCGCTGCGCCGTCTCCAGAGCGACGTGATCGACCTCTACCAACTGCACAGGGCCGACCCCGAGGTTCCCGTCGAGGAGACCTGGGGCGCGATGGCCGAGCTGGTGACGGCGGGCAAGGTGCGCTCGCTGGGCTTCTGCGCGGTGGGTGCGCGCGCGGACCGGCGCAGCGGCGCGGGGATCTATTCGGCGACGATACGGCAGCTGGAACGCGTGCAGCAGGTGTTCCCTGTGAGCAGCGTGGAGGCCGAGCTGTCGGTGTGGTCGCGGGAGGCGCTGGACGCGCTGCTGCCGTGGTGCGAGTCGCGCGGGGTGGGCTTCCTGGCGGCGATGCCGCTGGGCAACGGCTATCTGACCGGGACGCTGACGACCGGCGGCGGCTTCGAGCGGGACGACGTACGGGCGCGGCACCCGCGCTTCACGGCCGAGATGATGGCCGCCAACCAGCCGATCGTCGCGGGTCTGCGGCGCGTGGCGCGGCGGCACGGGAGCGCCACCCCGGCCCAGGTCGCGCTGGCGTGGCTGTTGGCGCTCGGGCGGCACGTGGTGCCGGTTCCCGGCACGAAGAAGCGCCGCTGGGCGGCGGAGAACGCCGAGGCGGCCCAACTGGTGCTGACGGCCGAGGACATGGTGGAGATCGGCGCGCTGCCCGCGGGGCGGGGCTCATGGGAGTGACGGCGTAGGGCCCGGGTTCGGGTCCGTTTCGGGTTCCGGTTCGGCCGTACGGGCTTGTCGCGTCGCGTCCGTGCGTCGCGGGCGGGAACTCGGCGGTGTGCTGCGCCGTATGAGGGGGTGTGGTCTGCTGGGCGGATCCACCGCGTCACAGTGACACCGGGAGGCACAGATCATGCGTAGCCGTTCCCTCACGACCGGGCTCGCGGCCGGGCTCGCGGCGCTGGCCGTGCTGGCCTCGGGCTGCTCGTCGGGCGACGGGGAGGAGGGGTCACCCGATCCGTCGGGCTCCGCTTCCTCCCGCCCCGGGGAGTCGTCGCCGTCCTCCGGGGAGAAGGAGTCCGCGGCGCCCGCGAAGGGTTCGGCGAAGGTGGAGCGGACGGTGGCCACGGGACTGAAGTCACCCTGGGGCCTGGCCCCGCTGCCGGGCGGCGATCTGCTGGTCTCCTCGCGCGACGAGGGCACGATCCTCCGGGTCGACGGCGAGGACGGCGGGAAGACCGAGCTGGGCTCCGTGCCCGGGGTCGCGGCGGGCGGCGAGGGCGGGCTGCTGGGGATCGCCGTGCCGGGGGACGACGCGAAGATGGTGTACGCGTATCTGACCACCGAGTCCGACAACCGCATCGTGCGCATGCCGTACGACGCGAAGAAGAGCGAGGGCAACCAGCTCGGCGCCCCGGACACCGTCTTCAAGGGCATCCCCAAGGGCACGATCCACAACGGCGGGCGCATCGCCTTCGGCCCGGACAAGATGCTCTACGCGGGCACCGGCGAGTCGGGCGACGGCGGGCTGTCGCAGGACAAGAAGTCGCTCGGCGGCAAGATCCTCCGGATGACGCCGGACGGCGATCCTCCGGACAAGGGCAACCCCGAGGCGGACTCCGTCGTCTACTCCTACGGCCACCGCAACGTCCAGGGGCTGGACTGGGACACGGACAACAGGCTGTGGGCGGCCGAGTTCGGCCAGGACACCTGGGACGAGGTGAACCTCATCGGGCCCGGCAAGAACTACGGCTGGCCGGAGGCCGAGGGGAAGGCGGGCGAGAAGGGCTTCACCGACCCCGTCGCGCAGTGGAAGCCGGAGGACGCGTCGCCGAGCGGCCTCGCCTTCGCCGAGGGCTCCGTGTGGGTGGCGGGGCTGCGGGGCGAGCGGCTGTGGCGCGTGCCGCTGAAGGGCACGGAGCCGGTGGCCGAGCCGCAGTCCTTCTTCGAGGGGAAGTACGGGCGGCTGCGCACGGTGGTCTCGGACGGCGGGGACGGGCTCTGGCTGGTCACGAGCGAGACCGATTCGCGGGGAACGCCCGAAAAGGGCGATGACCGTATCCTGAAGGTGAAGGTGAGCTGAGAGTGGGCCACGAGGCGGGCTGACGTACCGCGGGGCGAGCCGAGCCGAGGGGGCGAGGGACGGGCCGGGAGCCCGCCCGGAAGGGAACGGTACGGCCATGTTCAACCTGATCGAGCAGATCTTCTCCCCCGGCCGCCGCCACAGCGACGACGAGCGGCGGCGTCGGGACCACATGCGCGTCGAGGCGGACAGCGGTGACCCGGGCAAGGGCCCGATAGACCTCGCCTCGGGCCAGGTCCGGATACGGCGCTCCGACGTCCCGGCCCAGCCCCCGCCCGACGGGGAGCCCCGCTCCGGCGAGGAGCCGCGGCGCGGCGAGGAGCCCCGGCGCGGCGAGGGGTGAGCTCCTCGGGTCCGCCCGGTCCCGCCCCGTATCGCCCCGTATCGCCCCGGACACACAGACGCCGCGGCGGCCCGCGCTCCCCGGGTCCCGCCGCGGCGAAGCCGCGTCTCCTCCGTATCAGCCGCCCGCGCTCGGCACCTCGGGCGCGGAAGCGACCAGGTCGAAGTACATGCCGCCCGCGACCAGGAGCCCCAGCACGCCGAGGACCAGTCCACCGAGCGCGACGGGCCGCACCCACGCCTGAGCGCCGGAACCGGGCGCAGGGCGATTGGCCAGGACCGCGAGGAGGACGCCGCCGACGATCACGGCGAGCAGCGCGAAGATGCCGTTGAAGACGGCGGTGGTGTGCCAGGGGGAACCGTAGATCGCGTCGACCTGGTCGCCGGCGCTGCCGCCCGTCGCGCTGCTGCTCTCGATCTGACCGATGAGCTGCTTGCGGTCGCGCAGCATCTCGCTCAGCGAGGTGCCGGTCAGGGAGACCAGGCCGAGGCCCGCGCTCACGACGGCCGCGGCGCCCGCGCCCAGTCCGCCCCGGGGAGCGGTCGTGACGTGGTCGTGGTCGTCGTGCTCCAGGATGTCGTCCGAGGAGTCGTCGATGTCGACTCCGTCGCCGGTTTCCGGGGTGTCGGCGGGGGCCTTGTCCGCGACGGCGTCCGTCGCGGCGGTGTCCTTCGCCTCCGTCTTCCCGGTGGACGCCGTGCCCTCGGCCGTTCCGGCCTTTTCGGCCGCCTCGGGCTGTTCGGCGTTCTCGGCCTTTCCGGCCTCGTCGTTCTTCTCAGTCTTCGTCGTCTCGGTAGCCATGGGGCCCGACCGTAGGGGCCCTTTCTGAGAGTCCGATGAGAGCATCCGAAGGCTGTGTCGGAATCGTGATACTGGCGGGCTCCGGCGCCCTTCCGCGCGCCGTCCTGTACGCCCCCTCCGGCGCCCCCGCCGGCACCGGCACCGGCACCGGTTCGCGCTCCGGTTCGCGCTCCGTTCCGGAGCCCGGTTCCGGCTCCCGCGCCTCGTCCCCCGGCTCGATGCTGACCCTCGGCAGCCACCGCTCCAGCCAGCCGGGCAGCCACCAGTTGGCGCCCCCGAGCAGGTGCATCAGGGCCGGGACCAGCAGCGTACGCAGCACGAACGCGTCGAGCGCGACGGCCGCGGCGAGGCCGACGCCGAACATCGCGATGACCCGGTCGCCGCTGAGGACGAAGGCGCCGAAGACCGCGATCATGATGACGGCGGCCGAGTTGATCACGCGCCCGGTCTCGGCGAGCCCGACCCGTACCGACCGCCGGTTGTCGCCGGTGAGGCGCCACTCCTCGTACATCCGGCTGACGAGGAAGACCTGGTAGTCCATCGACAGCCCGAACAGCACCGAGACCATGATCACAGGCAGGAACGGTTCGATGGGCCCGCCCCCGCCCAGCGCGTCCAGCGTGTCCAGGCCCAGCGGTGCCAGCAGCCCGCTCCCCCACCCCCACTGGAAGACGGCGACGACGATCCCGAAGGAGGCGGCCACCGCGAGCACGTTCATCAGCGCCGCCTTCAGCGGAATACCCACGCTGCGGAAGGCGACCAGCAGCAGCGCGCACCCCAGAGCGATCACGACGCCGACGAACAGCGGCAGCTTGCCCAGGATCACGGATGCGAAGTCGTCGTAACTCGCCGTGAGCCCGCCGACGCTCACCCGCAGCCCGCTGTCGGCCTCCGACTCCGGGACGACGTCCGTGCGCAGCCGCTCCACGAGGCGCGAGGTGGACTCGTCCTGCGGGGCACTGTCCGGCACGACCGTGATCACCCCGGTGGTGCTGGTGCCGCTGCCGTTCAGCTCGCCGCCCGAGACCTGGGCCACGCCCTCCGTGCCGCGCAGCTTGTCCGGCAGTTCCTCGAAGGCGAGCTTGGCCGCTGCCCCGTCGATCTCCGCGACGAGGGTGAGCGGCCCGTTGGAGCCGGGCCCGAAGCCCTTCTCCATCAGGTCGTACGCCTGGCGCGTGGTGGCCGCCGCGGGGCCGTTGCCCTGGTCGGAGGTGCCCAGATGGAGCGCCGATACGGGCAGGGCCAGCACCAGCATCAGCGCTGCCGCGACCCCGCCGAGCAGCTTCGGGTGGCGCTCGACGAAGGCCGACCAGCGCGCGGCGAAGCCCGTGCTCCCCTGCTGGGCTGGGAGCGGCCCGTGCTCCGCCAGCCGTCTGCGCTCCCGCGCGCTCAGCGCCCGCATGCCGATCATGCCGAGCAGCGCGGGCAGCAGGGTCACCGAGGCGAGCACCGCGAGGACGACGGTCAGCGAGGCCGCGACGGCGACGCCGTTGAGGAAGCCGAGCCGCAGCACGAGCATCCCGAGCAGCGCGATACACACCGTCACACCAGCGAAGACCACGGCGCGTCCCGTCGATGTCACGGCCCATCGCGCGGCCTCCTCCACGGGGAGTCCCCGCTTCAGGCCCGCGCGGTGCCGGGTGACGATGAACAGCGCGTAGTCGATGCCGACGCCGAGCCCGATCAGGGTGCCCAGCATGGGCGCGAAGTCGGCCACCGTCATGGCGTGGCTGAGCAGCCCGATGCCGAGCGCCGAGGTGCCGACGCTCACGAGGGCGGTGACGATCGGCAGCAGCATGGCCGCGAACGAGCCGAAGGCCAGCAGGAGCACGACGGCGGCGACGGCGAGCCCGACGGCCTCGCTCAGGTGCCCGCTCATCCCCTCCGTGAGCGCGATCCCCGCGCCGCCCAGCTCCACCTCAAGACCGCCGCCCGTGTCACCCTCGGCCGCCTTCGCGGTGTCGACGACGGCCCGCACCTCCGCCTCGTCCAGCTCGTCCGAGGGCGCGTCGAAGGCGACGGTGGCATAGGCCGTACGCCCGTCGGCGCTGATCCGGGCGTCGGCGCCGCTGCCGTACGGGCTCTCGACGCCGGACACGCCGGGCAGCGCGGCGATCTCGTCCAGGGCGCGCTGCATCCGCTCCTCGACCCCGGCCTCGCGCACCCCGCCACCGTGGGCAGCGGCCGTGTGCCAGACGACGGTGTCGCTGTCGCCCGCGCGGTCGGGGAAGCCCTCGCTCAGGAGCTGGGTGGCGCGCCCGGACTCGGTACCGGGGACCTCGTAGTCGTTGGAATAGGCGGAGCCGGTGAGACCGGAGGCCGTGGCGACGCCCGCGAGCACGGCGAGCCAGAGCGCGACGACGGCGACGCGCCGTCGCAGGCACCAGCGGACAAGGGCGGTCATGAAGGCCGTCCTCCTCCCGGGTCGTGCGCCGATCTGCCCGGGAGGTACCGGTCGTGCCGAACGCGGTGGTGCGGATGTTTCCTGCACACTGACAGCCCGAAAAGATCCTTTGACCGCTTTGTGGCGATAGCCACAAAGCGGTCAGGACGGAACTCAGCCGGTCACGGACTCCCGCCCGTTCTCGATGTGCCCCATCAGCCTGCGCCGGAAGCCCTCGTCCTCCGCCACGCGCAGGTCCAGGTCGTACCAGCCGTGCGCGTGCCGCGCCTCGTGCGCGACGGTGCGGGTGCTGCCCGGCTCGACGGTAAGGACGCGCGGCTTGGCGCCCGGGGGCGTGTCCGCGTACGCGAGGGGCGTCAGCTTCAGCGTCAGGGCCGAGGCGCCGCCGTTGACGACGGTCACATGGACCTCGCGGCGCTCCGCGTCGAGGCGGGTGCTGACCTTCAGCGCCGCCGCCGCGCCGTCCCTCGTGCCGCGGAACTCGCGCCGGAACCCGTTCGGGCCCGTCACCGTGAAGTCGTAGGCACCGTCATCGACCGGAACCCGCACGACCGTGCCGCCCGCCACGTCGTGGTGCCGGGGCGCCTCGTACTCACCGGCGTACGGGTACAGCGCGAAGTGGGAGCCGCGCTTCCCCTTGTCGCGGAGCGCGAGCAGGAAGACCCCGGCGCCGGGGTCGTAGACGCCGTCGGCGTCGGACCGGTACGGGAGCGGGCGCGCGCGACGGGTGCCCTTCTCCTGTTCGGGCATCCGCTGCTCCGACGGGGGCTCCGGGTGCCAGCGCCCCTCGAAGGCGGGCACCGGGCCCGGCTGCTCGACCTCGGGGAGCCTGCGGCCGCGCGAGAAGTCGAAGGCGGAGGTGAGATCGCCGCACACCGTGCGCCGCCACGCGGAGATATTGGGCTCGCGCACCCCCGTCCAGCGCTCCAGGAAGCGGATGACCGAGGTGTGGTCGAAGACCTCGGAGCAGGCGTAACCCCCCACCGTCCAGGGCGAGATGACCGTCATCGGCACCCGCATGCCCAGGCCCACCGGGTGACCCTCCCAGAACTCCTCCGCCGTCCCCTCCGGGGGCTCGGGCGGCGGTACGTGGTCGAAGAGGCCGTCGTTCTCGTCGTACGTCAGGAAGAGCGCCGTGTGCCGCCACACCTCGGGGTGGCTGCCGAGCGCGTCCAGCACCTTGTAGACGAAGTGGGCGCTCTCGACGGGCGAGGAGCCGCCGGGGTGCTCGCTGTCCTTCGCGGACGGCACCAGGTAGGAGACGGCGGGGAGCTTGCCCGAGGCCACGTCGGCGGCGAACGCGTCGGCGGTGCTGTCCGGCGCCCCGCGCCGCAGCGCCCGCTCGAAGTACGACCGGTCCCGCCGCGACAGCGCCCGCACCCCCTCCTCCAGCAGCCCTTCGAGCCGGGCGCGCTCCTTCTCGTCCGCGTCCGCGAGCTTGCCGTAGTAGGCGGTCATATTCGCCACGCCGTCGACCTTGGCGAGGGCCTTCGCCATCACCGCCTTGAAGGAGGCGAAGAACTCCAGGTTGTTGTCGGTGAAGTTGTCCCACTCCTGGTAGACGCGCCAGCTCACCCCGGCCTTCTCCAGGCGCTCGGCGTACGTCGTCCAGTCGTAGCCGGGGTGGTCGTCCTCGTCGTAGCAGTCGTTGTTGACCGCGCGCCCCTTGTCGCCGGGCTCGAAGCCGGTCCAGCCGCTGACCAGGTGGTTACGGTTCGGGCTGGTCGAGGTGTGGATCGACGAGTGGTAGGCGTCGCACACCGTGAAGGTGTCCGCCAGTTCGTGGTGCAGCGGGACGTCGGCGCGGTCGTAGTACGCCATGGTGGCGGCGGTCTTGGCGGTGACCCAGTTGTCGTACCAGCCGCCGTTGCGGGCCTTGCCCGCGCCGCCCCAGCTGTGGTCCAGGTCGCCGATGTACTGAAGCTCTTTCCGCTGGCGCTCGGCCGCCTCCCGTACGGAGTACGGCAGCACGGTGCCGGCGCCCAGCGCGCCGGGCTGCTCGAAGACGGACCGCTTGCCGTCCGGGAGGCGTACGGCGTTGCGGTCGCCGAAGCCGCGGACGCCGCGCAGGGTGCCGAGATAATGGTCGAAGGACCGGTTCTCCTGCATCAGCACGACGACGTGCCGCACGTCTTCGAGGCCGCCGGCCCCCACCGGCTGCTGGGCGATCGCCTCCCGCAACGACGGCGGCAGCAGCGACCCTGCCGCCGCGAGCCCGGCGGCCCCCGCTCCCATGCCGAGCACCCGGCGCCGCGATATGTCCGTTGCCACCCGTTCCTCCCACGCCTCGTCCAAGATCAGCGCCCTGCAAGCTACGCGGCACACGTGTCCGAAGGAAGTCCCGTCACCGCCTCTGGGGTGAACGGGGCCCCTTCGCGGGGTGCGGAAGGAAACGGGGGGTGCCGGTTCGTCGGGGGTGTTGCGCGGGACGGTTGGCCGTGTGGGGTGCGTGGGTGGGGGGTGTCCGGTGCCGCGGTGGGGTGTCTCCTCGGCGTGAAGCTTTCGTTTTCGGCTTTCTGCCGTCGTTCGTCTCGACCTGCGG
>NZ_JBSHAO010000094.1:0-19363 GCF_053611545.1 Streptomyces sp. NPDC054796 | reverse complement strand
GGTCGAGAAAGTCACCGGCCGAGAGGCGACGACGAAAGCTTCACGCCGAGGAGACACCCCACCGCGGCACCGGACACCCCCCCCACCCACACACCCACAGCCCCAACGGAAACCCGGAATCACGCGGCGCCAGCCGCAACGCACCGCAACCACACGCCGCGCCGAAGCCACCCACCCGCACCCGGAAAACAACGGCGAACCCGCGAAAACCCAGCGCGGGACCCTGCGACACCCACCACACCGGCGAACCGTCCCGCGCAACACCCCCGGCGAACAGGGCAACCCCCGCCGGGGCTAGCGGAGTTCGCCGCGGAGGCGCATTGCGCGGAGGACCAGTTCCAGCTCGAAGCGTAGGTCGGGATCGTCGATGTCGTCGCCCCACAGCTCACGGATCTGCCGCAACCGATACCGCACCGTCTGCGGATGCACCCCGAGCCGCCCGGCGACCTCGGGCGCCCCACCCCGCGTCTCCAGCCAGGCGAGCAGCGTCTCGGAGAGCCGACGGCTGTGCGTGGGCCCGCAGTCCGCGAGGGGGGCGAGTCTGCGCCGGGTGAGCCCGTCGATGAGTTCCTCGGGCGGCAGCAGCACGAGCGCCTCCGTGTGCTCGGTGCAGTACAGCAACTGCCCACCCGGCAGCAGCCCGCGCTCCATGAGCGCGACGGCCGCCTGCGCCCAGCGCAGCGACTTCGCCGCCTGGGTGACCGGCACGGGCGGCCCGACCGCGCCGGCCCACCCGGCGGTGGCCCGCCGTAGGAGGTCGAAGCGGCCCGGCGCCTCGGGCTCGGGCACCACCATGCGGGGCTGTTCGCAGTCCATGTCGAGCAGCACCTCGTCGCCGACGGCGGGCGGCACGGCCGAGCGTGCGGGGCGTACGAGGACGCCGACGGCGACCGTGCGCGGCACCGGCCATCCGATGCGCGCGGCGCGGTCGGCGAGCAGGTCGCTGGGGTCGGCGGCGCCGTTGGCCGTCGCCCTGTGGTGGTCGGAGAGCAGCAGGTCGAGCAGCCGCCGCTGGAGCCGCAGGCGTTCGCCCGCCTGCCGCGCAGCGGCCTCCGCGTAGCCGCGTACGGACTCGGCGACCAGGCCGTCCAGGTACTGGAAGCCGGACTCGGCCAGTTCGTACATGGCGGGCGGCGGGATCTCCATCTGGGTGCCGATCTCGGCGAGCCTGCGCCAGGCGAGGCGGATGCCGAGCCGGTAGATGGCCTGGAGCGAGTCGAGGCTGCGGCCCTGCTGGACCTCGCCCCGGCCGAATTCCTGGAAGACCTGCGGCGGCACGTGCGGGCGGTCCATGCCCGTCGACAGGTGCTCGACGAAGTGTTCCAGCGCGCGGCGGATGCCGATGAGGGCCATGGGTTCGCCCGACTCGTCGACGACGAGCGGCAGCCCCGGGTACTCGCGGCGGATCGCGCGCAGGATGTCCTCCGCGAGCACGGGCACCTCGGCGAGGGCCCGTTCGGCGAACCGCCGGATGCGCAGCGGCGGTACGTCCTGCCAGGCGGAGCGCGCCGAGGTGGACACGGGCGTCGCCACGCTCACTCCCCCGCGTCGGACTCGGCGGCGGAGGAGGACGAGGACGAGGCGGACGGGGAGGGTGAGGGTGAGGCGGACTCCGACGGCGAAGACGTCGTGGACGGCGTCGCGTTGGGGGACGAGCGGAAGTGCACGAGCGGCACGTTCGGCTGCTCGGGAGTCGCGTTCAGCGCGGCGACGATCCCCAGCGCTGCGGCGACCGCGAGGACCGCGGCGACGACGCAGGTGAGCCCTGCGGCAAGGAGTCTGTGCATGACGCGGCGAACCTCTCGTCGTGGTGCCGTGAATGCGCACCGGCCCCGCCCCAGGGCCGACCCCTCTGTGGTTGCCGAGTGTCGAAGAAGCATTGACGGCGTGTCAAGACTCCGCCTACGGTTTCCGCCCCATACGGAGCCTTCACGGTCTTCACCTCGCTTCTTCGAACGCGCACTGCCGCAACGCGGCCCGATACCGCACCACTTCACACCCGGAGTGCACCGAAATGCGCCGTTCCGCCTCTCCGCTCTCCCTTGTCCTCCTGGGCCTCGGGGTTTTCCTGCTCGTCCTCGCGCCGATGCTCGCCTGGTACGTCGAGCCACGCGCCAAGCGCACCCCCACCGACATCAACATGACCTCGGTCTTCACGGGCAAGGGCAAGTACTTTGACCAGGAAGACCTCAAGACCAAGGATGACCAGAAACTCACTGTCACCCGTCGCGTCCTGGGCGATGTCGCCGCGAGCGAGAAGAGCGGCCGGGCGGTATGGGACGTGTCGCAGACCATCGACAACCCGACGACGCGCAAGCTCGACGATCCACGCCAGGCGTTCCAGTGGACGACCGAACGCTGGGTCACCGACCGCGAGACGAACCTCCCGGTGCGCTGCTGCAAGCTGAAGCCCGCGAACACCTCGGGCGAGGCGTATCTGAAGTGGCCCTTCGACGTGGAGCAGCGCACCTACAACTGGTGGGACAGCAACCTCGGCGCCACCGTCCCGCTGCGCTACGCGGGCCGCGAGAAGGTCGAGGGCTACGAGGGGCTGCGTTTCGAGGGCACCGTGGAGCCGTCCAGGGCGGGCACCCGGCAGGTGCCGGGGATGCTGGTGGACCGGCCGGAGAGCGGGCAGGTGCAGGCCGAGGAGTGGTACGCGAACTCCGGTCTTGAGTTCGTCGTGGACGAGCGCACCGGGCGCATCCTCGACGCCACGACGGGCCCCGAGGTGACGCTGCGCGCCCCCGGCGGCGAGAAGGACGAGGTCACGCTGCTCCAGAGCGACGCGCTGGAGTTCGACAAGGCGACCCGGCGCGAGGCCGTCGAGCTGGCAAAGGCGGACAACGACAAGCTGGAGCTGGTCGGGGCGACAGCGCCGCTCGGGGCCACCGTCCTGGGTGTGCTGCTCGCGGCGGCCGGGACGGTCCTGCTCGTACGGGGAGGACGGGAGGAGCGGGGCGGACGGGGAAGTCGGCGGAAGGGGGAAGTGTGACCCCGGCATGTGCGGCCGACCGGACGCGGCGCACTCACGAGAGCGCGAAGTGATGAAGCGTCAGTCCGTTTACGCCCCGAAATTGTCACCCCCGTGAGTAGCCCTGGCACCAAGGCGCGGCGAACACTGAGCCTTCCAACGCGCACCGCCCCCGCACCGCCCCTCGCAGGACACGCACGACCGGCACAATCCCGCCGGGTCCGCCCCACGGCCCGCGCGGATCACGCAGGTTCCGCAGCCCCCACACGTACCGCACGCACCGCTCGCAATGCCCGTACCGCGTACCGCACGTACCGCCCGTACCGCACCCTGAGAACGAGTTGGAGCACCGATGCCCCAGCACGTACGACCCTCCCTGGTCCCCCCACGTGGCGTGCACGTCCCCACCGCACAGGCAGCGCCCGCACACACCGCCGCGCACACCACCGCACAGCCACCAGCACAGACGCCGCGGCGGCAGCGCACCGTCGAGCCAGGGTCCCCCCGACGCATCGTCTTCCTCGCCAGACGCGACCTCGGAAACCCCGCAGCCGGCGGATCCGAGCTGCTGATCGACCGCATCGCCGACGGCCTCACGGCCCACGGCCACCAAGTGACCCTGCTGTGCGGCGGACCCGCCGCCTACCGCGACTACCGCGTCGTGTCGGCGGGCGGCGACGCGGACCACTTCCTGCGCGCCCGCCGCGCGTTCGCCCGTCAGGTGGGCGACTGCGATCTGCTCGTCGAGGTCTGCAACGGCATGCCCTACCTCGCGCCGCTGTGGCACCGGGGGCCGACGCTGTGCTTCGTTAACCACGTGCACACCGACCTGTGGGGCATGCGCTACCCGGCACCCGCTGCCCGCCTCGGCCGCCGTCTCGAACACTGGGCGCTGGCCAGCAACCACCGCGACAACCTCAAGGTCGCCGTCTCCGGCTCCACCGCCGAGGCGCTGCGCGAACTGGGCGTGCCGGGCGACGAGATCCGCATCGTGCACAACGGCGTCGAGGAGCCGGGCCCCCTGTTGCCCAAGTCCCCCGAGCCGCTGTTCCTGGCGATGGGGCGGCTCGTGGAGTACAAGCGCGTCGACCTCCTCCTACGCCTGTGGGAGCGGGTGCGGCCCGTGACCGGCGGCAGGCTCGTCATCGTCGGCGAGGGGCCTGAGCGGGCCCGGCTCGAAGCGATGGCGGGGCCTGACGTCACCTTCAGCGGGCATGTGACGGAGGCCGAGAAGCACCGGCTGCTCTGCCAGTCCTGGCTGCTGCTGCACCCCTCGCTGGTGGAGGGGTGGGGGCTGGTCGTCACCGAGGCCGCCGCGCGCGGCACGCCCGCCGTCGGCTTCGACATCCCCGGGCTCCGCGACTCCGTCGAGCACGGTGTGACGGGTCTGCTGGCGGGCGGTGACAGTTCCTTCGCCGCGCACTGGTGCGCGCTCGCGCTGTCCGCCACCCGTCGCGAGGCGCTGGGCGCGGCGGCCGAGCGCAGGGCGGCCCGCTTCCGCTGGGCGAACACGGTGCGCGCGTTCCGCGCCGTAGCGGCCGAGGCGTACGCCCGCTCCCACCGGTCCCCGGTGCCACCGCTCCCCGCCGCGCCCGCGAACCCCGCGCCCGCGCCCGTCCTCGCCTCCACCGTGCGGGCCACCCCCACAACCGCGCCCGCACTCACCCCGTCCCCCACTCCCGCTCCCGCCGACCGGCCGGTGCAGAGACGAGCAGAGCACTTCAAGGGGCGGTGAGCGGGCTTTGCGGGATCCCTCCATCAGAAGATCGGTCGCCCTCTTCCGCGCCTTCATGCGCGAGCAGGAGGACCCGGAGCACTGCTACGGCCTGCTCGCGCGCGACGCCGCCGCGCAGGTCGAGCGCTATGTGCCCCTGGCGGGCGCGACGGTGGTCGACGTGGGCGGCGGCAGCGGGCACTTCACCGAGGAGTTCCGGCGGCGCGGAGCGCAGAGCTTCCTCTTCGAGCCGGACCTGCGCGAACTGCGCGCGCGGGGCCGCGTCCCCGAGGGCGCTGTCGTCGCCGACGGCTATCTGCTGCCGCTGGCCGACGGCGCCGCCGACGTGTGCTTCACCTCCAATGTGCTGGAGCACGTCGCCGATCCGCGCACCTTCCTCTCCGAGCTGGTGCGCGTCACCCGCCCCGGCGGGCTGATCTACGTCTCCTTCACCAACTGGTACTCCCCGTGGGGCGGTCACGAGATGGCCCCCTGGCACTACCTCGGCCACGAACGCGCCCGCGCCCGCTACCGCAGGCGCACGGGGCACGAGGCCAAACACGCCCTCGGCGAGAACCTCTTCGCCGTGCACATCGGGCCCACCCTCCGCCAGGTACGGGCCCGCGAGGACGTCAGCGTCGTCGCGGCCCGGTCCCGCTACTGGCCCTTCCTCGCGAGCGCCGTCACCCGCGTACCGGGCCTGCGCGAGTTCGCCACCTGGAACCTCCTCCTCATCCTCCGGCGGTGTCCCACATGACCACGACCGTCCAGGCACCACCCCAGACCCCCGGCGCGGCGCGCACGGCGGACCCGGCGCCGCCGCCCGAGCCGCCGCGCGGCAAGCGCTGGCTCTTCGGGTTCTGGGCGGTCGTGTTCGTCGCCTTCCTGGCCAAGTCGCCCGGGAAGACGACCTTCGAGACCAAGCTCGGGGTGGCCACCGACCCCTGGCAGTTCCTCGGCGACCTCGGCGGGCTGTGGCACGACCGCGCGGGCTTCGGCGGGATCGCCGACCAGTACATCGGCTACCTCTTCCCGATGCTCCCGTACTACGCCCTCACCGACCTGCTCCAGATCCCCACCTGGCTGGCCGAGCGGCTGTGGCTGTCGCTCGTCGTGGCGACGGCTTTCTGGGGGGCGCTGCGGCTGGCCGAGCGGTTCGGCGTCGGCTCGCGCGCGACCCGGCTGCTGGGCGCGGCCGTCTACGCGCTGTGGCCGACGTTCACCATCGTCGTCGGCTCCACCTCGGCCGCCGCGCTCACCGGCGCCGTGCTGCCCTGGGTGCTGCTGCCCCTGACGTCCACGACCGCGACGCCCAGGGTGGCCGCTGCCCGCTCCGCGCTGCTGATCCCCTTCATGGGCGGCGTCAACGCGGCGTCCACGCTGGCCGCGCTGCTCCCGGCCGGGCTGTACCTCGTCACCCGCACCGGGCGCAGACGTACGGCGCTGCTCGCCTGGTGGCTGCCCGGGGTGGTGCTGGCGACGCTGTGGTGGACGGTGCCGCTGGTGCTGCTCGGGGTGTACGGCGAGGACTTCATGCCGTACGTCGAGAGCGCCCACACCACCACCGGCACCATGTCGGCGGCCGAGATGCTGCGGGGCGCGGGCAACTGGACCGCGTACCTCAACTTCGGCGAGCCCTGGCTGCCCGCGGGCTGGACCGTCGTCACCAGCGTCCTGGCGATCCTGGGCGGCGCCCTCGCCGCGGCGCTCGGCCTCGCGGGGCTCGCCCGTCGCGACGTGCCCGAGCGCCGCTGGCTGGTGCTCACCGTGCTGACGGTCGCGGGCATCATGCTCGCCGGGTACGGGGGCGCGCTGGGCGCGCCCTTCGCCGACGGGGTGCAGGCGTGGCTGGACGGGTGGCTGCGGCCGTTCCGCAACATCTACAAGTTCCAGCCGGGGCTCGCCCTCGCGCTCGCCTTCGGCCTCGCCCATCTGACGGCGCTGGCCGCGCGCACCGAGGGCGTGCGCCCGATGCGGGGGCGGCGGCTGCTGCCCGCCGTCGCGGCGCTGGTGGTGCTGCCGGGTCTCGCGCTGCCGTACGTGAACGGGAACGTGCTCCAGCCCGGCGCCTTCGAGAAGCTCCCTGACCACTGGAAGCAGACCGCGAGCTGGCTGGAGGACCACTCGCCCGACAGCCGCGCCTATGTCACCCCCGCCACCGCGCACGGCGTCTACACCTGGGGCTCCCCCATCGACCAGCCCCTGGACGTGCTCGCCGACTCCGCCTGGGCGCAGCGCGACTACGTCCCGTTCGGCACTCCGGGCAACCGGCGCGCCATGGACGCCGTCGAGCAGTCGCTCACCACCGGCGGCGAGGTCCCCGGGCTGTCCGCCTACCTGGCCCGCGCCGGGCTGCACTACGTCGTCGTACGCGGCGATCTCGACCCCGACCAGGTCGGCTACGTGCCCCCGCAGACCGTCAAGCGCACCCTGGAGATGTCCGGCTACCAGAAGGTGAAGAGCTTCGGGCCCACCCTCACCATGGGCCGCATCCCCGAGGAGACCCCGCTCCAGGTCGCGGGCCTCTACCCGCGCGAGCGCGCCGTCGAGATCTACGCGCCCGAGGACACCCCGCGCCCGGCCGAGGTGGACGCGAAGGCCGTCGCCGACACCGTGCGCGTCAGCGGCGGGCCCGAGTCGCTGCTCCAGTTGTCGGCCGACCCGGCGGTGGCCGAGCGCCCCAGCGTGCTGACCGGCGACAACCATCCGGGCCTCGCGTCGCCGCCGCTCCAGGTCCAGGCCGACGGACTGCGGCGCGCCGACACCCGGTTCGGGCTGGTCAACACCAACACCTCGTACACGTACACCGCGGACGAGCGGAACCACCCCGACAGCCTCCAGAATCCGGGCGAGAAGCCCAAGCAGATCCTGCCGACGCAGGGCACCGGGCACCAGACTGTGTCCACGCTGCGCGGCGCGAAGTCCGTGACCGCGTCCAGCAGCGGCAACTGGCTCTTCCACCTGCCCCAGTACGACCCGGCGAACGCCTTCGACGGCAATCCCGACACCGCCTGGGCCGAGGGCAGCGCGGGTGACGCGGAGGGGCAGTGGCTGCGGATCGGCTTCGAGAAGAAGACGGACGTGCCCTCCTCGATCGAGGTGACCCCGCTGCCGTCCGACGCGACCCGCGCCGCGCCCACCAGCGTGCGCGTGGAGACGGAGCACGGCAGGAGGACCAGCCCGCTGCGCACGGACGGCTCGAAGCAGAAGGTCAAGGCGCCCAAGGGCGCGGCCGACTGGATGAAGATCACCATCGAGGGGGCGCAGAACCCCAGGCCGGGGCTGTCGGGCGTGGGCTTCTCGGAGATCGACGTGCCGGACGCCGACGTACAGGTCACGCGGCTGCTGAAGCTGCCCGCCGACGCGGAGCGCGCGCAGGCGACCGACAAGGCGGACGGCGAGATCGTCTCGCTGCACCGCGGCAGCGACCCCGGCGGCCTCTCGCCCGCCGCGTCGGAGACCGGGCTGCACCGCCAGTTCAGCACCGGGGACGACGGCGAGTACGACATCACCGCGCGCGCCCTGCCCGTCGCCAGCGGCGAACTCGACCGGCTCCTCGACGAGGTGGCCCCGGGATCGCGCGACCGCATCACCGCCTCCGCCGACTCCACGGCCCGCACCGGCACCTCGCTCAGCGCCCGCAACCTGGTCGACGGCGACCTGACCACGGCCTGGGTCGCCGGGGACAAGGCGACGGTGCATCTGAGCTGGCCGGGCAAGAAGGAGATCAGCGAACTGGTCCTCGCGGCGGCGGGCGGCATCTCGGCGCGCCCCGAAGAGGTCCGCATCAGCTCCCCCGACGGCGCCGCGACGGCGGGCGTCGACAAGAACGGCTGGGCCCGCTTCGAACCCATCACCACCGACGAGCTGACCATCACGGTCACCAAGACGAGGCCGCTGACGGTCCACAACCCCGTCGCCGACCGGAACCTCCAGCTCCCCGTCGGACTCAGCGAGGTGCACGTGCCCGCGCTGGAGGACCTGCGGGTGGGGCGGCCCGACGCGGACGAGGAGTTCGACCTGCCCTGCGGCCAGGGCCCGATGCTCGCCGTCGACGGCACGCTGCACGCGACGAAGGCGTCCGGCAAGGTCCGCGACCTCACAGAGCGCCGGCCCGTCGACGTCGAACTGTGCGCGGCCGAGGCGAAGGACGGCAGCCTGGACCTGGACAAGGGGAACCACACCGTCGAGGCCGGGGACACCGGGCCACTGGCCGTCACCGATGTCACCCTCAGCAGGGGCGACGCCGCCTCGGCGGGCGAGGAGACGGATACCGAGCCGGACACGGAGCCGGGCACCGGCGCGACCGGGGACCCCGACCCCGGCGAGTCCCGCGAGGTGTCCGCGATCGACTGGACGGGCGACCGGCGCACCGTACGGGTCGGCGACGGCGCCGCCTCGTACCTCCAGATCCACCAGAACGTCAACGAGGGCTGGAAGGCCACGCTCAACGGCAAGGAACTGACCCCGCTGCGGCTCGACGGCTGGCAGCAGGGCTTCCTGGTACCGGCGGGCGAGAGCGGCGTCGTCGAGCTGGAGTACGGCCCCGCCCGCTGGTACGAGGGCGGGCTGATCGCGGCCGGTATCGGCATCCTCGCGCTGCTGGGGCTCGCGTTCGTCCGCAGGCGCGACGGCACCCCGCTGGGCGAGGAGGGCATGCTCCCGGCCCCCGGCTGGGTGCTGGGCACGGTCGCGGTGACGCTGGTCGTGGCGCTGATCTCCGGGCCCTACGCGCTGGTCGTCCTGGCCCTCGCGCTGCTGGCCAGGTTCCGCGCCGGGCTGCTGGTGCCGCTCGCGCTGGTGGCCATGGCGGGCGCGGGCATCGCCGTCGCGCTGGGCCCGGATACGGCGCTCACCGACGGCCGGGGCGCCTTCGGGCACCCGGCGCAGGCGCTGGCGCTGCTCGCGCTCGCGGCGGCGCTGGTCACGCTGCCGGTGCGGGAGGTTGAGACCGCGCCGGAGCCGAGGACGCCGATGTACGGGCCGCGGCCGCCCGAGTTCGATCCGGGGCCGCAGCAGGCGCAGCCGCTGCCCGCCGTACCGCCCGGTACCGGTGCTTACGGGCCGCAGCGGCCCGAGCCGGGGGCGGAGGCGGGGCCCGGGTCCGGGCCCGAGGGCGGGCCCGGTGCGGGGACGCCGCCGCCAGGGCCGCACCCCGGGCGCGGGCCCGGAAGCGCGAGCGGAAGCGGCGGGCCCGGAACCGGCGCCGAGCCTGGGCCCGGAACCGGAACCCGGGACCGCCCTGGCCCCGACACACCACCGCTGGGCACGACGCGCCCGCAGTCACCGCTGCCCAAGCGCCGTCGCCAGGCCCCAGAGCAGGGGGAGGAACCCACCCCATGACCGCACTCCAGTCCGCGCGGCACGGACTGCCAGGCCGACCGCCGGAGTCGGCGGGCACCGTCCCGTTCCCCACGGTGGACGAGATCACCCGGCACTGCCTGACCGACGACGAGCCGGAGACCGTCCACATCGAGATCCACCTGCCGCACCGGCCGGACCCCGACCGGCTGCGCGCCGCCGTCGGCGAGGCCCTGCGCCGCCACCCGCGCATCCTCATCCGGCAGGAGCCCACGCGCTGGTGGCACCGCCGCTACACCTGGCGGCTTACCGGCACCCCGGACACCGACCCCGTCTCCTATCCGGGCGGCACGCTGGAGGAGGGCCGCCGCCGCGCGCTGGCCGAGTGCCCGCCGCTGGACGCGTCCCCGCCCATCCGGATCGAGGTCGTCGAGCACGAGGGGCGCTGGGTCCTGCTGGTCACCATCAACCACACAGCCCTGGACGGCCCCGCCTGTCTGCGGGTGCTGGCCACGGCAGCCGAGCTGTACGGGGGCGCGGACAACTCCCCCGCGCCCCCGCCCGTACGCACGGCTACGGGCGGGGGCGCGGGCGGGAACGGGAGCGGCGAGGAGGACGCCGGGCCGCCGCCGGGACCCGCGACCTCGCCGTGGACGCGCCCCGCCCGTATCGCCGCCGACACCACCCACCCCGGAGCCGCGGGCAACGGCATGTTCATCGCCGACCTGCCCCTCCCGGCCCGCCCGCCGCGCGCACCGGGCAGGCGCAGCCCGTACACCGTCAACGACCAACTGCTCGTGGCCACCTGGATCATGTGCGCGCGCTGGAACCGGATGCACGAGCAGCCGGTGCGGCCCGTGCGGATCACCATGCCGGTGGACGACAGGCCGCGCACGGCGGAGATGCCGATCGGCAACGGGACACGGCTGGTGGAGGTCACCTTCGGGCCCGAGGAGCGCGAGGCGCACGAGACGCTGACGGCCTCCGGCGCGCCCGACCACCGCGCCATCGCCCGCATGCTCCGCGCGACCTCGGCCCGCACCCGCGCACTGAAGTCCGAGAACCGGCCCCAACTGGGTTTCGGCGGCGACCTGCTGACAAAACCGGTGCTTCCGGTCGGGGTGCGGGCCGCGTACGTACGGGGGCTGCGCAGCGCGGCCGGGCCCTGGGCCTCGACCACGCTGCTGTCCAACATCGGCCGCATCCCCTACCCGCTGGACTTCGGCGACGCGGGCCGCGCGCAGGCCGTGTGGTTCTCCGCACCGGGCAAGTCGCCGCGCGGGCTTTCCGTCACGACGGTCTCCACGGGCGGACGGCTCCAGCTCGCACTGCGCTGGACGCACGCCCGCCTCGACGACGCGGCGGGCCACAGCCTCGGCGCCCTCTTCGCCCGCTCCCTGGCCTCCACGGCCTACGCCCCCGACGAGGAGTACTCGTGACCCCGCCCCCCGGCACCGACGCCGGCCCCGGCACCGGTACGGGCCCCGCCGCAGAAACCGGCCCCGGCGCCCGTACCGGCACCGACGTCCCGGCGGGCGGCACGTCGGCGGGTACGGGCGGCGACGCGTCGGCGGGTGCGGACGGCAACCCATCGGCGAGCACGCGCAGCGATCCGTCGACGGCCACGCACAGCAACCCATCGGCGAGCACGCGCAGCGATCCGTCGACAGGCACGGGCGGCGGTCCGTCGGCGGGCACGCACAACAACCCATCGACGGTCACGCACAACGATCCGTCGACAGGCACAAGCAACGGCACGTCGACGGACACGGGCGACAGCACGTCGGCGGGTGCAGGCAGCAACCCGTCGACAGGCACAGGCAACAGCACATCGACGGACACGGGCGACAGCACGTCGGCCCCGTCGGCCCCGTCAGCCCCGCCGGCCGCATCCGCCGAAGCGCCTGACGGTCTGCGCGAGCTGTACGAGGATCCCGCGACGCCCGTCGCCTCGGGCCCCGACAGGTCGCGCCGTCAGGCGGCCGTTCTCGCGCGGGCCCTGCGCGGGTCCGCGGCGCCGCCCGTCATCCTGGACATCGGCTGCGGCGACGGCACGGCCGCGGCCACCGCGTCGTCGACGCTGGACGAGCTGCTGGGCCAGCACCGCCTCGTCGGCGTCGACTGGTCGCAGGACGCGCTGCGCCGCGCCTCGACGCGGCTGACCGCCGTACGCGGCGAACTCACCGCACCCGGCCTCCCGTTCGCCTCGGGCTCGGCGGACGCGGTCGTCTTCAGCGAGGTCATCGAGCACCTGGTGGACCCGGACGCGGCGCTGGACGAACTGCGCCGCGTCCTGCGCCCCGGCGGCCATCTGCTGCTGTCCACGCCGAACCTGGCCGCCTGGTACAACCGCGCCCTCCTGCTGGCCGGGACCCAGCCGGTCTTCTCCGAGGTGTCGCTGCGCGGCATACACGGCCGCCCCGGCTCCCAGGTCGTCGGCCATCTCCGCCTCTACACCGCGAAGGCGCTGCGCTCGCTGCTGCCCGCCTCCGGGTTCACCGTCGAGGGGATCACCGGGGCGCCGTACCACGATGTGCCGCGCCCCTTACGCCCGTTGGACCGGCTCGCGTGCCGGGCGCCCTCGCTGGCCTCGATCCTGCTCGTCCACGCGAGGAAGTCGGGGCACTGATGCTGTGGGGGGTCGCGGCGGCGCTGCTGGCCAACGTCCTCTTCAGCGCGGGCTTCGTCATCGAGAAGCGGGCGCTGTCCTCGCTGCCGCCGCTGTCCGCCGCACGTCCAGGGCAGGTCGTGGCGCATCTGCTGCGCAGCCCCCTGTGGCTGCTCGGGGCGATCTCACTGCTGCTCGGCTTCGCCGCGCAGCTCGCCGTCTACCGCACGCTGCCGCTCGTCGCCGCCCAGGGGCTGTTCGTCACGGGGCTGGTGATGCTCCTGCTGCTGTCGGCGCTCTTCCTCGGGGAGCGCTCCACCGGTCGGGAGCGGCAGGCGATGGTGGCGATCGTGGCCGCGCTGGTCATGATCGTCTTCTCGCTGCACGAGAGCACCGAGAAGATCAGCAAGCTGGCGCCGCTGCCCGTGCTGCTGGCCATCTGCCTCCCCTCCCTCGCCCTGGCGCTCGGCCTGTTCCTCTCCGCCGAGCGCCGCTCGCGCCGCCGCCACCGCCTGCCGACGGCGGGTGTGCCGTACGGGGTGGCCGTGGGCTTCCTCTACGGGGTGAGTTCGCTCGCCATCAAGGGTGCCGCCGGACTCATCGACGTGGCGGACGTCCCCGGCACGGCGATCGCGATGCTGACCTCGCCGTACCCGTACATCCTGCTCTTCACGGGCTCGACGGGGCTGATCCTCTCCCAGACCGCGCTCCAGCGGTGCAGGGCCTCGCTGATCGTGCCCGTGTGCACGACCGTCAACTTCCTCTTCGCCGTCGTCAGCGGCACCATCGCCTTCGCCGAGCCGCTGCCGGGCGAGCCCCTGCGGCTGGCGCTGCGGCTGGGCGGTGCTGCGCTGGCCGTCTCCGTCCTGCTGGCCCTTCCCCGTCACGACGAGCCGGCGCCGGAACCCGGCGCTGAGCCCGAACCCGAGTCCGATACGCCCCCGTCACCGGACCCCGGCACCACCGGAACCGAAGCCGAAGCCGGAACCGAAGCCAGAACCGGAACCGGAACCAGCACCGCCGACGCCCCGACCCCCCACCACCCCGAGCCCAGGAAAGGCAGCGGCCACCATGTCCACCCTCTCCCCTGACGACCCCCTCCTGAAGATCCTCGCCTGCCCCCTCGACAAGGGGCCGCTCGCTCTCCTCCAGCCCGAGGAGGCGCTCTACAACCCGCGCCTGCGCCGCCGTTACCCCATCGTCGACGGCATCCCCCAGCTCCTCCCCTCCTCCGGCGAACAGGTCGGCGACGAAGAGCACACCCAGCTCCTCAAGCGCATCGACCTCCCCGAGGACCCCGGGGGCCCCGAGGACTCCTCGTCATGACCCTGGCAGCCCGCCTCGCCCCCCACCTCCCGGCCCGCTTCGTCACCACGGCGACGGACCTGCTCTACCCACGCTTCGAACCGGAACTGCGCCGTCTCGCCGACTTCTGCCCGCCGTACGGCACGGCCGTCGACATCGGCGGCTGGTACGGGCCGTGGACGCGCCGCCTCTCCCAGCGCGCCGACCGCGTCGTCACCATCGAGCCCGTCCCCCACCTCGCGCGCGGGCTGCGCGCGACCACGCCCGCGAATGTCGAGGTGCTCCAGGCCGCCGCCACCGACCACGCGGGCCGGGCCACACTCTGGCTCCCCGCCGACGGCCGGGGCGACCGTGGCGTCTCCTCCCTCGTACGCAGGCGCGAGGTCCACGACACCGCACTCGACGTGCCCTGCCTCCCCGTGGACGAGCTGGCGCTGACCGAGGTCACGCTGCTGAAGATCGACGTCGACGGCAGCGAACTCGCCGTCCTGCACGGCGCCGAGCGCACGCTGCGACGCTTCGGCCCCGCGCTCTTCATCGAACTGGAGCTGCGCATCCAGCCCCTCTCCCCCGTCCTGGGTCTGCTGACGTCGCTGGGCTACACCGGCTGGGTGCTGCCCGAGCGGGACTGGGTGCCGCTGGCCTCCTTCGACCTCGCCTCCCACCAGCAGCGCACCGCGCACGTCGCCGAACACGGCCTGCTCCGCCGCTCCCTCGCGCCGAACCGCCGGCGCTACGTCAACTCCGTCCTCTTCCTCCCCGAAGGCCGCACCCCGGGGGACCCGGGGGACCCGGGGGACCCGGGAGACGGGCACGGGCACAGGACGCGTTGACGCGTTGACGCGTTGACCTTCAAGTGGGTCGAAGCCCAATGATGTGCGGGTGCCGCCTTCCGAACTGATGCCCATCGGGGTGTTCGCCCAGCGCAGTGGCCTGACCGCCAGCGCGCTGCGCTTCTACGCCGACTCGGGGCTGCTGCGTCCCGCCGAGACCGATCCCGCCTCGGGCTACCGCTACTACGGCGTCGGCCAGGTGGCGCGGGCGACCTCGCTCCGGGCGCTCCGCGAGATCACCATGCCCCTTCCCGCCGTCGCGGCCGTGCTCGAAGCGGAGCCCGGTGAAGCCTCCCGGCTGATCGACGAGCACGTCGCGAAGGTGCTCGGGGACGCGGCGGCGGTGCGGCGGAAGGCCGCCGCCATCAAGTCCTCGCTCGCCGACGCGTCCGGCGCGTCCGATGTACCCCGGGCGCCCGAAGCGCCCGGTGAGCCGATCGCCACGCTCATGGGCCCCGTGCTGGCCGACGCGGTCGAGCAGGTACTGGCCGCCACCGTCAGCAAGCCCGAGCTGCCGGTGCTGGGCGGCCTGCGCATGGAGGCCACCCCAGAGGCGCTCACGCTGACGGCGACGGACAGATACCGGCTCTCCACGCGCACCCTGGTGCCCGCCGAGCCGCCAACGAGGACGTGGGCCGCCACCGTCAGCGGCGACGAGCTGCGCACGGCGGTCGCCGAGGTCCGCCGCAGCGCACTGGTGCGCATCGAAGCGGCCCCGCACGGGATCCGGCTCCGCGTGGCCGACCGGGGCCGCCAGGACCCGCACTGCCGACTGCTGCCGCAGGAGTTCCCCGACCACAAGCTGCTGCTCGCCTCGCTGGACGAGGTCACCACCCGGGTGACGGTCGCGAAGGACGCGCTGCTGCGGGGACTGGAGGAGCACCCGGGCGAGCGCGTCACGCTCCAGGCGACCGGCGACGGCGTACGCGTCCTCCCCGCCGACGGCACCCTCCCCGGCACCCGTCCCGGAACCCTTCTCCCGGCGACCGTGACGGGCCGCGACCTCCTGATCCGGTTCGAGCTGACCACGCTCTACCCCGCCGTCAGCACCGCCATCGGCCCCGACGTGCTGCTCGACCTGCGCGGAAGCGACCAGCCCGGCACCGTCCGCTCCGCCGACCGGGGCGACCTCACCACTCTGGCCATGCCCGTCGGCCCACGAAACGGAGGCACATCCACATGACCGCCACCCCCGCCACCCCTGTCCCGGCCATGGAGGCCATCGGCCGAGCCGTCGCCGAGGGCCGGGCCGGGGATGCCGCGGGCGCCCGCGACCGGCTCCTGGCGCTGTGGACGTCGATCGGCGTCACCGGCGACGCCCTGCACCGCTGCACCCTCGCGCACTACCTGGCCGACCTCTACGAAGACCCCGCCCAGGCCCTGACCTGGGACGTTCGCGCCCTGGACGCCGCCGAAGCGGTGACCGAGCGGCGCGTCCAGGACCACCACGCCGGTCTGCGCGTCGCCGCCTTCTACCCGTCCCTGCACCTCAACCTCGCCGACAACTACCGTCGGCTCGGCTCCTTCGCCGCCGCCACCGCACACGTCGAACAGGCCGAGCGGCACGCCCCGCACCTCCCCCGGGACGCCTACGGCGACCTCATCCGCACCGCACTCCGGGAGGTCGCCGAGGCCATCGCCCGACGGGACACCGCCCGCCGCGCCTCCGCGCCAGGCCCCACCACCTGACGCGCTCAGGCCGACTTCTTCGTACGGGTGCGGGCGGTCTTCTTGGCTGCCGTCTTCTTGGCCGTCCCCTTGGCCGACGCGGTCTTCTTCGCGGACGCGGTCTTCTTGGCGGGGGCGCTCTTCTCCGCCGTCTTCTTGGCCGACGAAGCCGTCTTCTTCGCGGCCGTCTTCTTGCCGGTGCCCCTCCGGGAGGAGGACGAGGAGGACGAGGCCGACTTCTTCGCGCCGCGCTTGCTCGACAACTGGTGCACCGTCGCGTCCTCGTCCCCGCCGCCCTCGCCCCGCGACTTCTTGGCCGCCTGCACGCTGCTCTCCAGGACGGACATCAGGTCCACGACGTTGCCCTTGCCCGAGGAGGCGGGCGCCTTCTCGGCCGCCACGGCGGCGTCGCCGCCCTCGGCCTTGGCCTCAACGAGCCGCTCGACGGCCTCGCGGTACTCGTCGTGCAGTTCGTCCCAGTCCAGGTCACCGAGCGTGTCCATCAGCGTGTCAGCGAGGTCCAGCTCGGCGTCCCGCACGGTCACGTTCCCCTCGGGCGCGACCCCGCTCGCGCGGCGGATCTCGTCGGGCCACAGCATGGTGTGCAGCGCGAGCACGTCCTCGTAGACGCGCAGCATCCCCAGGCTCTCCCGCCCGCGCATCGCCAGCTTGGCGACGGCCACCCGCCCCGAGCGCTTCAGCGCCTCGCGCAGCAGCGCGTACGGCTTGGCGCCGCCCTGGCCGTCGACGGCGAGGTAGTAGGAGCGGTCGAGCTGGATCGGGTCGATGTCCTCGGCGGGCACGAAGCCGAGGATCTCGACGGTCTTCGCGGTCGGCAGGGGCAGCGCGGCCAGGTCCTCGTCCGTGAGCTGCACGGTCGTGCCGTCGTCGGTCTCGAACCCCTTGCCGATCTCCTCGCGCGGCACCTCCTCGCCCTCCAGCTCGCACACCTTGCGGTACCGGATGCGCCCGCCGTCGGTGACGTGGAGCTGGTGGAAGGAGACGCTGTGGTTCTCCGTCGCCGAGACCACCTTGATCGGGATCGTGACCAGGCCGAAGGATATGGACCCTTTCCAGATAGAACGCATCCTTTGTCCCTTCTGTGGGACTCTCAGGGTATGCCGTACACGGAGATCGAGGGCCACCGTCTCGCGCTCAGCAACCTGGACAAGGTGCTCTATCCGGCGTCCGGCTTCACCAAGGGGGAGGCCCTCCACTACTACGCCTCCGTCGCCGAAGCCCTCCTCCCCCACCTGCACGGCCGCCCCCTCTCCTTCTTCCGCTTCCCCGACGGCGTGGAGGGCGGCGGCTTCTTCGCGAAGAACGTCCCGCCCGGCGCCCCCGACTGGGTGACCACGGCCGAGGTCACCCACGTCAGCCGCGAACCGCTCCACCAGGTGCTGGTCGAGGACCTGGCGACGCTGGTGTGGGCGGCGAACATCGCGGCGCTGGAGCTGCACACCCCGCAGTGGCGCGTGGACCGCGCGGACCGCGCGGGCACCGGCAACCTCGCCGACCGCCTCGTCTTCGACCTGGACCCCGGCGAGGGCGCCACCCTCCTGGACTGCCGCACGGTCGCCCTGTGGATCCGCGACCGGCTCGCCGACGACGGCCTCACGGCCCTGCCCAAGACCTCGGGCGCCAAGGGCCTCCACCTGCTCGCCGCGATCACGCCGGCACCGTCCGCCGCCGCCTCGGCCTACGCCAAGAAGATCGCCGAGGAGGCGGAGGCGGCCCTTCCAGGGCTGGCGCTCAGCCGGATGACCAGGGCGCTGCGCAAGCGGAAGGTCTTCGTCGACCACTCCCAGAACGCCGCCGCCAAGACGACCGCCGCCCCGTACACGCTCCGCGCCAGGCCCCGCCCGACCGTCTCGGCGCCGGTCACCTGGGACGAGCTGGAGGCCGCGACGTCGCCGGACGAGCTGATCTTCCTCGCCCCCGGCCTCCCCGCCCGCCTGGAGCGGCACGGCGACCTCCTGGCCCCGCTCCTCACCCCGGCACACGCCCGCCCGCTCCCGGCGTAGCGCGACGCGGGAGCGGGCGGGAAGCGCGGGGTCCGCCGGAGCGTGACGCGCCCCTCACCGGGGAGGCATCACGTACCGCAGGTCACGTATTGCAGATCACGTATTGCTCGTCCCCCAGTCGTCGTCCAGCGGCGTACGCTGCCCCCGCAGGGACCGCACCCGGTCGCTGACCGAGTCGGGCAGCCGATGCCCGACCTTCTCGCTGACGACCCCGGCGGCCTTCGACGCGGCCTCGCGGCCGGTCTGCGCGGCGGACTCGGTGGCGTTACGGACCGCCGGGTTCTCGGCGACCCGGTGCGCCGCCTTCCGTAGCTGCTCATAACGCTCGCGACCGGCGCGTGTCCCGAGCACGTACCCCACGGCCAGTCCAGCGACGAACGTGAGCCGGTAGCGCATGGCTACACCCTTCTGTCGGTTCTCTCGATCCATGGATCTCTCGGTGCGGTGGGCCGTACCCATACCGATTTCGGAGTACCCCCTGGCATGCGCTAATGTATTGCTCGCAGCGAGGGAACGCCCCCGGGAACGGGTCGGCGGGTCCGAGCAGAGCGGTCCCGTGTAGCTCAATCGGCAGAGCAGCCGGCTGTTAACCGGCAGGTTACTGGTTCGAGTCCAGTCGCGGGAGCACAACCCGAAGGGCCCCATCAGGGGCCCTTTTTCTTTGCCCGGTACGACTGTTGGGCAATAGCGGGAACCGATCACCCCGTGATCGAAGTCCTCACCTGCGTACGACCACCCCCGGCGCGGGCGGCAGATCGTATGAGCAGCTATGCTGCGGCAGACACGGCGCGTACAGATGTACGCGCGCCGTTTCGGGGCGGTAGCTCAGCCGGTTAGAGCAGCGGACTCATAATCCGTCGGCCGTGGGTTCGAGTCCCACCCGCCCCACCTGCTGCCGCAGACGAAAAAACGAACTGACCTGCGGAAACGTAAGAG
>NZ_JBSHAO010000093.1:0-20503 GCF_053611545.1 Streptomyces sp. NPDC054796 | reverse complement strand
GGAGAAGGTCTCCTGTCCGCCCCGGCCGCGTTCTGCTCCAGGCCGCTACTTCGCGCGCGGCCCCAGAGGCCGCGGCCCGAGGGGCGCCGTGCGCGGGGCCTGGCGGTCGGTGTGGGGGCGCCGGGGGCCCGCGGCGGGGGCCGGGGTGACGGGGGCGCGCTCGGCGCGCAGCGGGTGCTGCTGGCGCGAGGCGGAGTGGTGCAGCCGTACGGCGGCCCCGGTACCGGACGAGGAGGCGGCCGAGGCGGAGGCGGTGGAGGCGGTGGAGGCGGTCCGGGCACCGGCGACCCCCGCGTCGCCGGGAGATCCGGGCCCGCCGGGCGTGCCGGGCGTGCCGTCGTCCTGGTGCGCCAGCTCCTCGGCCGAGAGGCCGTGCGGCAGCAGCGGCTTACGGGCGCCGACCGGCGTGGCCACGGGCGCGGGCGCGAAGCCCGGCGCCCCGGCGGCGCGCAGCCGCTCCCGCCAGGCGAAGATCAAGGCCTCTGCGCGGGCGATGGCGGGCTCGCACCAGGGGAGGCCGAGAAGGATCAGCAGACCGGCGGCCCAGCCGAGTAGCACGTCGCTCACCCAGTGCGTACCGAGGTACACAGTGGTCGCGCCGACACCCAGCGAGAAGACTGCGCCGACCACGGAGAGTACCCGGCGTGCGCGGGGCGTGGTGGCGAGGTAGGCGAGGATTCCCCAGGTCACGACGGCGTTGGCGGTGTGGCCCGAAGGGAATATATCCCCGCCGTTGAACATCTCGGCCGAGCCGATCGAGGTCGCGTAGTGGGGGCCGAGCCGCCCGAGGCCGATCTTGATCGAGCCGACCGTGACGTTGAGCAGCAGCAGCGAGGTGCCGAGCACCAGGAGGGGCCGCAGGGTGCGCTGCCGCCACGAGCGCCAGCCGAGCCAGGCCATCACGAGCACGGCCGTGGGGCCGCGCTGCCCCAGCACCACGAAGTAGTCGAGGAAGGCGTGCACTTCCGGCCACTGCTTGTACGGCCGGAACAGCATCACCTGCCAGTCGAGCTGAACGAGGCCCGTTCGCACCAGCACGGCGAAGACAATGAGCGCATACAGTCCCAATGTTGAACCGAACAACACCTTGCGGGTTCGGCTCATCCGCGGGACATCGCGGCTGCTCGGTCGCTCAGGCTCTTGCTCCAGCCTGGCGAGGATTCGGTCGGTACGCACCCAATCGACGGTACAACGGGTCCGAGAGGTGCTCGGACATGTCACCGGGTTCGTGATGACGATGTGATGTGGAGTGCGTCTCATCACAGCCTTTCTTCCACGAATTCCTCCAGCTTATCCCTCACTTAGATCCCGTATTCCGGCATGACTTTGGCGAGCCGCTAAGAGTGTCACTCGGAGAATTCCGTTCACCACCGCTTAATGGGGAATTCCCCCATCGCTTCCCCGACCGGATGCGAACGGGTCAAGGCCGGGGGCGCAGGGGTCCGTGCCGGTGAGCACCGGTGCGCGCTGGGCCGCGCCCCCTCCGCTCGCCTACGCTGCTGCCGACGCCGAGGTGAGACGCGCCACGCACCACCCGGAGCGACTCGCGTACGCTAACGGCCACTCGCCCTTCCGCGCCGGGCCGGTCGGTGGCCTGTCCCGATGTCGCACCCGGCGATTCCCCCCACGAACTGGGGAGGCGCGAGCGCAAGAGGAGGTGCGTACATGTCAGGGACGACCACGCCCGTAGCTTCGGAGACGGCGGACGTCCCCGTACACAGAGCAGGCCCGCCCGGAGCGGGCGGGAGCGCGAACCGCTGGATCGTCCTCATAGTGCTGTGCGCCAGCCTGCTCCTGGTGGCCATCGACGCCACGGTGCTGCACGTCGCCGTGCCCGCCGTCTCCGAGGACCTGCGGCCCGGCTCGATCGAGCTGCTGTGGATCGTCGACGCCTATCCGCTCGTGTGCGCCTCCCTGCTCATCCTCTTCGGGACTCTCGGCGACCGCGTAGGGCGCCGCCGGGTGCTGCTCTTCGGGTACGCGCTCTTCGCCGTCGCCTCGGCGCTCGCCACGTACGCGCACACACCCGGAGTGCTGGTCGCGGCCCGCGCGCTGCTCGGCGTCGGCGGGGCGATGATCATGCCCGCGACGCTCTCGATCCTGCGGCAGGTCTTCCCCGACCGCCGCGAGCGCGCCCTCGCCATCGGTATCTGGAGCGCGGTGGCCGCCGTCGGCGCGGCGGTGGGGCCGCTGGTCGGCGGGCTGCTGCTGGAGCACTACTGGTGGGGCTCGGTCTTCCTGATCAACATCCCGCTGATGGCGGCCAGCCTCCCGGTCGGCCGCTGGCTGCTGCCCGAGTCCACAGGGGAGCGCGACGGGCCCTGGGACGTGCTCGGCGCGCTGTTGGCCGCGGCCGGTCTTTTCGGGGTGATCCTCGGCGTCAAGCACGCGGGCGGCGGCGACCCGTTCTCCCCGCACACCGCGCTGCCGCTGGCGACGGGCGCCGCGCTGATCGCGCTCTTCGTGCGGCGCCAGCGGCGCCTGGCCCACCCCCTCATCGACTTCCGCACCGTCGCGCGCCCCGCCTTCGGCACCGCGCTCGGCTGCATCGTGCTCACGGTCCTCGCGCTGGTCGGGCTGGCGCTGATCGCGGCGCAGTACCTCCAGCTCGTCCTGGGCCTCTCCCCGCTCCAGACCGGGCTGCGGCTGCTGCCGCTCTCGCTCGCCGCCATCGCCGCCGGGCTCGTCGGCTCCCGGCTGCTCCAGCTGCTCGGGCCGCGCACGATGGTCGCGCTCGGCTTCGTGCTGACGGCGGTGGCCGTGCTGTGTCTGACGTCCGTGGGGCAGGAGGACCGCCCGGCGCTGCTCGTCGGCGGCTTCATGCTGCTGGGCTTCGGCCTGGAGACCACCCTGTTCGCCTGCTACGAGTCGATGCTCAACGAGGCGCCCGCCGAGCAGTCGGGCGGCGCCGCGGCCGTCGGCGAGACCGCCTACCAGCTCGGCGCCGGTATGGGCATCGCCCTGCTCGGCAGCGTGATGAACGCCGCCTACGCACCCGGGGTGCGCGATACCAGGGGCGTGCCCAGCTCGGCGAGCGGCGACGCCAGCCACTCGCTGGGCGAGGCGTACGAGGTCGCGGGCCAGCTCGGCGGCGCCGCGGGACACGCGCTGCGCTCAGCGGCGCGTGATGCCTTCGTCCACGGCCTCCATGTGACGCTGCTGGTCAGCGCCGCGCTGCTGCTGCTCGGCGCCCTCGCGGCGCTGCGGCTGCCGCGCACCGTGGACGGCGCGAAGAGGACGGCGGACGGGCCGGGTGGCGACGGTGACCAGGGCGAGGGCACGGCCCAGGACCAGGCCGAGGACCGGGACCGTCAGGAGCCCGGCGAGGGTGAGCGGCGCGGCCCGCCCGCGCCGCGCGTCAGCGAGGAGTGCGGGGGCCACGCGCCCGCTTCCCGCGAGGGCGCCCCGTCGCGGAACGTCGCCGCCGGTGGTCAGGACGACGGCGCGAAGGGCCGGGGGAGCGGTCCAGGGAGCCTCTTGTCGAGCGGCATTACCCGGCCGTAGCGTCAGCCGCGAGCCGCTGATCGTTTCCCGCCGGAGGCACCCCATGAGTCCCAAGCCCGCGTTCGACGTCCACGACCCGCTGGGTATCGACGACCTGCTGAGCGACGAGGACCGCGCCGTGCGCGAGACCGTGCGCTCCTGGGCCGCCGACCGCGTCCTGCCGTACGTCGCCGACTGGTACGAGCGCGGCGAACTCCCCGGAGTGCGCGAACTGGCCCGCGAACTGGGCTCGATCGGCGCCCTCGGCATGAACCTCACCGGCTACGGCTGCGCGGGCGCCAGCTCCGTGCAGTACGGGCTGGCCTGCCTGGAGCTGGAGGCCGCCGACTCCGGCATCCGCTCCCTCGTCTCCGTACAGGGCTCGCTCGCCATGTACGCCATCCACCGCTTCGGCAGCGAGGAGCAGAAGCGCGAGTGGCTGCCGCGCATGGCGTCGGGCGAGGTGATCGGCTGCTTCGGCCTGACCGAGCCCGACCACGGCTCCGACCCCGCGGGAATGCGCACGTACGCCAAGCGCGACGGTGGCGACTGGGTGCTCACCGGGCGCAAGATGTGGATCACCAACGGCTCGGTGGCGGGGGTCGCCGTGGTCTGGGCCCGCACGGACGACGGCGTCCGCGGCTTCGTCGTGCCCACCGACGCGACGGGCTTCTCGGCGCCCGAGATCAAGCACAAGTGGTCGCTGCGCGCCTCCGTGACGAGCGAACTGGTCATGGACGAGGTGCGGCTGCCCGCCGAAGCGGTGCTCCCGGAGGTGACCGGGCTGCGCGGACCGCTGAGCTGTCTGAGCCACGCCCGCTACGGAATCGTGTGGGGCGCGATGGGCGCGGCCCGCGCGAGCTTCGACGCGGCGCTCGACTACGCGAAGAGCCGGGAACAGTTCGGCAAGCCCATCGGCGGATTCCAGCTCACTCAGGCGAAGCTCGCCGACATGGCGGTGGAACTCCACAAGGGCGTCCTTCTCGCGCACCATCTCGGGGTGCGTATGGACGCGGGCAGGCTCCGGCCTGAACAGGTGAGTTTCGGGAAGCTGAACAACGTGCGCGAAGCGATCGAGATCTGCCGCACCGCGCGGACGATTCTCGGCGCCAACGGGATTTCCCTCGAATACCCCGTGATGCGGCACGCGACCAATCTGGAGTCGGTCCTCACCTACGAGGGCACCGTCGAGATGCACCAGCTCGTGCTCGGCAAGGCGCTCACCGGAATCGACGCCTTTCGGTGACGTCTCCGTGCGCGGTGGCGCACTGACGTTGTGGCGCCGGTCCAGCCGGTGAGCGGCCCTGCCGGGCTCAGCTCTGGTTGAAGAAACCGCCCTCGGTGGAGCGGCGCTCCTCACCACTGACAATTTTGTAGTCGGCCGGGGTCAGCAGGAACACCCGCGTCGCCACGCGCTCGATCGACCCGCGGAGGCCGAAGGTCAGCCCGGCCGCGAAGTCGACGACGCGCTTGGCGTCGCCGGGCTCCATCATCGTGAGGTTCACGATGACGGGGACGCCGTCCCGGAACAGCTCCCCGATGCCGCGGGCGTCCCGGAATCCGTCCGGGGTGACCGTGGCGATCCGTGTGCCCTGGTCCTGCGCGGTCTCCGCCGTCACCCGGACTCTCGGGTCGGTCACCCACGACTCGCGCGCGGCGTCCCCGGATTCCGGCCCCTCGGCGTAGTCATCGTCGTAGTAACGCATCTCGCTGTCGTCGACGAGGCCCAGCCAGGCACTCGCCTTGCGCACCGATCCCATGGACGCCTCCTCTCCTCTGCGCGCGGTCTTCGTACCGTCCGCAACTCTATGGTCGTCCATGATGCGGATGATGCGCCAAGCGGATACCCACCAGATACGTGATTCGTGACGGTACTGGTGCAGAACATATGGCGCCGGATCAGGGATCTTGTGGCGTACGCGTGGTGACGATGTGCAAGATTCGCGGAGCCCCGCCGGACGGGTGGTGACGGGGGCAGACGGGTGAGGGGCCACCACCGTTCGTCAGGTGATCTTCCGGCTATCGTGCTCCCCGCACAAGGTCCAGGAACGGTGAATCGGGGGAGCGGTGTTCGGAATAGTCAGGCCATGCCGTCACAGGCTGAGCGCGCGCATGCGGACGGAATGGATGGCCCACCTGTGCGGACTCTGCCTCGCATTGCGGGCCGACCACGGGCAGTTCTCCAGGGTGGCGACCAACTACGACGGACTCATCATCTCCGTACTCGTCGAGGCGCAGTCGCGTCGTCCACAGGACGCGGATCACTCGGGCCGTGACGGCCGGTGGCGGCGCACCGCGGGCCCCTGCCCGCTGCGCGGGATGCGCACGGCGTCCGTCGCGCGGGGCGAGGGCGCCCGGCTGGCCGCGGCCGTCTCACTGGTGCTGGCCTCGGCGAAGGTGCGTGACCATGTGGCCGACGGGGACGGCGTGCTCGCGCGGCGCCCGGTCGCCGCGGCGGCGCGCAGGGTCGCGGCCGGTTGGGACCGCGCGGGCGCCCGCACGGGTGCGGAGCTGGGCTTCGACACGTCGGTCCTGGTCGAGGCCGTGGACCGGCAGCAGGAGATCGAGACGGCGCTGACGCGGCGTCACGCGTTCGCGGGGGACGTGGCCGACGCGGGTTCTTCGGGCAGCGAGGCCGGCGGGGGCGGCGGGGGCGGCAGCGGCGCTTCGCTGCTGCTGGTGACGGAGCCGACGGAGACCGCGACCGCTGCGGCCTTCGCGCACACCGCCGTGCTCGCGGGAAGCGCCGGGAACCAGGAGCCGCTGGCCGAGGCGGGGAGGCTGTTCGGGCGGCTCGCCCATCTGCTGGACGCGGTCGAGGACCTGACGGCGGATGAGGAGGCGGGCGCCTGGAACCCCGTGGCCGTCACGGGCGCGGACCTGGCCGACGTGCGGCGACTGTGCGACGACGCGGTGCACGGGGTGCGGCTCGCGCTGCGCGACGTCGACTTCGTGGACGGCAAGCTGGCCCACATCCTGCTCGGGCACGAGCTGAAGCGGTCCGTCGACAGGGTCTTCGGCACGACGTGCGCACACGGGCACGGGCACGGTTCAGGGTCCGGGCCCGGACAGCACCCGAACCAGTCGCCCTGGATCACCCGCGACCCGACGGGACCCCCGCCGCCGCTCCGGCCCCCGTCCCGGCGGCGCGGTCTCGTCGCGGGCTGCGCGCTGTGGTCCGGGCTGTGCTGCACGGGCCAGGTGTGCTGCAAGAACCCCTACGAGGACCCCTGGAGCGGCGAGCCCCGCGAGGGCTGGTGCCACAAGTGCGCCGACTGCTGCGACTGTGACTGCTGCAACTGCTGCAACTGCTGCGGTGGCGGCGAAGGGGGAGAGGGCGGCGGGGACGGCGGGTGCTGCGACGGCTGTGACTGCGGCTGCGACTGCGGTTGCTGACCGGCGCCGACGGATGCCGACGGTTGCTGACGGGCGCTCGGCCGAATGGCTGATGTCGTTCCCGCAGGGGTGATCGCATGGATGGGGTCACCCGTGAGGGGGCTCAGGAGGGGCCCGGCGGCCGGCCGCTTCCGGCCGCCGGGCCCCCGTCGCCCTGCCCGGCTCACCTCAGCTCGGGCGGGCTGATCCGGGACCGCTCGATGGCGGACTCACTGGTGCCCCACTTCCGCAGGACGCGGTCGTAGGTGCCGTCCTCCTTGAGGTGCTCGACCGCGGCCTGGAAGGCGGGCGCCAGCGGTGAGCCCTTCCTGAAGGCGAAGCCGACGTCGAGCCGCTGGTACTCGTTGAGGAAGCGCAGCCCCGGCTGCTGCTTCACCGCGTACCGCAGCCCGTTGATGGTGCTCATCACCACGTCGCTGCGCCCCTGCTGGAGGGAGATCCACAGGGCGCCCTGCTCGGCGTACGTCGCGACGTCGTAGGGCTTCTCGCCCGCCTTCGCGCAGGCGGACCTGTGCTGTTCCAGGGTGGTCTCGAAGGTGGTTCCCGCGCCCGTGGCCACCGTCAGGCCGCACAGTTGCTTCAGGTCGGTGACCTTCTTCAGCGGGCTGTCGTCCCTGACGGCGAAGCCCTGGCCGTCGTTGATGTAGGTCACGAAGTCGATCGTCGCGCGCCGCTCGTCGGTGACCCCGAAGTTCCCTGTGCCCAGGTCGTACTTGCCGCTGCCCAGCGCCGGGAGGATCGCCTCGAACCCGGCCACCTCCCGCTTGAGGCGCAGCCCCAGCGCCCGCGCGGCGGCGTCGGCGAAGTCGACGTCCTGGCCCGCGACGGTCCTGCCGTCCTCCCGGTAGGTGGCGCCTGGCGGGGTGCCGACGCTGGTGGCGACGGTGAGCGTGCCGCGCTCGCGCACGGCGGCGGGCAGCAGCGCCGCCGCCTCGGGGTCTTTCCGCACGGACGAGACCACGTCCTGGCCGGGGATCCTTCCCTTGCCCCCGGTCCCGGTTGCGGCGCCCGAGGCGTCGCCGCCGCTGCCGCATGCGGAGAGGGAGAGGAGAAGGGTGAGGAGGAGGACGAGGGCGGGGGCGACGACTTCGGGGAGCGGTCGAGGAGGTCTGGAGCGCATACGGAGCCCTTCTGCCGGGCGCGGGGAGGTACGGGTGCACGTGGGGACGCGAGGGGAGGGGCACGCGCCGGCCCGGCGGCACCGTGGGCGGCGCCGGGCGCGGAGGCGTGTGACGTGGTGGAACCGTGTGAAGGCGCGGTCGCGCAAGGCGACGTTCAGCGCGGGAAACGCCGGGGCGGACGGGCGCGGCCCGGGCCGCGGCACGCGCCGGAGGGCGCGGGCGGCCTCACGGGCGCGGGATCAGCGCTGACAGGAGGACGACCACACCCGACCGAAGTCGATGTGGTCGCGGGTGACCAGCCGCTGCCGTGGACGCATGCGCTCAGTGGAACAGCGATCCGTGTCCACGTCAACTACCCCCTGGGAAGGGCCCGGAGCGGCCCGGAGCGGTACGGACGGTCTTGACAAGAACACGTGCACCGCGCTTAGCCTCATGGTCCGGCGGTGCTGAGGGGCGCCGCCGGGTGTGAAGGCGAATCCACCGTGTTCGATCTCTGCATCCACGGAGCCTTCGTATGTCCGCACAGCCGGATACCCTCCTCGAATCCCCAGACAGTCCGCTCGACGAGCCCTCCACGTCCGCTTCCGGGGCCGGATCCGGCCCGCTCCGCGTGGTCCCCGTGCGCCGCACCGGACAGTGGGCCGCGGCCACCGCCGTCGTGCTGCTGCTCGCCATGGCGGTCAACTCGGCCGTGCGCAACGACGCCTTCCAATGGGCCGTCGTCGGCGACTACTTCACCTCGGCCGCCGTCCTCCGCGGGCTCGGGCTCACCCTGTGGCTGACGGGGCTCGTGACGGTGCTGGGCTTCGCGCTCGGCACCCTGCTCGCCGTACTGCGGCTGTCGGCCAACCCCGTGCTGCGGCACGTCAGCCGGGGCTACGTCTGGCTGTTCCGCTCGGTGCCCGTGCTGGTCCAGTTGCTGTTCTGGTTCAACATCGGGGCGCTGTATCCCCGGCTCGGTCTCGGCATCCCCTTCGGGCCCGAGTTCCTGACCGTCAGGACCACGAATCTCCTGGGGCCCATCGCCGTCGCCGTCATCGGGCTCACCCTGCACGAGGCCGCCTACGCGGCCGAGATCGTGCGCGGCGGACTGCTCTCGGTCGGCAAGGGCCAGACGGAGGCGGCGCAGTCGCTCGGCCTGGGACCGTGGCGGCGGCTGCGCCGCGTCGTGCTGCCGCAGGCGATGCGCGCGATCGTGCCGCCCGCGGGAAACCTGCTGATCGGCACATTGAAGGGCACGTCCATCATCAGCGTCATCGCGGTGCAGGACCTGCTCTACTCCGTGCAGTTGGTCTATCACCGCACCTACCAGGTGATTCCGCTCCTGCTGGTCGCCACCCTCTGGTACATCGCGGTGACCTCCCTGCTCGGCGTCGGCCAGCACTACGTGGAGCGGCACTACGGGCGCGGGACGGCGGACGCGCGATGAACCCGTCGGCCAAGCCGTCAGCGCCGTCGAACCAGCCGGAACCGCCAGAGGCAGGCGCGCAGCGGCCCTCCCTCGTGATCGTCGGCGCCGGTCCGCGCGGCACGGGACTCGTGGAGCGCGTCGCCGCCAACGCGGCCGAGCTGTACGGCGGCAGGCCACTCGACCTGCACCTCGTGGACCCGCACCCGCCGGGCGGCGGCCGGGTCTGGCGGCCCGACCAGTCGCCGCTGCTGTGGATGAACTCGATGGCCGAGGACGTCACCATGTTCACCGACGACTCGGTGCGGTGCGCGGGCCCGATCCGCCCAGGACCCTCGCTCGCCGAGTGGGCCCAGGGCGTACGCGACGGAGCCGTGCCCGCACCCGAAGACCCCGCGCTCGCCGCAGAGATCCGCGCGCTCCGGGGCACCGACTTCCCCACCCGCAGGCTCCAGAGCGCCTACCTCAACTGGGTGTACGAGCGCGCCGCCGCCGCGCTCCCGCCCGGCATCCGGCTGCGCCACCACCGGCGGCGCGCGGTACGGCTGACCGGGCCCCGCGAGGGCCGCCAGCGCGTGTGGCTCGAAGGCAGCGCGACGCCGCTCCTCGCCGACCTGGTCGTCCTCGCCCTCGGCCATCTCGACGCCGAACCTGACGCGGAGCAGTGCGCCCTCGCGCGGTTCGCCGCCGCGCACGGGCTCGTCCACCTGCCGCCCGCGTTCACCGCCGACGCCGACCTCTCCGCGCTGCGGCCCGGCGAGCCCGTCCTCGTGCGCGGCTTCGGTCTCGTCTTCGTCGATCTGATGGTGCTGCTGACGGAGGGGCGCGGCGGACGCTTCGTCAGTGCGGACGGTGCGGACGGTGCGGATGGCCGGGAGGACGGTGAGGGCGATGGCGCGGGCGAGCTGGTGTATCTGCCCTCGGGCCGGGAGCCGGTGCTGTACGTCGGCTCCCGCAGAGGCGTCCCGTACCACTCGAAGATCGGCTACGGCTGGCGCGGCGCACGCCCCACCCTGCCGCGCTTCTTCGGCCCCGCGCAGGTGGACGAGCTGCTGAGACGGCCGGGGCAGCTCGACTTCCGGCGCGACGTGTGGCCGCTCATCGCCAGGGAACTGGGCCACGCCCACTACGAACGCCTCTTCGCCGCGCACCCCGAACGCACCCGTGGCAGCGCGCGGGACTTCGCCGAGCGCTACGCGGCCCTCGTCCCCGGCGACCCCGGTGCCGAGCCCGCGCTGGCCGCGCTGGTGGAGGCCGCCGTGCCCGACCCCGCCGACCGCTTCGACCCGGCCGCGCTCGACCGGCCCCTCGCCGGGGACGAATACGAGGACGCGGCGTCGCTCCAGGAGGCGGTGCGCGCGTACGTCGTCGCCTACCTCGACCGCCGCGCCGACCCCGCGCACAGCCCCGACCTGGCCGTCTTCCTCGCGCTGCTCTCGGTCTACGGGCAACTGGTGCCCCTCGTCGGCTCGGCCCGTATCGCGCCGCGCTCGCGGATCGCGGACCTGGACGGCTGGTGGCACGGCTTCTTCAGCTACTACGCATCCGGTCCGCCCGCGCCCCGGCTGCGGCAGTTGCTGGCGCTCTCCCGCGCGGGCCTCGTCCGCTTCCTCGGCCCCGGCATGACCGTCGAGGCCGACGCGGAAGAAGGGGTCTTCCGCGCCCGCGGCAGCGCGGTGCGCGGTGCGGGCGGCGAGACCGTGGCCCGCGCGCTGGTCGAGGCGCGGCAGCCCGCGCCCTCCGTACGCCGCACCCGTGACCCGCTGCTGCGCGCCCTCCACGAGGACGGCGCGGGCGGCGAGGAAGTGCTCCGCGAGGACGGCGCCGCGCTGCCGACCGGGCTGCTCGCCGTGGACCCGGACGACGGCCGGGTCCTGGAGCGCGACGGGCTTCCGCACCCGCGCCGGATCGCCCTGGGCGCGCACACCAACAGCCGTGCGTACGCCGCGTTCGCGCGGCCCCGTACCAACGCGCCCGCCTTCCGGCAGAACGACGCGACGGCGCGTGCCGTCCTCACCTTCCTCCGCGACCGCTGTGCGCCGCACGGCGCCGCGGCCTGAACGGCTCCGCGCCGACCTCTTTTCCCCTCCCCTTTCTTACGCCCGTTTCCCGAGTCCCTTCCCGCGCCCGACCCCGAGGAAGCCCCATGCCCCTGACCAGCGATCCCGATACCCGAACCCGAACCGATACAGGCACCGTCGCCCCCGCCCCGCTCATGGTCGACATCACGGCCGTGCGCAAGCGCTTCGGCCCGCACGAGGTGCTGCGCGGCATCGATCTCCAGGTGGCGGAGGGCGAGGTCACCGTCGTCCTGGGGCCGTCGGGCTCCGGCAAGTCCACGCTGCTGCGCACCATCAACCACCTGGAGAAGGTGGACAGCGGCCGGATCAGCGTGGACGGCTCCCTCGTCGGCTACCGGCGCTCGGGCGACAAGCTCTACGAGCTGCGCGAGCGCGAGATCCTCAAGCAGCGCACCCGCATCGGCTTCGTCTTCCAGGAGTTCCACCTCTTCCCGCACCTCACCGTGCTGGAGAACGTCATCGAGGCGCCCATCGCCGTGCTGCGCAGGCCGTACGAGGAGGCGGTGGCCACGGCGGAACGGCTGCTGGAGCGGGTCGGGCTCGCGGACAAGGCGGGCGCGTATCCCGCGCGGCTCTCCGGCGGACAGCAGCAGCGCGTCGCCATCGCCCGCGCGCTCGCCGTCGAACCGAGGCTGCTGCTCTTCGACGAGCCGACCTCGGCGCTCGACCCCGAACTGGTCGGTGAGGTCCTCGACGTCATCAAGGACCTCGCGCGGCAGGGCACCACGATGATCGTCGTCACCCATGAGATCGGCTTCGCGCGCGAGGTCGCCGACACGGTCGTGTTCATGGACGAGGGCCTCGTCGTCGAACGGGGCACGCCCGCCGCCGTCCTGGAAGCGCCGCGCCACGAGCGCACCCGTGCCTTTCTCTCCAAGGTCCTGTGAGGGGAGCCCCCATGACCACCGACCACATCCCGGGCCCGCTCCGGCTCGCCGTCGCACTCGACGCGTCCGACGCCCCCGACCCGTCCGCCGAAGAAGCAGCCGTAGACGTCCCCGCCCTCTTCGCGCCCGGCCACTGGATCCGGCTCGCGCGTCTCGCCGAGCGTGGCACCCTCGACTTCGTCACCCTCTCCGACTCCTTCGCGGGCCCCGGCATCGACGCCCCGGCCACCCTTGCCAGGGTGGCGCCCGAGACCCGGCACATCGGGCTCGTCCCGGCCCTGACCACCACCCACACCGAGCCGTTCCATCTCTCCAGCGCGCTGGCCACCCTCGACTGGGTCAGCCGGGGCAGGGCCGGGTGGACGCCCTCGGTCTCCGCGACGGAGGCCGAGGCCGCGCTCTTCGGCCGTCGGCAGGGCGCGCCGCCGTCCGCGCTGTGGCGGGAGGCGGGCGAGGCCGCCGACGTCGTGGCCAGGCTCTGGGACAGTTGGGAGGACGACGCGGAGATACGGGACGCGTCGACGGGCCGCTTCATCGACCGCGACAAGCTGCACTACGTCGACTTCGCGGGCGAGCACTTCTCCGTCCGCGGCCCCGCCATCGTCCCGCGCCCGCCCCAGGGCCGCCCCGTCACCGTGGCCGATCTGACGGACGAAGAGCCGCGCGGCGCGCTGGCGCCGCACACCGATGTCGCGCTGGTACGGGCCGCGGACCCCGTCACCGCGCGGGCCCTGCGCGAGGAGCTGCGCGCCCGGGTGCCCGGTCTGACGGTGCTGGTGTCACTCCCCGTCGAGCTGCACGGGGACGGCGAAGCGGCCGGGCTCGCCGGTCTCCTCGCGGACTGGGCGGCGGAGGGCGCGGCTGACGGGTTCCATCTGCGCCCGGCCGCGCCCGCGCGCGACATCGCGCGGATCGTGGGGACCACCGTGCCCCTGCTGAGGGAGCGGGGCCTGGCCCGCGACCGCTACGAGGGCGCCACCCTGCGCGCGCACCTCGGACTGCCCCGCCCCGACAGCCGCTACGCACCCGCCAGGGAGTCCGCATGACCTCCGCGCCGCAGCCGCAGCCCCCTACCCGTCCCGGCGCCCGCGCCCGCAGGCGGATGCATCTCGCGGCCCACTTCCCGGGCGTCAACAACACCACCGTCTGGACCGAGGGCGGCCCCGAGGCCCTCGGCAACCAGATCGGCTTCGACTCCTTCGTCCACCTCGCGCGCACCGCCGAACGCGGGCTCTTCGACTTCTTCTTCCTCGCCGAAGGGCTGCGGCTGCGCGAGCACAAGGGCCGTATCCACGACCTCGACGTCGTCGGACGGCCCGAGGCGATCACCGTCCTCAGCGCGCTGGCCGCCGTCACCGGGAAGCTGGGCCTCGCCGCCACCGTCAACGCCACCTTCAACGAGCCCTACGAACTCGCCCGCCGCCTCGCCTCCCTCGACCACCTCAGCGCGGGCCGCGCCGCCTGGAACGTCGTCACCTCCTCCGACGCCTTCACCGGCGAGAACTTCCGGCGCGGCGGCTTCCTCGACCGCGCCGACCGCTACACCCGAGCCGCCGAGTTCGTCGCGGTGGCCCGCACACTGTGGGACTCCTGGCCGGAGGGGGAGCGGGCGCCGCGCCCGTTCGCGTACCGGGGCGAGCACTTCGACGTCTCCGGGGAGTTCTCGCTGCCGCGCTCGCCCCAGGGACGCCCCGTGGTCATCCAGGCCGGTGACTCGGACGAGGGCAGGGAGTTCGCGGCCTCGGCGGCCGACATCGTCTTCACCCGGCACGGCACCCTGGAGGCGGGCCGCGCGTTCTTCGCCGACGTCAAGCGGCGGCTGGGCGCGTACGGGCGCGAGCCGGACTCCCTCAAGATCATGCCCGGGGTCACCTTCGTCCTCGGCGACACGGCGGCCGAGGCGCAGGAGCGGGCGGCGGAGGTCCGCCGTCAGCAGATCACCCCGCAGAACGCGCTCCTCGCGCTGGAGCAGGTCTGGGGCGTCGACCTCTCCTCGTACGACCCGGACGGACCGCTCCCCGACATCGATCCAGAGCCCGAATCGCAGTTGGCCCAGGGCCGGGTGCGGCACGCGGACCCGTTCGCGCTGGCCGAGCGGTGGCGGGCGCTGTCCCGCGAGAAGGGGCTGTCGATCAGGGAGACGGTGATCGAGGCGACGGGCAGACAGTCCTTCATCGGCACCCCGGAGGCCGTCGCGGCTGAGATGGACGCGTTCGTCCAGGAGGACGCGGCCGACGGCTTCATCCTGGTGCCGCATCTGACCCCGCACGGGCTCGACGAGTTCGTGGCCCGCGTCGTCCCGCTGCTCCAGGAGCGGGGCAGCTTCCGCACGTCGTACGAGGGCACGACCCTCCGCGACCACCTCGGCATCTAGGTTGATCAACATGAGCACAGAAGCATCACGCGCGGCAGCGGCGACGGAAGCCGACACGGAGGGCTCGCGCGAGTGGGAGCGCTGGCGCGAGAAGCGCGTCCGCGTCGCCGCCGCGCCCTACGGCCCGCTCTCCGTGACGGGTACGCACTGGATCGCCGAGGCGGAGCACGGCCGCATCGCGGGCCTGCCGGGCGAGTGGGCCGAGACCGGGGACGGCGGGGGAGTGCTGCTGGAGGCGACCGTGGCGGACGGCCTCGCCGTCGACGGCGAACTCCTCGCGGGCGAGGTCCTGCTCGGCGAGGACGCGGGACCGCCGGAGGAGTCGCGGGTCGGCTACGGGGCACGGCGGCTGGTGCTGCTGCGCCGCGAGGGGCTGTGGGCGGTACGGGTCTTCGACGCGGACGCGCCCGCACGTCGCGCCTTCACAGGGATCGACGCCTTCCCGTACGACCCGGAGTGGGTGCGGAAGGGGACGTTCCTGCCGTACGGGGAGGGGGAGCGGAGCGTGCGGGTGGGGAACGCCGACGGGCGGGAGCGGGGGCTCGGCCTCGCGGGCGAGCTGTCCTTCACCGCGCCCGACGGCAGCGGGCACACCCTCCAGGTCTCCCGGGTGGAGGGCGGCGCGCTGTGGGCCGTGCTGGCCGACGGCACCAGCGCCCGTACGCCCGACGGCCCGTCCGACGTGACGGGCAGGCCGTCCAGCTACAGGTTCCGTTTCCTCCGCACGGAGGCCCCGGGCGCGGACGGCTCGGTGCGTGTGGACCTCAACCGGATCACGCTTCCGCCGTGCGCGTTCAACGACAACTTCCTCTGTCCTTTTCCGCCACCGGGCAACACCCTGCCGTTTGATCTCACGGCGGGGGAGCGGCGGCTAAGCGGCAGTTGAGCGGCGGCTGAGCGCCGCGGGCGGGCGCGGACGGACGGATGCGGGCGGGAAGCGGACGTCCGAAAGGCGCCCTTGCGCGTCCTGATTTTCACGGCGAATACTCCATGCAGCGTTTGTCAGGAGCACGCTTTGATATCCCGATCGGGAGGAATAAGTGAGGATCAAGCGCACTACCACCAGTAGCAGCGCGGCCCGCCGGAGACGCACCAGGCTGATAGCCGCCGCGTCCGGCATGGCGGCCGCCGGAGCTCTCATGGTTCCGGTTTCAGCAGCCGCCGACGCTCCGACCACCTACAGCGCGAGCGAACTCAAGTCAGTGAGCGACGCCGTGCTCGACGCCGATGTGGCGGGCACCGCGTGGTACGTCGACAAGAAGACGGACCGGCTGGTCGTCACAGCCGACAGCACGGTCTCCCAGGCCGAGCTGGCGAAGATCAAGCAGGAAGCGGGCGGCAAGGCCGGCGCGATCGACGTCAAGCGGACGCCGGGCAAGTTCAACAAGCTCCTCGCGGGCGGCGACGCCATCTACGCGACGAGCTGGCGCTGCTCGGCGGGCTTCAATGTCCGCAGCGGCAGCACCTACTACTTCGTGACGGCCGGTCACTGCACCGACGGCGCGGGCAACTGGTGGACGAACTCGGGGCGTACCACCCTGATCGGCCCCACCGCCGGGTCCAGCTTCCCGGGCAACGACTACGGGCTGGTCCGCTACAGCTCCTCCGTCTCCCACCCCGGCACCGTCGGCAGCGTGGACATCACCGGCGCGGCCAACCCCACGGTCGGCCAGACCGTCACCCGGCGCGGCAGCACCACCGGCACCCACAGCGGCCGGGTCACCGCGCTGAACGCGACGGTCAACTACGGCGGCGGCGACGTCGTCTACGGCATGATCCAGACCACCGTCTGCGCCGAGCCCGGCGACAGCGGCGGCCCCCTCTACGCGGGCGGCACCGCTCTCGGCCTGACCTCGGGCGGCAGCGGCAACTGCTCCAGCGGTGGCACGACCTTCTTCCAGCCGGTCGTCGAGGCGCTGAACGCGTACGGTGTCAGCGTCTACTGATCCGCTGACCCGCACCACTCGCACCACTCGCTGATCCGGAACCGTCGGTGGATCAGCGCCGCAGGACAGAACGGGCCCCCGTCCCGGCACACACGCACTCGTGCCGGGACGGGGGCTCGACCGGTTCTGCGAGCAGGGCTACGGTTGAGGGCACTTCTCTCCTTCCCTCCCAGAATGCCGGACTCATGGCGGCAGGAGGCCATCATGGTCGTGGAGTTGGTGGCGGCGGGGCTCTCCGGTGGTGCGCTGTATGTGATGGCGGCGGCCCGGGTGGTCAGGCAGTACGAGCGGGGGCTGGTCTTCCGGCTCGGCCGGTTGCGGCCCGCCGTGCGGGGGCCGGGGTTCACGATGATCGTGCCCGGCGTGGACCGGCTCCAGAAGGTCAACATGCAGGTCGTCACGATGCCCGTGCCCGCGCAGGAGGGCATCACGCGGGACAACGTGACGGTGCGCGTCGACGCGGTGGTGTATTTCAAGGTCGTGCACCCGGCCGACGCGATCATCCAGGTCGAGGACTACCGCTTCGCGGTCTCCCAGATGGCGCAGACCTCGCTGCGCTCCATCATCGGCAAGAGCGAGCTGGACGATCTGCTCTCCAACAGGGAGAAGCTGAACCAGGGCCTGGAGCTGATGATCGACAGCCCGGCCGTGGAGTGGGGCGTCACGGTCGACCGGGTGGAGATCAAGGACGTGTCGCTGCCCGAGACGATGAAGCGGTCGATGGCCCGGCAGGCCGAGGCGACCCGCGACCGCAGGGCGCGGGTCATCAACGCGGACGCGGAGCTGGAGGCGTCCAAGAAGCTGTCCGAGGCGGCGAAGCAGATGTCCGACCAGCCCGCGGCGTTGCAGTTGCGGCTGTTGCAGACCGTCGCCGCCGTCGCGACGGAGAAGAACTCCACGCTGGTGCTGCCCTTCCCCGTGGAGCTGCTGCGCTTCCTGGAGGGGCCGCGGGAGGGGGCCGGGGCGCGGGCCGGGCGGGCGCCGCTGCCCGCCGAAGGGGCGGCCCGGCTGTCCGAGCCCGAACCGGACCGGCTGTCCTCCGAACCAGGCCCGCTGTCCGGCGCCGACCGGCCGACGAGCGTGGACGATTCGGGCCGCCTCAACAAACCGGGCGACCTGGACAAGGCGGATCAACTGGCCGGAACGGGCGAGGCCGCCGGGGAGCGGCGGCCGGAATCCGGCGGCTGAGGATCGATTCCCGGACAGGCGCGGCCCTCACCAGGCACGGGACCGGCGCACGGTGCCCGGTGTCCGTACAGGGGATCGACGTGCACGACTATCGGTGGCTACGCTCGCCGGGCGACAAGAACGAACTTTCCGGTGCCTGACGGGAACTGGACCTTGTGCGGCACGCCCTGTTCTCGTAATACTCGGCGCCACGAGTTGGCATGAACGCGACTTCCTCTTGGGAAGAAGCCTCGTGTCAGCACTTCCTCCGGGGCCGTTCTCCTCTGACGGGCGGCTCCAACCCCCCACTGGAGGTTCAGAGTTGCGACACAAGCGACAGATATCGAAGCGCCGCCTCGCCATAGCGGGCGCCGGTGTGGCGGCCCTCGTGGCCGGATCCTTCACCCTCTCCCAGGCCAACGCGGCCGAGGACACCCCCACCCTGAAGACACTCTCCGCCGAGTCGGCCTCCAAGCTGGCCTCCACGCTCACCTCGGACATCAAGGGTGACGCGGGCTCGTACTACGACGCCAAGGCCAAGCAGCTGGTCGTCAACGTCGTGGACGGCGCGGCCAAGGAGAAGGTCGAGGCGGCGGGCGCCAAGGCCAAGGTCGTCCAGCACACGCTGGGCCAGCTCAACTCCGTCAAGGACACCCTGACGGCGAACGACGTCAAGGGCACGTCCCGCGCGGTGGACGTGAAGACCAACAAGGTCGTCGTCACCGCTGACAAGACGGTCAAGGGCGCCGCGCTCGACAAGCTGAAGAAGCAGGTCGAGGCCCAGGACGGCAAGGCCGAGCTGAAGCGGACCGCGGGCGAGTTCACCACCAAGATCGCTGGTGGGGACGCCATCTGGGGCGACGGCTCGCGCTGCTCGCTCGGCTTCAACGTGACCGTGGGCGGCAAGCCCGCGTTCCTCACGGCGGGTCACTGCACCACGGCCATCACGAGCTGGTCGGACAGCGAGGGCGGCGAGCCGATCGCCGAGAGCGGCGACGGCAAGTTCCCGGGCTCCGACTACGGCATCGCCACGTACACCGGCGACACCGAGCACCCGAGCGAGGTCAACCTCTACGGCAGCACCCAGGAGATCTCGGGCGCGGCCGAGGCCGAGGTCGGCCAGCAGGTCACCCGCAGCGGCAGCACCACCCAGGTGCACGACGGCACGGTGAAGGCCCTGGACGCCTCCGTCTCCTACCAGGAGGGCACGGTCGACGGCCTCATCCAGACCGACGTCTGCGCCGAGCCCGGCGACAGCGGCGGCTCCCTCTTCGCCGGTGACAAGGCTCTGGGCCTGACCTCCGGCGGCAGCGGCGACTGCTCGTCCGGCGGGGAGACCTACTTCCAGCCGGTGCCCGCGGCCCTGGAGGCACTCGGCGCCGAGCTTCCCTGACGCCTGACGCCTGACGCACAGCGCATCTCTCACAGCGGGACCCCCGGCCGGTGGCGGCCGGGGGTTCTGTGGTGCGCGGGGGAGCACGTCCCCGGAGCGGTCGCGGACGGGGCCGGCCAGGGGCCAGTATGAGAACCGTGACCCTCGGAGACCGCATCCGGCAGCGCCGCATCGCCCTCGGCTTAAGCCAGAACGCGCTGGCCAGGCGGGCGAATCTGCTCGCCGGACTGGCATCCGGAGGGCTCACCCGCACTGAGATCAAACGCTACGAGCGCGCTGGGCGACGCCCCACCGAGTGGCTACCGTTCATCGCGGGGGCACTTGGAATGTCCCCCGATGAGCTGAAGGGCGTCACGGACCCGATCGACGCGGTCCTGGCCGATCTCGAAGTGGACGTGGGCATGGCCATCGACCGGCGGACCTTCCTGACGGACAGCAGCGGATTACTGACCGCCGTGCTGCCCAGCGGCATGAACTCCTCCTCGCACGTGCCACCCGAGACCGTGGGTTTCTTCCGCGAGCGGCTGGACGGGCACTGGCGGGACGATGCCATGCAGGGGCCCATGCGCCGTGCCATCGCCGTAGCGCAGTACAGAGTGCTGGAGTACGTGGCGAGCCGGGCCGGCGGAGCCGTGCGCCGGGAGTTGTGGAAGACAGCCACGGCCTGGGCCGGGCTGGTCACCTGGCTCTGCCAGGACGCCGGGCAGATGCGCCTCGCCTGCAACTGGGGCGCTCGCACGCTGGAACTGGCCCATCGTGCTCACGACCAGCAGCTCGTCGCGCACGCGATGGCCAACAGGTCGATGATCGACATGGACCGGGGGGACGGCCAGGCCACGGTGGAAATGGCCACGGCCGCTCTGGGGAACAGCGGCCTGTGCGCCAAAGTGCGCGCCCAGGCACTTCAGCAGGCCGCGCACGGGTACGCCCTCATCGGCGACCGCGCGGCCACTGACGAACACTTGGACCGGGCCGAACCTGAACTCGCCCGCATCGACGACGAGTACCCGTGGGGCAACGCCCTTCGCACGCCGCTCTACCTAGAGATCCAGCGCGCCACCTGCTACACCCGCCTCGGCCTGGGAGCCGAGGCGGTGCGGCTGTGGGATCAGGTCCTGGACTCCGCGCCCCGCCGCAACAGCGGAGTCTTCTCCGCCCGGTACGCACGGTCGCTGGCCACCGCCCGGCGGCCGGAGGAGGCGGTCACCGCGCTGGAGGCGGCGATCCAGGTCGCGGCCGAGGTCGAA
>NZ_JBSHAO010000092.1:0-21057 GCF_053611545.1 Streptomyces sp. NPDC054796 | reverse complement strand
AAACGCCCGGTTACTTTCCGAACCCGGAAGCTAAGCCTTTCAGCGCCGATGGTACTGCATGCGGGAGCGTGTGGGAGAGTAGGACGCCGCCGAACAATTTTTAGAGGCCCCTGGTCCCAGTGTTCAGACACTGAGGCCAGGGGCTTTTTGCATGCCCGAAAACAATTCCTCCACTCCAGGGCACGTAGGCTGGCCGAATGCGTTATGACGTGGTCATCTTCGACAACGACGGAGTCCTGGTCGACAGCGAGCCGCTGTCCAACCGCATTCTCGCGGGCTACCTCACCGAACTGGGGCACCCCACCTCGTACGAGGACTCCCTCCGCGACTACATGGGCGCGGCCGTGCACCGTGTCCACGACCTCGTCAGGGAACGCTCCGGAAAGCAGCTCCCCGAGGACTTCGACGAGGTCTTCCATCGCCGGGTCTTCGACGCGTTCCGACGCGAGCTGGCGCCCGTGCCGGGCATCGGCGACGTCCTCGTAGAGCTGGCGGCTCAGGGCGTGCCGTACTGCGTCGCGTCGTCGGGGAGTCACGAGCGGATCCGCGTCGCGCTGCGCACGACCGGGCTCTACGACCACTTCGGCGAGGAGCGCATCTTCAGCTCCCAGGACGTCGGCCGTGGGAAACCGGCGCCCGATCTGTTCCTGCACGCCGCCGAGCGGATGGGAGTGCCGCCGGCGCGGTGCGCCGTCGTCGAGGACAGCGTGCTCGGAGTGCGGGCAGCCGTCGCGGCCGGGATGGACGTGTACGGGTACGCGGCGATGACGCCGAAGGAGAAGCTGGCCGAGGCGACCGCACTGTTCACGGATCCCGCGCAGTTGCCGGGGCTCATGGGGCTGCTGCCGCGCTGATCGGGGCCGGTACGGTGGCCTGCATGAGCGGCGGCGCACAGTTGATGTGGGACGAGGCAGTCACCGGCTACGACTTCGGTTCCGGGCATCCGATGGACCCGGTCCGGCTCGCGTTGACGATGCGGCTGGTGGAGGCCCTGGGCCTGGAGCGCGAGGCAGGGCTGAAGGTGGTCTCGGCGCGGGCCGCGGGCGACTCGACACTGCGGCTCGTGCACCGGCAGGACTACATCGACGCCGTACGCCGCGTATCCGCCGACCCCGGCTCCGCCGACGGTTCCTACGGGCTCGGCACCACGGACGACCCCGCGTTCGCCGGGATGCACGAGGCGTCGGCGCTGATCGCCGGCCAGTCCGTGGGCGGCGCGGAAGCCGTGTGGCGGGGGGACGTGGCGCACGCGGTGAACTTCACCGGTGGGCTGCATCACGCGATGCCCGGCGCCGCCTCCGGTTTCTGCGTCTACAACGACGCGTCCCTCGCCATCGCGCGGCTCCTGGAGCTGGGCGTCGAGCGCGTCGCGTACGTGGACGTGGACGTGCACCACGGGGACGGCGTGCAGGCGGCGTTCTGGGACGATCCGCGCGTGCTGACGATCTCGCTGCACGAGCACCCCCGCGTTCTCTTCCCCGGCACGGGCTGGTCGGAGGAGACCGGGGGCGACGGTGCCGAGGGGAGCGCCGTGAACGTCGCGCTGCCGCCCGGTACCGGGGACGGGGGCTGGCTGCGGGCGCTGCACGCGGTGGTGCCCGAGCTGCTCGACGCGTTCGCGCCGCAGGTCCTGGTCACCCAGCACGGCGCCGACACCCACTTCGAGGACCCCCTCGCGCACCTCGCCGTCAGCGTCGACGCGCAGCGCGTCGCCGCCGCGGCCTGCCACGACTGGGCGCACCGGTACGCGGACGGCCGGTGGGTGGCGCTGGGCGGCGGCGGTTACGCGGTGGTCGACGTCGTGCCGCGCACCTGGACCCACCTGGTGTCGATCGCGGCGGGCGCGCCCGTGGCACCGGAGACGGAGGTGCCGGAGGCGTGGCGGCGGATGGTGTACGCGCGGACGGGGAGCAACGTCGCGCCGATGCGGATGACGGACGGGCGGGAGCCCGAGTGGCGGGGCTGGGAGCAGGGGTACGACCCGGCCGACGCGCTGGACCAGGCCGTAAGGGCGGCCCGGAACGCGGTCTTTCCGGCACACGGGCTGCTGCCGTAGGCACGGAACGGGCGCGGAACAGACGGGGAGCATGTGCGAAACAGGGCCGGACCGGCCCCAGGCAGGCGCGTCGGCCCGGCCGTGAGCCGTGGGTGTGCTTCCGCGCGCCTCGACCTGGCCGGTACCGTACGGCGTTTCTGTACAACGCCGCCGTGCGACGGTGCCTTTCGACGGTTCCCGAGGAGCGGCCCCGACAAGGGTTCGGGGAGTGACAGCCGCCGCGTTGGCGCCGTCGCGGGGGCGTGCGGGGGCAACCATGGGCGGCGTGTTGAGTGTTGGCGCCCTGCGCGCGCATCTGCTGGCCGCGCATCTCGCGGGGCCGATCGCGACGACCCGTGAGAAGAGCCTCCAGCGGTACCGGATGTTCGCGGCCCGGGACCCTCGTGCCCTGATCGGCCTGGAGCCCGAAGGGGAGTGGAGCGTCCCCGAGTTGGTCGCGCTCATGGCAAGTCAGTGCGGGGTCTCGGGTGATCCCGCTACTGTTACCGGGCAGGACAGAATCGACCCCAACCGCACCATCGCGGCCCTCGACGCCTTCGCGGAACGGGTCAGGTGCGCTGCTGAGCGGCGGGTTCCGGTGCTGTTCGGGACCGGGCACCCTGATCGACTCCTGGGCTTCTACGCCACATTGGCCTCAGCGCTCTCGGCGGCAGGCTGTCCTGTTCTAGGACCCGCGCAGGGGCAACGTATCGACATAACGACCCGATTCGGGGTACGCGCGTACAACCTCTCTTACGTACGGGGAGTCGCGTTGGTCCACGAGGAGGGCGCTCGCCCGGACCCCGGTGCGCCGGGCGCACACACCCACTCCCCCCTCCCTCTTCGGGCGGCTCTGGCGGCTGCCGTAGTGGAGGGCAAGCCCCTGCCGGAGCTGGTCATCGGGGACCACGGTTGGGTCTGCGCGGCAGGTCAGCTCGGTATCGAGGCGATGGGGCTCGCGGATACGGACGATCCGGCGCTCTTCGTCGGACAGGCGGAGGGGCGGGTGTCCGTGGCCGTTCCGCTTGATGACGCTGTGCGGTCCGATTACTACCGCCCGCTTACTCGCTATGTACTCAATCGAGCGTGTCTGTCACAGTAGGAGGCCGATCGCTACTCCTCTTCCCCACTTGCATCACCCGCCCCTAATCTGGGGAGGAGCGCGCATGCGAGCAGGAGTCACCGGAGGGGAAGCCGGTGCCCGACATGTGCGGAAGGTTCAGGTGTGACATGGCTGCTGGCAAGGGACCTCTGAATGAGGTCAACTTTCTGACCGTGGCGGAAGTCGCCTCGGTGATGCGAGTGTCCAAGATGACCGTGTACCGGCTGGTGCACAGCGGTCATCTGCCGGCGATCCGGGTGGGGAGGTCCTTCCGGGTCCCAGAGCAGGCCGTCCATGAATATCTCCAAGAGTCCTATGTGGGGGTAGAGACCGCCTGATCGACCAGCACTCCGGTACTGGTCGTGCACGGTCCGACCGAGTATGAGCCCCGCGGCGACCCTCGGATTACGAGCTTCACCCGGTGACAGGTAGGCTGAACCCATGTAGGTCGTGTGGGCTCGGACGCCCCGCACCGAGTGATTCGAAATGAGTTCTCCCCGCGCCAGTGGGGTTGATCCGTTAGCGAGGGTTGTCGTGGGCTCTGTTATCAAGAAGCGGCGTAAGCGGATGGCTAAGAAGAAGCACCGCAAGCTCCTCAAGCGCACGCGAGTTCAGCGTCGCAACAAGAAGTGAGCGAGCGCCTCACACGCTGCTGACCGCCGCCTTTTCTCCGTATCGCGCACACCGCGCGGGCCGGGGGAAGGGCGGCGGTTCTGTTTGTGGGCGGCTTTTGCGTGTGTGCGGCGACATCGCGAGTTGGGCAGTCGTCACAGCCCGCAGCGCGTGGTCATCACAGCGCAATCTCCACCGGATACGGTGACCCTGGGAACACGCGTTCCGGGGGCGGTCGCGGGCGTTCCCGGTTCGGACCCCGAGGGTGCATCCGTCAGGGAGGGATCTTGGGCAAGGTCGTGCTCGTCACCGGAGTGGCCCGGCAACTGGGCGGCCGTTTCGTGCGCCGTATCCAGCGGGAGCCCGACGTCGACCGGGTCATCGGCGTCGACGCGCTGCCGCCCGCGCACCATCTCGGCGGGGCCGACTTCGTCCGGGCCGACATCCGGCAGCCCGCCATCGCCAAGGTCCTCGGCGAGTACGCGGTGGACACCGTCGTCCATATGGACATCCACGGCACCCCGCTGGCGGCGCGGGGCGGCAGCCGTACGTCGGTCAAGGAGACCAACGTCATCGGCACGATGCAGTTGCTCGGCGCCTGCCAGAAGTCGCCCTCGGTGAGCCGCCTCGTGGTGCAGTCCACGACGAGCGTGTACGGCGGCGCGCCACGCGATCCGGCGATCTTCGACGAGAACACCCCGCCCAAGTCGCTGCCCAGCGGCGGCTTCGCGAAGGACGCGGTGGAGGCCGAGGGGTATGTGCGGGGCTTCGCCCGGCGCCGCCCTGACGTGTCGGTGACGGTGCTGCGCTTCGCGCACATCCTGGGGGCCTCGGTTGACTCGCCCCTCGCGGGGTACTTCGCACTGCCCGTCCTGCCGACGGTGCTCGGCTACGACCCCCGGTTGCAGTTCGTCCACGAGGACGACGCGATCGAGGTGCTGCGGCTGGCGGCGGAGGAGCCGAGGCAGGGAACGCTGAACGCGGGTACCTTCAATGTCGCGGGGGACGGGGTGCTGCTGCTGTCCCAGTGCGCGCGTCGGCTGGGGCGGCCCACGCTGCCGCTGCTGTTGCCCGCGATCAGGTGGGGGAGGTCCGCTTTGCGTTCCGTGGGAGCTACGGATTTCTCGCCCGAGCAGATACGGCTGCTGACCCATGGCAGGGTCGTGCGGACGACACTGATGCGCGAAAGCCTGGGCTTCGAGCCGCGGTACACCACGGCGGAGACGCTCGCGGCCTTCGCCCAGAGCAGAGGAGCGGGGCTGCTGCCGCCCGCAGCGCTCGCCCGTACCGTCGACCGGTTCGCCTCGGCGCTGTCGCAGGCCGGTGGCGCGGAGCCGCACGAGAAGCCCGAGGAGGTCCGCCAGCATGGCTGATGCGAAGGTCATCCCCTTCGACGACGACCGGGACCGTGGTGAACGCGGCGACCGTCCACGCGGCGGGCGGAGCAGTGGCAGCGGCAGGGCGACCGCTTCCCGCCGTCGCAAGGCCGCCGCTGCCAACGCCGCCGCTTCCGCAGCCGAGCAGTCGGCGCCGCTCGCCCCGCCCCTGTCGGCGGTGCCGGGGCAGCAGCAGGCGGGGGACCGGGTGGGGGTCAACGGGCAGGCGGGGCAGGTGGGGCACGCAGGTCGCGGCGGCCGGGGAGCGGCCGGGGCCGACGAGGGCGACGGGGGCGAAGAGGGCCATCCGCACCCGGCCGAGGACACGGGGACCGGCCCGTCCGGCTCTGGCTCCGCTTCCGACTCCGCTTCCGCCGCGGACGACGCGCGGGAGGCGGCCGGGCCGGGCCCCGGGCTCGTCGACAGGGTGCTCGGCGCGGGCTGGGACCGTAAGGCGGCGCAGGGGCTCGCGTTCCTGCGGCGGCGGATCACGGGCGAGTACGAGGTCGACGATTTCGGCTACGACCAGGATCTGACCGACCAGGTGCTGATGTCGGTGCTGCGGCCCGTCTACGAGAAATACTTCCGCGTCGAGGTCAGGGGCGTCGAGAACATACCCGACGAGGGCGGCGCGCTGATCGTCTCCAACCACTCGGGGACGCTGCCCCTCGACGGGCTGATGCTCCAGGTCGCCGTGCACGACAACCATCCGGCGAACCGGCATCTGCGGCTGCTGGCCGCGGACCTGGTGTTCATGCTGCCGGTGGTGAACGAGCTGGCCAGGAAGGCGGGTCACACGCTGGCCTGCGCCGAGGACGCGGAGAAGCTGCTGGAGCGGGGCGAGGTCGTGGGGGTGATGCCCGAGGGGTTCAAGGGCATCGGCAAGCCCTTCGCCGACCGCTACAAGCTCCAGCGCTTCGGGCGGGGCGGGTTCGTCTCGACGGCGCTGCGGACGAAGGCGCCGATCGTGCCGTGCTCGATCGTCGGGGCGGAGGAGATCTACCCCATGATCGGCAACGCGGGCACGCTGGCGCGGGTGCTGGGCTTCCCGTACTTCCCGATCACGCCGACCTTCCCCTGGCTGGGGCCGCTGGGTGCGCTGCCGCTGCCGACGAAGTGGACGATCCAGTTCGGCGAACCGATCGCGACGGACGACTATCCGCCGGGCTCCGCCGACGATCCGATGCTGATGTTCAACCTCACGGATCAGGTGAGAGAAACCATTCAGCACACGCTCTACAAGCTGCTGGTGCAGCGCCGCTCGGTCTTCTTCTGACGGAAACGGGAAACGGCCGCCCGGCGGGTGCCGTGCGGCCGTCCTCCGTCGTCGTCCGTCGCGTGCGGGCTACTCCCCGCCCTTCGACAGGTCGTTGAGCCCGGGAAGTACCTCGGGAACGATCGGCGGGAGCGTGATGTCCGTGTCCGGGAGGCCGGGCTCCGAGGAGTCCTTCTTGCCCGGCCGGGACGGCTCGTCCCGCTGCTGCGGCTTCTTCGACGGATCGAGGATGCCGCCTCCGCCGAGGAGCCCGTCGTCCCGCGACTCCGAGCCGGAGGGGGAGGGCTTCTCCTGGCCGCCGCCCGTGCGCCCGTCCGTGCCCTCCGAGGCTGAGGGGGTGGGACGGGGCGAGGACCCGCCGTCCTCCGTGCGTTCCGGCGCTTCCGAGCGGCGCTCCTGGGAGGCGCCTTCGGGGGAGCCGCGGAACAGCCGCTCCAGCGGGCCGACGTCACTGTCTATGGCGTCGAAGACCGAACTCACCTCATCGCCCACGTCCCTGAGCTGCACGGGGAGCCGGTCCCTGAGCTGGGACCACGTCGCGCGGTGGCTCTTGGAGAACGAGGAGAGCGACTGCATGGGGCTGATGTCGCCGTCCCGTTCGTACACGGCGCTCAGCAGCTTGTGGCCCTCCGTCGCGTCGTGCCGCATGCCCGCGAGGGCCTTGCGTACTTCGCCGAGCGATTCGTGGTCCAGCTCGCCCGAGCGGCGACGCTCCAGGAGGCGCCGCGCCTCCTGCAACCGGGTCGAGGCGTGGTCCAGATAGACCTTGCCCCGGTCCGTGTCGCCGCCGGTGACATCGGTGACATCGAGCTTGAGGTCCTCCATGCCCCGTTTGAGGCCGTAGAGGGAGTCACCGGGGAGGGCGTCCGAACTCGCCGCCGCGACCCCGCCGAGGGCGCCGGCCGCCACCCCGACTCCCAGGCCGCCCGCCGTGAGGCCCTTGGCGAGCCGTGACCTGGGGCGGAGCTTGCCCAGCGGACCGAGTCCCGTGGCACGGTGCGTGCCTTTTCCCGAGCGCGGTCCGCGCTGCTCGGGGAGCCGGCCGCTGCCCGCGGCCGAGCCGCCTTCGGCGAAGACGGTCTCCATGGCGGCGATGAGCCGCGCACGCTGCACGGTCTTGACCTCTGGGTCCAACTCGGGTTGGGGCAGGGCCCCGAGCCCGTCCGCCAGGGCGAGCAGCAGCATGTCCTCGGGACTGCCGCCCGCCATGGCAACGCGCTCGGGCGGACGCTCGGGCGGAGCGGCCCCCGTGACTCCGTCGCCCGCCGTCTGGTCGGCCGCCGTGGCCTCGTCGAGCAACTGCTCGTCCAGGGCCTGGGCGAAGGCGTTTGCCCGTCGGCTCGCCGATACGGATCCGATCACGGGCGGCACCTCCTCTCGTCAGCACGGTCGACTCCCCACCGCACAGGAAAGGTTGCGTGACACACCCGGGTCCACCCGATCGAGTGAAGGAGACGGTGCGCGTCACGCCTGTGGGAAGCCTGCAATCCCCACAACGAGCGGAAAGCCAGTCGGGTTACGGAGTCACGATGATGTGACCGCGGGCGCACGTGCCGTCACCTGCGGTTATCGTGCGTCGTCCGGCAGCAGACGGGCCAGGGTGCGCACGGCGCGGTACTGGAGGGTCTTGATCGCGCCCTCGTTCTTGCCCATCACGCGGGCCGTCTCCGCGACCGAGAGGCCCTGGAGAAATCGGAGCGTGACGCACTCCTGCTGTTGGGGGTTGAGTTTGCGTACGGCCTCCAGCAGGGCGGCGTTGGAGAGGGACTCCAGGACGGAGTCCTCGGGGCTGCGTTCGACCTCGTTCGCGTCGAGCATCTCCCCGGTGGTCACTTCGAGGCGGAAGCGGCTCGACTTGAAGTGGTCGGCGACGAGGTTGCGCGCGATGGTGACCAGCCAGGCGCCGAAATCGCGGCCCTGCCAGGTGAACGTGCCGATCCTGCGCAGGGCGCGCAGGAAGGTCTCGCTGGTGAGGTCCTCGGCGGTCGCCCGGCCGCCGACGCGGTAGTAGATGTAGCGGTAGACGGTGTCGCTGTACTGGTCGTAGAGGCGCCCGAAGGCTTCGGACTCGCCGTCCTGGGCGCGTTCGACGAGGTCCATCATGCGGCGGCTGTCGGTGTCCGAAGCCGCGGGGCGACGCGCTGTGGAGGTGCCGGAGGCTCCGCCGCGTGACCGTCTCCTGACGGCCGCGGTGGTGGTGGTCGCGGTGGAGTTCGCGGCGCCCGTGGCGGCGTTGGTGGCGCGGTCGGCCAAGGCGTAGCAGGGGGGTGCGGGGACAGGTGCGGCTGCGGCGAGGGCAGGGACGGCGTACGCGGTGGGGACGAATGTGCGCAACTGGCCGACAGCTGTGTCGACCGTGTTGCGCAGCGTAGCCAGGCCCGAGGCGTCAACCCCGACGTGTGGGTACACGGGACTCCCAGAGGCAGAGCTTCCATCACGTGCAGTGCGGGACCGTTCGCCCGGTGTAGGGACGTGAGGGTTCCGGATTGCGTCTGAGGAGAATAACGCTTCGTACAGGCAGCACTACACCTAGTTGCTGAAATCGTCGATTCGGTTTGGTCTGGTCCGTATTGGCAGTCGAGCGCATATCGAACGAGAGCCTTGTTTTGATCGGTATTGAGTCCGGGCTTGTCGCCTGACTGATCTTTTGTGCCCGAGCGGGCACCGGGCGACTGGCGCGCCCTGCGCGGGGGTAAGACTGCTGAATTGCCCGTTCGCGCAGGCGTGGCCCGGGTCGTGGCGGGGCCGCGAGGGGCTGTGCGGGGGCGCGGGAGCGCTGTCGCCGAGGGTGCCGGGCAGGTCGGGCCGACGGGCGCCGCGAGGGCGCGTCGGGGCCGACTCGTAAGCCGGTATGTGCGGCCGGTTACGGCACGGCGGGATCACGGGCGGTCACGGGGGATCAGCGACGGTCAGGAGGGAAACGGCCGTGGCCGGGGAGAGAGGGTGCGCGGCGCCGGGGCACGTGGGTCGAGCCGGTCACCCCGCCGCGTCGCGGCCCCGGCTCAGCGGCGGCGGCGCTGGATCGCCACCGCCGCGGCGGCGCCGCCCGCCACCGCGCCGACCCCCGCGGCCGCGGGGATGCCGACCTTGGCCGCCTTGCGCCCCGTGCGGTAGTCGCGCAGGCGCCAGCCCATCTCGCGGGCGTGCTCGTGCAGCCGGCTGTCCGGGTTGATCGCGTACGGGTGGCCGACGAGCGAGAGCATCGGGATGTCGTTCGCCGAGTCGCTGTAGGCGGCGCAGCGCGTCAGGTCCAGGCCCTCGCCCGCCGCGAGGGCGCGTACGGCCTCCGCCTTGGCCGGGCCGTGCAGGGGTTCGCCGACGAGCCTGCCGGTGTAGACGCCGCCCACGGACTCGGCCACGGTACCGAGGGCTCCGGTGAGGCCGAGGCGGCGGGCGATGATCGTCGCCGTCTCGACGGGGGCCGCCGTGACGAGCCAGACCTTCTGGCCCGCGTCGAGGTGGGCCTGCGCGAGGGCGCGGGTGCCGGGCCAGATGCGGCTGGCCATGTACTCGTCGTAGATCTCTTCGCCGATGGCCATCAGCTCGGAGACGCGGTGGCCCTTGACGATGGAGAGTGCGCTGGAGCGGACGTCCTCCATGTGGCCCGCGTTCTCGGTGCCCGCCATTCGGAAGTACGCCTGCTGCCAGGCGAAGCGGGCGAGTTCGCGTTTGCGGAAGAACTTCCGCTTGTAGAGGCCGCGGCCGAAGTGGAAGAGCGCGGCGCCCTGCATGACGGTGTTGTCGAGGTCGAAGAAGGCCGCGGCGTGGGTGTCGCCCGCGACGGGGAACTCCGGCTCCGCCGGGCCTTCCGCCGTGCCCTCGTCCGCGCTCCGTGCCGCCGCCTCGCGGGCCAGTTCCTTCTGCTGCTCCAGCTCCTGCTGGCGGGCCGCCTCGGCGGCGGCCTCGCCCGCGAGCACGCTCCGTGCGGTGGCGGCGCGACGGCGCCGGGTGAGCCAGGAGGGCAGGGGAAGGGACATGCGATCGAGCATAGTCAGTCCGCGCGTGGGGTCCGTTACGGGCGGATGTCCGGGACGTGCCTGGCGGCAGAATGGCCGTATGAAGACTGTCACGCTGATCGGAAAGCCCGGCTGCCATCTGTGCGACGTCGCGCGGGACGTCGTCGTGCGCGTCTGCGCGGAGACCGGGGCCTCCTGGGAGGAGAGGGACATCAACCAGGACCAGGAGCTGTACAGGAAGTATTGGGAGCAGATCCCGGTTGTACTCGTGGACGGCGCGCAGCACGACTTCTGGCGGGTGGACCCCCAGCGGCTGCGGAAGGCGATCGAGGGCTGACCGAGGGTCGCGGCGACGGCTCCCGCAGGGCCCTTCGGGCGCCTGACGTGGCACGACGTGGTGGTGCGCGGCGTCGTCCGTGCGTTCAGGGCCCGGTCCGGATTCGACTACCATCGAGGTCGTTTTGCCGTCCGGGGGCGTATACGTGAGGAGTGTGGCCGCGTGTCCCCCTTGGTGCGTGTGGCGCCGGTCACGTTGACCGGACAAAGCGGACACCATCTTTGTGCACGCGTTCACAAAGGCATAGCCTGGGCGCGACGGAGCGGTCCGGGCGCGCGCCTCGCGCATGACCGCTCACCGCTTCGCGCAACCGGCAGGAGCACCGTGGCAACTGGCCGAAATCACCGACCGGCGACGACGAGTCGCAGCCGAGGCATCCCCGAGGCCACCGTCGCCCGTCTTCCGCTGTACCTGCGGGCGCTCACGGCGCTCTCCGAGCGTTCGGTGCCCACGGTCTCGTCCGAGGAACTGGCGACGGCGGCGGGGGTCAATTCGGCGAAGTTGCGCAAGGACTTCTCGTACCTGGGCTCCTACGGGACGCGTGGTGTCGGCTACGACGTCGAGTACCTCGTCTACCAGATCTCACGCGAGCTGGGCCTGACCCAGGACTGGCCCGTCGTCATCGTCGGTATCGGTAACCTCGGCGCCGCGCTGGCCAACTACGGGGGCTTCGCCTCACGCGGGTTCCGGGTGGCCGCGCTGATAGACGCCGACCCCGGGCTGGCGGGCAAGCCGGTCGCGGGCATCGCGGTCCAGCACACGGACGAGCTGGAAAAGATCATCTCGGACAACGGCGTCTCCATCGGAGTGATCGCCACCCCGGCCGGCGCTGCCCAGCAGGTGTGCGACCGCCTCGTCGCCGCCGGGATCACCTCCATCCTCAACTTCGCGCCCACCGTGCTCTCCGTGCCCGAGGGGGTGGACGTGCGCAAGGTGGACCTCTCCATAGAGCTTCAGATCCTCGCCTTCCACGAGCAGCGCAAGGCGGGCGAGGAGGCCCCCGAGGAGGAGACGGCGCCGCCCGCGGCACCGCCCGCCGCGGCCGTCACCAAGCGCGCCGAGAAGCGTGCCGAGACCGCCGAACGTGCCGAGACCGCCGAAGCCACGGGCACCGGCAAGCGCGCCGGGTCCGCCGACGCAGACAAGCGTGCCGACAAGCGCACCGAGTCCGGTCCTGACGGGGACGTCCCCGCCGTGATGCCGGCATGAGCGAGCGGAGCGAGCGAATCGTGGAAGGGCGCGCCCCTGCCGCGGGCGAGGGCTGTCCCGCGCCGATCGGAGGCCGGGCATGAGTCTGCTCGTCGTCGGACTGAGCCACCGCAGCGCTCCCGTCAGCGTGCTGGAACGTGCCGCCTTGGCGCCGCAGACGCGCGGCAAGCTGCTCCAGGACGCCGTGAGCGCCGAGCCCGCGGCCGAGGCCGTCGTGCTGTCCACGTGCAACCGCATCGAGCTGTACGCCGACGTGGACAAGTTCCACGCCGGTGTCGCCGAGCTGTCCACGCTGCTGGCGCAGCACAGCGGCGTCGGCCTGGAGGAACTGACCCCGTACCTCTACGTCCACTACGAGGACCGGGCCGTCCACCACCTGTTCTCGGTGGCCTGCGGCCTGGACTCGATGGTCGTCGGCGAGGGGCAGATCCTCGGCCAGATCAAGGACGCGCTCGCCGTCGGCCAGGGCCGGCACACGGCGGGGCGGCTGCTCAACGAGCTGTTCCAGCAGGCGCTGCGCGTCGGGAAGCGCGCGCACGCCGAGACGGGCATCGACAAGGCGGGCCAGTCGCTGGTCACCTTCGGCCTGGAGCAGCTGGCAGCCGGGGTGCCCGTCGAGCAGTGGGTGCGCGGCAAGCGCGCGCTGGTCATCGGCGCGGGCTCCATGTCCTCCCTCGCGGCCACCACGCTCGCGCGGGCCGGTGTCGCCGAACTGGTGATCGCCAACCGGACCCTGGACAGGGCCCAGCGCCTCGCCGCGAGCCTCGGGGCCGGCGGCACGGGCGGGCTCTCGGAGTCGCGGGCCCTGCCGATCGACGGGGTCCTCGCGGAGCTGCCGCGCGCCGACATCGTCGTGTCCTGCACGGGCGCGACGGGCCTGGTGCTGACGGCCGACGACATCAGAACCGCGCTCGCGCAGCGGCAGCCTGACCCCGCGAAGGGCCGCGCCGGAGCCGAGCGGATCGCGCTGCTCGACCTCGCGATGCCCCGGGACATCGACGCCGCGACGCACCGCGTCGAGGGCGCCAGGCTCGTCGACATCGAGTCGCTCGCCGAGGCGTCGGCCGACGCGCCCATGGCCGCCGACGTCGACGCGGTGCGCGGCATCGTCAGCGAGGAGGTCGCCGCCTTCGGCGCGGCCCAGCGCGCCGCGACGATCACCCCCACCGTCGTCGCCCTGCGCACCATGGCCGCCGATGTCGTCGCCAGCGAGATGGCCCGCCTGGAGGGGCGGCTCCACGGGCTGGACGACAAGCAGCGCGCCGAGATCACGCAGACCGTGCGCCGTGTCGTCGACAAGCTCCTCCACGCGCCGACCGTGCGCGTCAAGCAACTCGCGGGGGAGCCCGGCGGCGCCGGGTACGCGGACGCGCTGCGCGAACTCTTCGACCTCGACCCGCAGGCGGTCGCCGCTGTCAGCAAGCCGGAACAGGAGCGGCAATGAGCAATACGCAAGTCCAGTCACTGAGGCTGGGCACCCGCCGCAGCAAACTCGCCATGGCCCAGTCGGGAATCGTGGCCGAGCAGGTGCGCCAGCTCACCGGGCGCCCCGTCGAGCTGGTCGAGATCACCACGTACGGGGACACCAGCAAGGAGCACCTCGCCCAGATCGGCGGCACCGGTGTCTTCGTGTCCGCGCTGCGCGACGCTCTGCTGAGCGGTGAGATCGACTTCGCGGTGCACTCCCTCAAGGACCTGCCCACCGCGCAGCCCGACGACCTGACCCTGGCCGCCGTGCCGGAGCGCGAGGACTCGCGCGACGCGCTGGTGGCCCGCGACGGTCTGGATTTCGAAGGTCTGGCCCGCTCTTCGGAGCGCGTCGCGCGCGTCGGCACGGGCTCCCCGCGCCGCATGGCGCAGCTCAACGCCTGGGCGCGCTCGTTGGGCGTCGAGGTCGAGACGGTTCCGATCAGGGGGAATATAGACACGCGTATCGGGTACGTGCGCTCAGGCGAGCTCGACGCTGTCGTGCTCGCCGCAGCCGGGATGCGACGCATCGGCCGCCTCGACGAGGCCACCGAGCTGATGACCCCGGACGCGGTTCTTCCCGCCCCCGGCCAGGGGGCGCTGGCCGTCGAGTGTGCCGCGGCCAACGCGCACCTGGCCGCCCAGCTCGCCGAGCTCGACGACCCGTACACGCGGGTCGCCGTCACGGCCGAGCGAACCCTGCTCTCCGCTTTGGAGGCCGGCTGTAGCGCCCCTGTGGGCGCGCTGGCCGACCTGCTTGTCGAGGGGCAGGTTGTCACCGAAATGCGCCTGCGTGGCGTCGTCGGCACGACCGACGGCTCGACGCTGGTGCAGCTGTCCACCACCGGTTCCGTACCGGCGTCCGCCGACGAGGCAGTGGCCCTGGGCCGCGAACTCGCCGACGAGATGCTCGCCAAGGGTGCGGCCGGTCTGATGGGGGAGCGAGCACTTTGAGCCCCACCGCCGCCCACAAGCCGAGCACGCCGAGAACACAGCACCTCTACGGTGCGCATGGGCACGTCACCTTCCTGGGTGCCGGGCCAGGAGACCCGGGTCTGCTGACACTGCGCGCCGTCGAGGCGCTGTCGCAGGCCGAGGTGCTCGTCGCCGACCCACAGGTGTACGACGTGGTGCGTACCCACGCGCGGGCAGGCGTGGACACACCGCTCCAGGCGCATGCCGACGAAGGCTCAACTGGCCCTGTCGCCGCTGGCGTTGGGGGAGATCTTGCCATGGCCGCCGCGCGGTCGGGCAAGCGGGTCGTCCGTGCGGTACTGGGGGACCCGGGCCTGGACGCGGAGGCGGCTCGCGAGATGCTGAGCTGCGCCGCCGAGGGCATCACCTTCGAGGTCGTGCCGGGTGTCGCCGCCGCCGTCGGCGTGCCCGCATACGCCGGTGTGCCGCTGCGGGACGCGCAGGGCACCGACGTGCGCTTCATCGACGCCGCCGGCGCCGACGAGCGGTGCTGGACCGAGGTCGGCGCCAGCGACGCGACCGTCGTGGTGTCCACCACGCTGGACGCGGTCGGCTCCGTCGCCGGTGAACTGGTGGCGGGGGGCCGCAAGCCGGACACCCCGCTGACGGTGACGGCGGCGGGCACCACCACCAGGCAGCGCACCTGGAGCGCCACCCTGGGCACCATCGCGCAGACGCTCAAGTCGGCGAAGGTGCTGCCGAGCGCCGACGGGGGCCAGCCCGTCATAGCCGTGGTCGGCGAGCGCAGCGCGCCGGCGCAGCGGGACCAGTTGGCCTGGTTCGAGTCCAAGCCGCTGTTCGGCTGGAACGTTTTGGTGCCGCGCACCAAGGAACAGGCCGCGTCGCTCTCCGACCAGCTCCGCTCCTACGGCGCCGTACCGGCCGAGGTGCCCACTATCGCCGTCGAACCGCCGCGCACCCCGCAGCAGATGGAGCGCGCGGTCAAGGGCCTGGTCACCGGGCGCTACGAGTGGATCGCCTTCACCTCCGTGAACGCGGTCAAGGCCGTGCGCGAGAAGTTCGAGGAGTACGGGCTCGACGCGCGCGCCTTCGCGGGGATCAAGGTCGCAGCCGTGGGCGAGCAGACCGCCAAGGCGCTGATCGCCTTCGGCGTGAAGCCGGACCTGGTGCCCAGCGGCGAGCAGTCGGCCGCGGGGCTGCTGGAGGACTGGCCGCCCTACGACCCGGTCTTCGACCCGATCGACCGCGTCTTCCTGCCGCGCGCCGACATCGCCACCGAGACGCTGGTGGCCGGGCTCATCGAGCTGGGCTGGGAGGTGGACGACGTGACGGCGTACCGTACGGTGCGCGCCTCGCCGCCGCCCGCCGAGACCCGCGAGGCCATCAAGGGCGGCGGCTTCGACGCGGTCCTGTTCACCTCGTCCTCGACGGTGCGGAACCTGGTCGGTATCGCGGGCAAGCCGCACAACGTGACGGTCATCGCCTGTATCGGCCCCGCCACCGCCAAGACGGCCGAGGAGCACGGGCTGCGCGTCGACGTCATGTCGCCCGAGCCTTCCGTGCACAAGCTCGCCGAGGCGCTGGCGGACTACGGCGCCCAGCGCCGTGCCGATGCCGTGGAGGCGGGTGACCCGGTGAAGCGGCCGAGCGAGAAGCGCCCGGCCAGGAGGAGGGCACGGACATCGTGAGCACGTACGGCAGCTTCCCGGGGGCGCGCCCGCGCCGCCTCCGCACCACCCCGGCGATGCGCCGGATGGTCGCGGAGAACCGGGTGCATCCGGCGGACCTGATCCTGCCCGCTTTCGTGCGGGACGGGATCGTCGAGCCGGTGGAGATCTCGTCCATGCCGGGGGTCGTCCAGCACACCCGGGACACGCTGAAGAAGGCCGCGGCGGAGGCCGTCGCGGCCGGGGTCGGCGGGATCATGCTGTTCGGCGTCCCGAGGGACGAGGACAAGGACGCGATCGGCTCCTGCGGCACCGACCCGGACGGCATCCTCCAGGTGGCGCTGCGCGACGTGCGCGCCGAGGTCGGCGACGACCTGGTGGTCATGTCCGACCTGTGCCTCGACGAGTTCACCGACCACGGCCACTGCGGCGTCCTGGACGCGGACGGCCGCGTCGACAACGACGCGACGCTGGAACGGTACGCCGACATGGCCCGCGTCCAGGCCGAGGCGGGCGCCCACATGCTGGGCCCCAGCGGCATGATGGACGGCCAGATCGGCCACGTCCGCCGCGCGCTGGACGCCTCCGGGCACGTGGACGTGTCGCTGTTCGCGTACACAGCGAAGTACAGCTCGGCGTTCTACGGGCCGTTCCGCGAGGCGGTCGGCTCGTCGCTCCAGGGTGACCGCAAGACGTACCAGCAGGACCCGGCCAACGGCCGCGAGGCCCTGCGCGAACTGGCCCTCGATCTGGAGGAGGGCGCCGACATGATCATGGTCAAGCCGGGCCTGCCCTACCTGGACGTGCTGCGGGACGTGGCGGAGGCCGCTGACGTGCCGGTGGGCGCGTACCAGATCTCCGGTGAGTACGCGATGGTCGAGGCCGCAGCGGAGAAGGGCTGGATCGACCGCGACGCCGCGATGATGGAAACGCTGACGGGCTTCAAGCGGGCCGGGGCGAGCACGATCCTCACCTACTGGGCGACGGAGGCCGCGCGCCGCCTCTGACACCTCGCGCCGTGTCGTGGCGATCCGCCCCTGTCCGGGGCCCGGGATTCCGGGTTCGGGCGGGGGCGGTTCGCGTTCACCGTTCGGGGGCCTGGCGGTCAGTCGGGCGCGGGCGAGGGTGACGACACGTCCGACTGCGTCGGCGACGACGGTGGCGACGGTGACGGCGACGACGGCCGGGTGGTCCTCTCGTGCGGGTGCGCCGGTTCGACGGGGGCTTCCCCGCCCTGCCGTTCGACCCAGCCCAGGGCCAGCAGGACGCCTGCCAGGGCCGCCGCGAGCGCGAGCAGGGTCAGCGCGGTCGCACGGATGGGGAAACGCCTGGCCACCTGCTCGGACGGCGGGGCCGCGCGCCGCAGGGAATCAGGGCCGACCGTGCGCGCCCGTGCGTCCAGCGCGTCGCGCAGCCGTTCTTCGAGCAGTTCCTGCCGGGGACCGGGATCGGGACCGGGACCGTGCCCGTCCTTCGGGGTCATCGGGAACCTCCCAACTGCCTGCTCAGTGCGTCCAGCGCCCGGCTGGCGGTGGACTTGACCGCGCCGCGCGAGAGATCGAGCGTGGTGGCGATCTGGGCCTCGGTGAGGTGGGACCAGTAGCGCAGCACGAGCACCTCGCGCTGGCGCCGGGTGAGCCGCCTGAGCGCTTCGAGCACTTCGCGGTGTTCCTCGCGCAGCAGGACGTGCTCGTCGACGGGCGGGACGTGGCCTTCGCGCTCGGGTATGTGCGCGCGGGCCGTTCTGCGGCGGCGCAGCACGGAACGGGAGCGGTTCACCACGCTCGTCCGCAGGTACGCCTCCGGGTCGTCCACGCCTTTCAGGTGGGCGCCGTGTCTGCGGAAGAGCGCCGCGAAGGCGTCCTGCACGACGTCCTCGGCGGTCGGCAGATCGTCGACGAGGAACAGCGCGAGACGGACGAGGTCCAGGCGGCGGTGGTGGTAGAGGTCGTCGATCACGGGGGCGGGCTCGCCCGGCGTGGAGAGGGGCGCGGTCGGCACGGGGACGGCCGGCTGCCGGACCCCGGGCGGCGGTTGCCCCGTACGGGCCAGGAGCCCGCGCAGCAGGCGCCCCCACCCACGGCGCAGTGCGCCGGTGGCGGGGAAGGCGGGGACGACCGGATACGTCGCTGTCCTCATGGCTCTCCTGGACGCGGGGCGTGAGGGCCGCCGGGTGATCAGCCCGGCGGCCTTCCTGCGGCTTGCGGCTACTGCCTGCGCTGCGGCATCACTTCGCAGCCGGGCGAGCGGTGTCCGGGACCGGGGCGGGGGTCGGTGCTTCGTGCTCGCCCTTGCCAGGCGGGGCCGGGGCCGGGGTCGGCTCCTCGTCCCCGCCCTTCGCGGGAGCAGGAGTCGGCGCCCTGCGCTCGCTCTTGCCGGGGGCCGCGGACGGGCCCTTGTCGGGCGCCGTCTGCTCGGCCGGAGCGGAACCGGACTTGGCCGGGGCCGGGGCCGGGGTGGGATCGGTGGTGGCGGCGTGTGCCAACGTGCCACCGCCCAGGGCGAGAGCCGCGATGGCCGCCACCGCGCCCAGGGCCTTGCGGATGGAGACATGACGCAGGGACATGTGGTGCTCGATTCGTGGTCGGGGTCGGCTGGATCGAACGAAGGCGCCTTCACCCCGACAGACGTCCGGGCCCCGGGGAGGTTGCGGGTCGCCGCGATGTTTTCACGGGCACCTTCACCCGGGGTCGGCGACGTCGCCACCCCGGCAGCGCGGGCAGCGGCAGGGCGGGTAGCCGATGCTCAGGGGGAGCGGGGTCGTGTTGCGGGGGCCGATGACCGTGACGTCGCGCAGGAGACGGGTGCGGGTGCCGTCCGTGCGGACGCGGTAGACCTTGATCGTCAGCATTACCGGCCGCCTCCCACGGGCACGCCGTGAATGAGCCACGGGCCCACGTCCACCCCGTCGAGCGCGAGAGCCAGCGCGGTGCGGCGTTCGCGCTGCGCCTGCGCTGTCTCGTACGCGACGTAGTACGGGCGGACGAGCGCCAAGGCGCGGCCGTCGAGCGGCGGGCCCCAGTGTGGGTCGCGACGCAGCGCCGGGGGTGGGTGCGGAGGCTCGAAGGCGCACAGGACGAGCCGCCGTCGTACGGGGCGGGGATGACTCGGTGGGTGGGCCCGTACGCGGCTCCATAGCGCTCGAAGTGTGCGTCGCACGACTGATGTTGGCATGGCGAACGCCCTCGCTTCTCCCGAAACCCCCTGCGACAAGGGGTGATGACCTGGTGTACTCAGAGCCTCACGGTGTGCGAGTGGGCCGCGCCAGGGGTGTGGCGTTGTCTGCGCGAGAGACAACAGGAGGGCGTGATGGGGGAACGGCCGAGTGCGGACGAGGAGTCGGCGCGGGGCACGCTCGCGCGGACGTTGCGGATGCTGCGGGAGCGCGCCGGGAAGTCACTGGGCCAGCTCGCGGAGGACACCTCGTACGACAAGAGCTACCTGAGCCGCCTGGAGTCCGGGGAGCGGTTGTCGAAGCGGCAGGTGATGGTCGATCTTGACGCGTATTTCAAGACCGAGGATCTGTTGGCCGGGCTGTGGAAGCTGGCGCAGCAGGACACATTTGTCGATCAGTTCAAGGCGTTCATGCGGTATGAGGCGAGCGCGGTCGTCATGTACAAGTACGTGCTGGCTGTCCCCGGGCTGTTGCAGACAGAGGACTATGCCCGTGAGGTGCTCTCATCGATTCCGGGTCCGGTGGACGAGGAGGCCGTCGAGGCGCAAGTAGCTGCTCGGATGGGTCGTCAGGAACTGTTGCGGCGCGACCCTCCCCCGACCGTCCGGGTAATCCTGGACGAAAGCGCGCTGCGACGCGCGACGGTGGAAATCGAGGTCTGGCGTGCTCAGTTGGCCCATCTCGTCGCTGCCGCGCAGACACGGCCGATGGTGCTTCAGGTGCTGCCTTTCTCTGCCGGAGTTCACCACCTCATGAACGGACACATGTCGGTACTGTGGCAATCGGACGGGAGTTCTGTTGTCTACCTCGAAGGCAACAGGTTCGGCGAACTGATTGAAGATCCAGAGGAGGGAACCTTCTATCGGCTCGCCTACGATCAACTGCGCGACCGGGCGCTGTCGCCACCGGAATCGGTGAAGTTTGTCGAGCGCGTCCTGAAAGGGCTTTCAGCATGAATCGGATCATCGACCTCAGCGCTGTGACGTGGCGTAAGTCCACCTACAGCAACGGTGGCGACGTGAACTGCGTGGAGGTCGCCGACGGCTTCCCCGGTGTCGTTCCCGTACGGGACAGCAAGCGCCCGGAGGGGCCCGCACTCGTCATACCCGCCGCCTCGTGGGCGGCGTTCGTCGCGGGCGTGCGGGGCGCGTAGCGCGGCCCCGCTGTCAGCGTGGCGCCTCGCCGGGCGCGAACTCGACCACCAGGTCGGCCCGTTCGCGGCCCGGTGCGACCAGCCGTGCGTTCGTCTCGTCGGAGCGCAGGACCCAGCGTTCGGCCTCGGGCGGCGTCTTGCCGAACTCCACGTGGCGGGCGATGAGGCGGCGTACCCGTTCGGCGTCGTCCAGGGCGACCCACCAGCAGGCGTCGAGCAGGGCGTGGGCCGTGCGCCAGGGGCCCGCGTCGCCGTCGTCCAGCAGGAGGTAGTTGCCCTCGGTCACGACGAGGGGGACCTCGGGCGGTACGGGGATGCTGCCCGCGACGGGCTGTTCCAGCTCGCGCTCGAACGCGGGCGCGTACACCGTCTCGTCCGGCCGCCGCTCCCGGAGCCGACGCAGCAGCGCCGCGTAGCCGTACGGGTCGAAGGTGTCCGGGGCGCCCTTGCGGTCCGCGCGGCCGAGGCGGCGCAGTTCGGTGTCGGCGAGGTGGAAGCCGTCCATGGGGACCAGGGCGGCGCGGTCCGGGCCGAGCGCGTCCACCAGGTGGGCGGCGAGGGTGGACTTGCCCGCGCCGGGCGGCCCGGCGATGCCGAGGACGCGGCGGGGGCCGCCGGGGACGGCCAGGCGCCCGGCGCGGGTCACGAGTTCGTGCGGGGTCATGGGGGCCTTCGGTTCGGACGAGGGGAGGGGGGGGGGGGGGCGGGGCCCGGGCAGGGGGGGGCGCCGGCCTGGCCGGGGCGGCCTGTCGGACC
>NZ_JBSHAO010000091.1:11569-21067 GCF_053611545.1 Streptomyces sp. NPDC054796 | reverse complement strand
CCCAGGAGGGTACCCGGCGCGCCCTGCTTCTCCTCGCTCACTTCTTCTTGTTCCGGCCCCGCTTCTCGCGCACCCGCACCGACAGGTGGATCGGCGTGCCCGCGAAGCCGAACTCCTCGCGCAGCCGCCGCTCGATGAAGCGCCGGTAGCCCGCCTCCAGGAAGCCGGAGGCGAAGAGGACGAACCGCGGGGGCCTGGTGCCCGCCTGGGTGCCGAACAGGATGCGGGGCTGCTTGCCGCCGCGCACCGGGTGCGGGTGCGAGGCGACGATCTCGCCGAGGAAGGAGTTCAGCCGCCCCGTCGGCACCCGGGTCTCCCAGCCCTCCAGCGCGGTCTCGATCGCCGGGACCAGCTTCTCCATGTGCCGCCCGGTGCGCGCCGAGACGTTGACGCGCTGCGCCCACTGCACCTGCACGAGGTCCCGCTCGATCTCCCGCTCCAGGTAGAAGCGGCGCTCCTCGTCGAGGGTGTCCCACTTGTTGTACGCGATGACGAGCGCGCGGCCCGCCTCCACCGCCATGGTGATGATGCGCAGGTCCTGGACGCTGATCTCCTCGCTGACGTCGATCAGCACGACGGCGACCTCCGCCTTCTCCAGCGCCGCGGCGGTGCGCAGTGAGGCGTAGTAGTCGGCGCCCTCCTGGAGGTGGACGCGGCGCCTGATGCCCGCCGTGTCGATGAACTTCCAGGTCTTGCCGCCCAGTTCGATCAGCTCGTCGACCGGGTCACGGGTGGTGCCCGCGACCTCGTTGACGACGACGCGGTCCTCGCGCGCCACCTTGTTCAGCAGCGACGACTTGCCCACGTTCGGACGGCCGATCAGCGCCACCCGCCGGGGCCCGCCGAGCCCGCCGGCGCCGAAGCTCTGCTCCGGCGCCTCGGGCAGCGCCTCCAGCGCGGCGTCCAGCAGATCGCCCGTGCCGCGCCCGTGCAGGGCCGAGACGGGGTGCGGTTCGCCGAGGCCCAGCGACCACAGGTACGCGGCCTCCGCCTCGCCCGAGGGGCCGTCCACCTTGTTGGCGCACAGCACCACCGGCTTGCCCGCGCGGCGCAGCAGCTTCACGACGGCCTCGTCCGTGTCCGTCGCGCCGACCTGCGCGTCCACGACGAAGACGACCGCGTCGGCCGCCTCCACCGCGTACTCGGCCTGCGCGGCGACGGAGGCGTCGATGCCGAGCACGTCCTGCTCCCAGCCGCCGGTGTCCACGACCTTGAAGCGGCGGCCCGCCCACTCCGCCTCGTAGGTGACGCGGTCGCGGGTGACTCCGGGGCGGTCCTCGACGACGGCCTCGCGGCGGCCGAGGACGCGGTTCACGAGGGTCGACTTGCCGACGTTCGGGCGGCCCACGACCGCCAGGACCGGCAGCGGGCCGTGCCCGGCCTCGCCGAGCGCGCCCTCCACCTCTTCGAGGTCGAAGCCCTCCTCCGCGGCGATCTCCATGAACTCCGCGAACTCGGCGTCACCCAGCTCACCATGCTCGTGCTCGTCGCCGCCGGAGTGGTTCTGGTCGTTCATGACGTCTCGTCCTCGTCGTTCTTCTCAGGTGGTCCGCCGCCCCCGTGCGCGCCGGTTCCGGCACGTACGGGAGGCCGCTGCTTCAAGTCTGTCCGGTCGGGCCGCCGCCCCGGAGCATCCGCGCCCCGGAGTCCGCACATCAGCGCCCCGTGAGCCGCTTCGCCTCGGCCAGGTGGTCGGTGAGCCGCTTCTGGACGCGCACCGTCGCGTCGTCCAGCGCCGCCCTGGTGCGCCGCCCGCTGCCGTCCCCCGCCTCGAACGGGTCGCCGAAGACGACATCGACCCTGCTGCGCAGCGGCGGCAGGGCCCCTATCAGCCGGGAGCGCCGCTCGGCGCTGCCCAGCACGGCCACGGGGACGACGGGCGCCCCCGAGCGTACGGCGAAGTACGCGAGGCCCGAGCGGAGCGAGGCGAAGTCGCCCTCGCCCCTGGTGCCCTCCGGGAAGATGCCGAGCACCCCGCCCCGCTCCAGCACGCCGAGCGCGTTGCCGATGGCGGCGCGGTCGGCGGTGGTGCGGTCGACCTTGACCTGGCCGATGCCCGTCAGGAAGGGGTCGAGGGGGCCGACGAACGCCTCCGCCTTGATCAGGAAGTGCACGGGCCTGGGGGCCGTGCCCATCAGCATCGGGCCGTCGATGTTGTGGGAGTGGTTGACCGCCAGTATCGCGGGCCCCGTCGGCGGCACCCGCCAGGCGCCCAGGACGCGGGGCTTCCACAGCCCGTACATCAGCCCGATGCCGATGCGCCGCCCCGTCGCGGCCCCGCGCGCGCTGGGCACGGGGGCAGGTTCTGCCTTGCCGGTCACGTGGCGGCCTGCCCCGCCTTCTGGTCCTCAGCGGCCTGCTCGCGGGCCGCCTTCTCCGTCGCCGCCTTGTCGATCAGGGTGACGACGCACTCGATGACCTGGTCCAGGGACAGCTCGGTGGTGTCCACCTCGACCGCGTCGTCGGCCTTCTTGAGCGGGGAGGTCTTACGGCTGGAGTCGGCCTGGTCGCGCTTGGCCAGTGCCTCGCGCGTGGCGCCGAGGTCGGTGGCCTCCTTGCCCTTCAGCTCCCCGCTGCGCCGGGCCGCCCTGGCCTCGGCCGAGGCGGTGAGGAAGACCTTGAGATCGGCGTCCGGCAGGACGGTGGTGCCGATGTCCCGGCCCTCGACGACGATGCCGCGCTCGGCCTCGGCCGCGATGGTGCGCTGAAGCTCGGTGATCAGGGTGCGCACCTCGGGCACGGCGCTGACGGCGCTGACCGCCGCGGTGACCTCCTGCGTACGGATGGGGCCCGAGGCGTCCTGCCCGTCGGCGAAGATCGTGGGCTCGGCCGGGTCCGTGCCGGAGACGATCGAGGGCTTGCCCGCGGCGGCGGCCACGGCGTCCGCGTCGTTCACGTCGACGCCGTTGTTCAGCATCCACCAGGTGATCGCGCGGTACTGCGCACCAGTGTCCAGGTAGCTCAGCCCCAGCTTGGCCGCGACCGCCTTCGACGTGCTGGACTTGCCCGTGCCGGAGGGGCCGTCGATGGCGACAATCACTACAGACACGGTGGGGGTGACCTTTCTCGAAACACGGGCAGGAGCGCGAGGGCCGAATGGCCCCGCCCAAGGCTACCTGCCTCACGCGAGGAGCCGACATCGGGAAACCGGTGCGGCCCCCGCCGCCCCACCGCTCACACGGTGGTCACGGGCGCCGGCCAGGTCCCGGGAACGGGCCCGGCCCCGCGATCACTCCTGGCGGATGGACCAGCCCCGCTCCCGCAGGGCCGCCTTGAGCATCCGCACGGCGCCGGGCTCGACCATGATCTGCACATGTCCGGCCTGCTGGCCCGTGGAGTGCTCGATCCGTACGTCCTCGATGTTCACCCCGGCCGCTCCCGCGTCCGCGAAGATCCGCGACAGCTCGCCCGGCTGGTCGCTGATGAGCACCGCGACCGTCTCGTAGGCGGCGGGGGCCTGGCCGTGCTTGCCCGGCACCCGCGTGCGGCCCGCGTTGCCCCGGCGCAGCATCCGCTCGATGCCGTCCACGCCGCCGCCGCGCTTCTCCAGGTCGGCGGACTCCAGCGCGCGCAGCGCCCGCACCGTCTCGTCCAGATCCCCCGCCACCTCGGCGAGGATGTCGGCGACGGGCCCCGGGTTGGCCGAGAGGATCTCCACCCACATCGCGGGGTCGGAGGCCGCGATCCGGGTCACATCACGGATGCCCTGGCCGCAGAGGCGTACGGCCGTCTCGTCGGCGCTCTCCAGGCGGGCCGCGACCATGCTGGACAGCAACTGCGGGGTGTGCGAGACGAGCGCGACGGCGCGGTCGTGCGCGTCGGCGTCCATCACCACCGGCACCCCTCCGCACAGCGCGACCAGCTCCAGCGCGAGGTTGAGCACCGCGGTGTCCGTGGCCGCCGTCGGGGTCAGCACCCAGGGGCGGCCCTCGAAGAGGTCGCCGGCCGCGGCGAGCGGGCCGCTCTGCTCTCGGCCCGCCATGGGGTGGGTGCCGAGGTACGTCGACAGATCGCAGCCGAGCTGCTCCAGCTCCCCGAGCGGGCCGCCCTTCACGCTGCCGACGTCGATGTAACCGCGCGCCAGCCCCTGGCCCTGCGCCTCGGCGACGACGGCGGCGATGTGCGTGGGCGGCACGGCCACGATCGCCAGGTCGACGGGGCCCTCGGGCTCGTCCAGGGTGCCCGCGCCCAGGGAAGCGGCCGTGCGGGCCCGCTCCGGCTCGTGGTCACGCAGATGCACCCGCACCCCGCGCGCCGCGAGGACGAGCGCGGCCGAGGTGCCGATGAGTCCGGTGCCGAGGACGAGGGCTGTGCGCATTACTGGGCGATGTCCTTGCGGAGCGCGGCGGCGGCGCCGAGGTAGACGTGGCTGACGTCCTGCTTGGACAGCTCGGTCTCTATGTGCGCGAGCACGCGCACCACGCGCGGCATGGCGCCCTCGATCTCCAGTTCCTGGGCGCAGATCAGCGGAACGTCCACGATCCCGAGCTTACGCGCGGCAGCCGCCGGGAAGTCGCTGTGCAGGTCGGGAGTGGCCGTGAACCAGACGCTGATCAGATCGTCGGGCGTCAGGGCGTTGCGCTCCAGGACAGTCGTGATCAGCTCGGAGACCCGCTCGTGCATGTGCCCGGACTCGTCCCGGTCCAACTGGACGGCGCCCCGTACCGCTCGTACCGCCACGTGTTCGCTCCGCTCCCGCTCGTGTTCCTGCCGTGCTCGTCGCGGCTCGGCACCGCGGCGACCAGCGTAAGCGTGTCCGCGCGCGGATGTCCCTCGGGACCGCACACTGAGACGCTAGACAGGGAGGCATGATCTTCCTCGTGGCGCCGCTCGACGACTGGCTGGTCGCCCCCGACCGCCCGTTCGCCCCGGCCGCCCTCACGGACGACGGCTTCGTCGCCTGCGCCCCCGACGAGCAGGCGGCGCTGGCGGAGGCCGACGCGCGCTTCCGTGGGACGGCGGGCCCCGTGATGGCCCTGATGATCGACGAGCACAAGCTGGAGGCCCGCGTCCGCTGGGAGCCCTGGCCCCACGTCTACGGCCGCGTCAACCGGACCGCCGTCGTCGGGATACTGGAGGTCCGGCGCGACGAGGACGGCCGCGCGGTGTCACTGGCGCTCTGGTCCTGACGTTCCCGACGTTCCCGACGTTCCCGAGGGGCCGGGTCCCGGCCCCTCGGAGACCGGCACCGCTCAGAGGCCGACCTCGTTCATCAGCATCCCGACCTCCGTGTTGGTCATGCGCCGCAGCCAGCCGGACTTCTGGTCGCCCAGCGCGATGGGCCCGAAGCGGGTGCGCACCAGCTTGTCGACGGGGAAGCCCGCCTCGGCCAGCATGCGCCGCACGATGTGCTTGCGGCCCTCGTGGAGGGAGACCTCGACGAGGTAGTTCTTGCCCGTGTTCTCGACGACCTTGAAGTGGTCGGCACGCGCGTACCCGTCGTCCAGCTTGATGCCCTCCTTGAGCCGCTTGCCCAGATCGCGCGGCAGCGGGCCCTGGATGGCCGCCAGATAGGTCTTCTTCACGCCGTACCGGGGGTGGGTCAGCCGGTGGGACAGCTCGCCGTGGTTGGTGAGCAGGATGAGGCCCTCGGTCTCGGTGTCCAGGCGGCCGACGTGGAAGAGCCGGGTCTCCCGGTTCTGGACGTAGTCGCCCAGGCACTGGCGCCCGTCCGGGTCCTCCATCGACGCGACGACGCCCGCGGGCTTGTTCAGCGCGAAGAAGAGGTAGGACTGCGTGGCGATGGTCAGCCCGTCGACCTTGATCTCGTCCTTCTGCGCGTCGACGCGCAGGCCCTGCTCCAGGATGACCTGGCCGTTCACCTCGACCCTGGCCTGTTCGATCAGCTCCTCGCAGGCGCGGCGCGAGCCCATGCCCGCGCGGGCGAGCACCTTCTGGAGCCGTTCGCCGTCGACCTCGCCGAAGGTCTTGGGGAGCTGGAGCGCGGGCTTGCTGTGCCGGGCCCTGTTGCGCTCCTCGATCTGCGCGTCGTACTCGCGGGGCCGCGCCGGTGCCGAGGCCCTGCGGGCGCGCGCCTTGGGGGCGCCGCTCTTGGTGACGTTCCGCGCCGCGCTCTTCGGGCCCTTCGGAGCGCCCTGCGAGCCGCCGGGGCCGCCGCGCGGCCCCTTCGGACCGCCCTGGCCGCCCTGAGAGCCCCCGGAGCCCTGCGGGCCGCCCCGACCGCCTCCGGAGGGCGCGCCGCTCCTGGAGCCGCCCTTGGGGCCGCTCTTGGGGCCGCCCTTGGGGCCGCCGGGCCCGCCCTTGCCGCCGGTCCGCGCGCCCTTCGGCGCCGACGCGCCCTTACGGGCCCCGGAGCCCGAGCCCGCGCCGCCGCCCGAGCCGCCCTGTCCGCCGCCGGAACGGGAGGGGCCGCCGCCGGAACGGGACTGCCCCGCACCAGGGCGGCCACCGTCCTGGTCGTAGCGGCGCTCTTCCGGACGGGGTCGGCCCGCACGCTGCTGCTTGTCGTCGCGCTTGTTGCCCGCGCCCCGGTAATCGCGGTTACCGCCGGTGTTCCTGCCGCTGCTTCGCATCAATGTTCCGTCGTCTGGGGGTCGTCGCCGCTGTCGTCTACGTCGAACGACGGCATGCCTTCCTGGGAGTCCCCCTCGACGGCCTCGGCCTCTGGGAGGAAGGGCGCCAGTTCCGGAAGCTCGTCCAGGCCGCGCAGGCCCATCCGCTCCAGAAAGTAATGCGTCGTCCTGTACAGGATCGCACCTGTCTCGGGTTCCGTGCCCGCCTCCTCCACCAGACCCCGCTGGAGGAGGGTCCGCATGACCCCGTCGCAGTTCACTCCGCGCACCGCCGAGACCCGTGACCGGCTCACCGGCTGCCGGTACGCCACGACGGCCAGCGTCTCCAGCGCAGCCTGTGTGAGCCGCGCCTGCTGGCCGTCGAGGACGAAGCTCTCGACGGCGTCGGCGTACTCGGCCCGGGTGTAGAAGCGCCAGCCCCCGGCCACGAGGCGCAGCTCGAAGCCGCGGCCCTGGCGCGCGTACTCGTCCTCCAGCTCGCGCAGCGCGTCCGAGATCTCGCGGCGGCGGCGCTGGAGCACCTTCGCGAGGTGCTCCTCGGTCGCGGGCTCGTCGACGACCATCAGGACGGCCTCCAGCGCGGGCTTCAGCTCCAGCTCGGCGACCGCGCTGGCCCCTGCGGGGGGCTCGGCCGAGGAGTCGGCCAGGGATCCAGCCCGCGCCTCGCCCGTGGGCTCGGTCCCCGCGGGCTCCGGAAGCTCGTACGTCTCCTCGCTCATGCGCGTCCTCCCTCGTCGTCGTCCCGTGCTTCCGGCTCGTCGCGCCCGTCCCGCTCGTCCCGCCCGTCCCGCAGCGGCTGCGGGCCCTGGTCGAACTCGTCGGACACCAGCTCCTCCGCCGCCTCGGCCTCGCCCCCGCTCCAGCGCACGACGAGGTCCCCCAGCGCTTCCTCCTGCTCCAGCGCTACGGCACGCTCGCGGTACAGCTCCAGGAGGGCCAGGAAGCGGGCGACGACGGTGAGGGTGTCCGGCGCGTCCTCGGTCAGCGTCCGGAAGCTCACCTCGCCCAGCTCCCGCAGCCGCGCCACGACCACCTCGGCCTGCTCCCTGACGCTGACCAGGGGCGCGTGGATGTGCTCGACGTACACCTGCGGCTTCGGCTTCGGCTGCATCGCCTTCACCGCGAGCCTGGCGAAGCCCTCGGCCCCGATGCTGATGACGACCTCGGGCAGCAGCTCCGCGTGGTGCGGCTCCAGGCCGACGGTACGGGGGTAGCGCCGCGACTCGTCGGCCAGCCGCCGCGCGAAGATTCCGGCGATCTCCTTGTACGCGCGGTACTGGAGCAGCCGCGCGAACAGCAGGTCCCGCGCCTCCAGCAGCGCGAGGTCCGCCTCGTCCTCGACCTCCGCCGTGGGCAGCAGTCGCGCGGCCTTCAGATCGAGCAGCGTCGCGGCGACGACGAGGAACTCCGTCGTCTGGTCCAGGTCCCAGTCGGGGCCCATCGCGTGGATGTACGCCATGAACTCGTCGGTGACCTTGGACAGTGCGACCTCGGTGACGTCCAGCTTGTGCTTGGAGATGAGCTGGAGGAGCAGGTCGAAGGGCCCCTCGAAGTTGTCGAGCACGACCTTGAACCGCCCGTCGTCCGGTTCCGGCTCCGGTTCGGGAGCGGCGGGGGCGGGCGCGGGCGCGGGTTCGTTCTCGGGAGGGGACTCGCCCTCGGGCTCTCTCTCGGGCTCCTCCGCCACGGGAGCGGGGGCCTCCGCCGGTACCGGCTCGGACGGTGCGGGGACGGTGACGACCGGCTCGGGCTCGGGCTCCGGCTCGGGAGCCGGTTCCGGTGCGCGCTCCGGCTCGCCCTCACCCTCCGGAGCCGCGGGGAACGCGCCCGGGCCCCGGCCCAGGGGGCGGCGTGCGGCTCTGGACGGGGGCTCCGCGTAGTCGTCAGGAGTGGACATCGCGGGCAGCGTACTGGCAACCACCGCCGCCGACGGCGGCGGCACGGCCGGTCAACGGCCGCCCGGCGCTAGGTCCTGTCAGACAATTGGCGCCGTCCTCGCAGTGGGCTGCTCGGTCGGTTCGACAACGCAGCGGACGTGCGTGCCGGGGGTCGCGGGCCAGACGGGAATTGTCAGACAGGGCCTAGGCCCGGACCCGCTCAGCGTCCCCGCAGGCGGCGTACGAGGATGCTCGCGTCGCCCCGCGATTCGAGGTCGGCGAGGACCACGGCGACCGCCTCGCGGACGATACGGCCGCGGTCGACGGCAAGCCCGTGCTCGCCGCGCAGCACGAGCCGCGCGTGCTCCAGGTCCATCAGCTCCTCGGCGGAGACATAGACCGTGATCTTCTCGTCGTGGCGCTCGCGCCCGCTGGGCCTGCGGTTGGCCCCGCGGCCACGCCTGGCCGTCGAACCGCCCGCGGCCTGCCTCCCCTTGGCCTGGCCGCGCGCGGCGGCCGAGGACCCCGGACCTGCCTGGCCCTGGCCCTGGGACGCCTGCGACGGAGACTGCGACTGCGGGGACTGGACGCCCTGTGCCGCGCCTTGCGCCGCCGCCTGGGCGACGGAGCGCCGCCCCTCGGACGTGCCGTTGCCCAGACCCTGCTGGCCCTGGAGCTGGCCGTGCCGCTGGGCCTGGCCCTGGCCGGGTCCCGTGCCCTGCGCCGGAACGGAGTTCTGCCGCTGCGGCTGACGCTTCCCCTGGCTTTCCCGGGCTTCCCGGCCGCCGTGTTCGTCGCCCGTCGCCCCCGGGCCCGTCCCGGAGCCCGAGGAGGTGCCACCGGCGGACGGGGACTCGGCGTCCTCGTCCGAGGGCGTGTGCGCGTCGTCCCCGTGCCCCGCGCCCGTCGTCCCCGTGCCCGTGCTCGCGCCGGGCTCGGCCGCTGGCCCCGGTACCCGTCCGGGGCGGGGGCCCGGACCCGGGGCCGGGCCGGGTGCCGCGCCGCCCGGGGGGGGGGGCGCCCCGGTGGTGTGGTTTTGCGGCGGGGGGGGCGGGGGGTTGGCGGGGGGTGCCCCCGGGGGTAGGAAA
>NZ_JBSHAO010000091.1:0-11559 GCF_053611545.1 Streptomyces sp. NPDC054796 | reverse complement strand
TCCCCTATGTTGGGGGGTCTGGGGGGCTGTTTTTTTTTTACCCCCCCCCCCCCGGGCCCCGGGGGGGGGGGGCCGCCCCCCCGGGCGCCCCCCCGGGGCCCGCCGCCGCCGTGCGGGGGTGCCTCACCGTTGGTCTGGTTCTCCTGCTGGGGGGCCGAGGGCTGGACGGCGGATCCCCCGGTGGTACGGAACAGTTCGTCGGCTGCCGGCAGACTCACTCGGCGTGGCACCGGGCGAGCACCTCCCTGGCGAGCTGGCGGTAGGCGGCGGCACCGACGGAGTTGGAGGCGTACGTCGTGATCGGCTCACCGGCGACGGTGGTCTCGGGGAAGCGGACGGTGCGGCCGATGACCGTGTGGTAGACGTGGTTGTCGAACGCCTCCACCACCCGCGCCAGGACCTCGCGGCTGTGCACGGTGCGCGAGTCGTACATCGTCGCGAGGATGCCGTCGAGCTCCAGTTCCGGGTTGAGCCGCTCCTGCACCTTCTCGATCGTCTCGGTCAGCAGGGCCACACCGCGCAGCGCGAAGAACTCGCACTCCAGCGGCACGATCACCTTGTGCGCGGCCGTCAGCGCGTTGACCGTGAGCAGGCCCAGCGAGGGCTGGCAGTCGATGACGATGAAGTCGTAGTCGTTCAGCAGCGGGCCCAGGGCGCGCTGAAGTGTCGACTCACGCGCCACCTCGCTGACCAACTGGACCTCGGCGGCCGACAAGTCGATATTGCTGGGAAGCAGGTCCATCCCCGCGACCGCCGTCTTCAGCAGCACCTCGTCGGGCGCGAGCCCCCGCTCCATGAGCAGGTTGTAGACGGTGAGGTCCAGCTCCATCGGGTTCACGCCGAGGCCCACGGAGAGCGCGCCCTGCGGGTCGAAGTCGACGAGCAGCACCCGGCGTCCGTACTCGGCGAGCGCGGCGCCCAGGTTGATGGCCGACGTCGTCTTGCCGACGCCGCCCTTCTGGTTGCACATCGCGATGATCTTCGCCGGGCCGTGCTCGTTGACGGGTCCGGGGATCGGGAAGTACGGGAGGGGGCGCCCGGTCGGGCCGACGCGCTCGCGGCGCTGACGCGCGGCGTCGGGCGCGAGGGTGGCCGCGTACTCGGGGTCCGGCTCGTACTCCGCGTCGGGGTCGTAGAAGTGCCCCTCGGGCAGCTCGCCGTGCGGAACGGCGTACTTCGGGTCACTGTAGTCGGCGACGCGCTCGGCGGACTGGCCGCCCGCGGGGTCCCCGGCCATGGCGTTCACGTGGTGGCCGTCCATGCTCTGGTGGGCTGTCGTGTTCGGTGTGGAGTTCTGACGGGATGCGAAGGTGCGGACGGCGACGGAGCCGACAGCCTCGGGCCCCGAGGGACCCCGGTCCCTCGCAGGCGCTCCTGGTTGACCACCCCCGGGAGAAAATGTCGACTCATTCACAAGTCGTCCTACCTCCTTGGTGACCAGGAAACTTCTAGACAGGTCAGCGTGACACCATGCCGACGGTTGGCGACTCTATGGCGTGTCGGCGGTTCACAGCAACACAATCCGCCGGAGACGGCACGATGTGTCGGCAAGTCAACACCCTGATGTCAAGAGGCACAGAGGGCACTCGGACCCGTTTCCCGGGTGGGCAAAACGGTGAGAGTGTGACGTTCAAGGCGAGTTGAGCCATGGCCACAGGGTCGGCGGTGTGCCATCGGTTACGCCACCGGCCGAACCTCGCACGGCAAGGTCCGGCCGGTGACGTGATGTTGCCGACGTTGACGCGTCGGGTTGACCGCGACGCACCGGGTCGGCTTCCGGGCTGCGGCCGAGCCGCGGTCGATCAGCCCAGCAGCGAGGTGAGATCGCGGCTCGGCAGCCCGTGCGCCTCGGCGACGGGCCCGTAGACGACCTCGCCGTCATGCGTGTTGAGGCCCTTGGCCAGCGCGGCGTCACGGCGCAGCGCCTCGCGCCAGCCCCGGTTCGCCAGCTCGACGATGTAGGGCAGCGTGGCGTTCGTCAGCGCGTGGGTCGAGGTGTTGGGCACCGCGCCCGGCATGTTCGCGACGCAGTAGAAGACCGAGTCGTGCACCTTGAACGTCGGCTGCGCGTGCGTCGTCGGACGCGAATCTTCGAAGCAGCCGCCCTGATCGATCGCGATGTCGACAAGGACACTTCCCGGCTTCATGCGCGACACCAGCTCGTTGGTGACGAGCTTCGGCGCCTTGGCGCCGGGGATCAGCACGGCGCCCACGACGAGGTCGGCCTCCATGACCGCGCGCTCCAGCTCGTACGCGTTCGAGGTGACGGTGCGCACCTTGGTGCCGAAGATCTTGTCGGCCTCGCGCAGCTTGCTGATGTCCTTGTCCAGCAGCGTCACATGGAAGCCCAGGCCGATGGCGATCTGGGTGGCGTTCCAGCCGGACACGCCGCCGCCGATGACGACGGCGCGGCCCGCGTGGACGCCGGGCACGCCGCCGGGCAGCACGCCGCGGCCACCGGCCGAGGCCATCAGGTGGTACGCGCCGACCTGGGGAGCGATGCGGCCCGCGACCTCGGACATCGGGGCGAGCAGCGGAAGCTGACGGCCCGCCGTCTCGACGGTCTCGTAGGCGATGGCCGTGGTGCCCGACTCCAGCAGCGCGTCGGTGCACTCGCGGGAGGCGGCGAGGTGCAGATACGTGAAGAGCGTCTGATCCTTGCGCAGGCGGTGGTACTCCTCCGCGACCGGCTCCTTCACCTTGAGCAGCAGATCGGCGGTGGCCCACACCTCATCGGCCGTGGCCAGGATGCCGGCGCCCGCGGAGACGTACTCCTCGTCCGCGATGGACGAGCCCGTTCCAGCGCCCTGCTCCACGTAGACCTGGTGGCCGTTGCGCACCAGCTCGTGCACCCCGGCCGGGGTGATGGCCACGCGGAACTCGTTGTTCTTGACCTCGCGGGGGATGCCGACCTTCACGTCGATCACGGTCCTTGAATCTGGGGGTCTCGGGGCTTCAGAAGACTTCCGAAGAAGGCAGGGAGCCGGGCGCATCCCACCTCATCAGGGCACATAGGGGGAATGCCGGAAGCGACCGGGACGGCCTCGGCTCAGCCAGTCTAATGAAGGATCCTGAGCTGTCCAGCCTTGTAAAGGGTCAATCTTTCTTGGATTGACTATGGGTTTCGCAGGCTCCCTCAGTGTTACGACTGCGGGTCGCCGGGTCGCCACCATCGGTGCGCGCACCCTCGCCCCCGGGCCCTCCCAGCAGGCGTTCCGCCTCCGCCCTGTGCTCGCGGGCCTCGGCCGTCTCGCCCACCCGCTCGCAGGCGTCGGCCAGCCGCAGCCGCAGCGCCCCCTCAAGGCGCCCGTCCTTGGCGCGCTTGGCCGCGTTCAGCGCCAGACGGCAGATGCGCAGCGACTCCTGCGGGCGGCCCGCGTACTCCTGGACCCGCGCCACCTCGCTCAGCGCCCGCGCGTGCGCCTGCGGATCCCGCAGCCTGCGGAATGCCGCGGCGGCGGCCCGCCACTCGCGCAGCGCGTCCCCGAACCGGCCGCCGAAGGTGTGCACGGCCCCGATGCGGCCGTGCAGCCGCGCCGCCGCCTCCCGCTCGCCGTTCGTCAGCCGCAGCGCGAGCGCCCTGCCGTACCAGTCGGCCGCGCGCGCCCAGTCGCCCAGCTCCGCGTAGGTGCCGCCGATCGACTCCAGCGCGCGGCCCGTCGCCGGACCGTCCTTGCCGTCGGCCCGGGAGGCGTCGAGCGCCGCGCGGTAGCGGGTGACGGCCTGCGTGAGCCTGCCCGTGTGCGCGTCGAGATCGCCCAGGTTGAGCAGCGCCGCAGCGTGCTCGCGGTGCAGCCCGCCGCGCTCGGCCACGCCGAGGACCAGCTCGTGCAGCCGGTACAGCTCAGGCGCCGCCGCCTCGGGGGTGCGGTGCGCGTCGAAGGCACGGGCCAGCGCGGAGATCAGCCTGCGGGCCAGGGTGTCCAGCTCGCCGCCGCCCTCGTCCACCGCGAGCCGCGCGGCGGCCAGCAGCGCGGGCCGCCGCACCTCCAGCCACTCACCGGCCTCGGCCGCCGACGCGAAGCGCAACGCACGGGGCATGCCCTCGAACTGCTCGCGCGCGGCGGAGCCCTCCGGGCGCGTGACGGCGTGGCACGCCTGGAGCTGCCGTACGGTCCGCTCCAGCATCCGCGCCCGCGCCAGCAGCACCTCGCCCTGCCGCTCCTGCTGCGCCAGCAGGGCGCGCAGCGGGGGGTCGAGACAGGGCGGCAGGGCGTAGTGGGGCCCCGCCGCCGTCTCGACGGCCGGGGCGCGGTCCTTGCGCTCGCCGTGAGGGGCGTCGTGCGGGGCGTCGTGCGGATCGTCTTGCGCACGTACGGGGTGCAGCAGGCCCAGCTTCACGAACTCGTCCAGCGTGGAACGCGCCACGCCGACCGAGCAGCCCGCCAGGGCCGAGGCCGTGTGCGTGTCGACGAAACCGGCCGGGGCCAGAGTGAGCAGGCGCAGCATGCGCGCGGCGGTCTGCGGAAGCGAGTCGTAGACCAGCCGGAAGGCCCGCTCCAGCGGATCCGACTGGGGGGCGCCCGCGAGCCGCCTGGCCGCGTCCGCGACCGACAGCTTGGTCCTGGAGGCCAGCCACCCGCCCGCCAGCGCGAGCGCGGCGGGCAGATCCCCGCACGACTCCGCCAGCGCCTCCGCGCTGCGCGGGTCCACGGTGATGCGGGGCGCGGAGCCCGAGCGCCGCGCGAGCAGTTGGACAGCGGCCGTGCGGTCGAGTCCGCCGACCGTGCAAGGACGGACGTCAGGGACGCCGGTCAGCGGGCCCGCGCCCACCGCGACGACAAGGCAGTCGCGGGTGTCCGGCAGCAGGTCGAGCAGTTGCTCGGGCGAGGCGACGTCGTCGAGGAGCAGCAGCACGCGCCGCTTGCCGAGCGCTTCGCGCAGCGCCTCGTACAGCTCGTCCTCGTCCGCCCCGGCGGGGGCGGGCGCCGCGCCGAGTGCGGCGAGGAGGTCGCGGGCCGTGCGTTCCGGGGGTACGGGGACGCCGCCCGGATCCGTCAGGCGGGCCCGCAGCACGCCGCCGGGCCAGCGGTCGGCGTTGCGCCGCACGAACTCCTCCGCCAGCGCGGTGCGGCCCGAGCCCGGGCGGCCCGCGATGAGGAGGACGCGGCTGTGCGGGGAGGGGCGGCCCGAGAGCGTGTGCAGGCCGGCGCGCTCGATGTCGGCCCGCAGTTCCCGCAGCTCGCGGGCCCTGCCCACGAAGTCCTCGCGGGGGCGCGGTGCGGGGTGGTGCGCTGTACCCGGTGTACGGGCGGGGGCCGGCCCCCTCTTCGGGCCGGGCCCGGACCCGGGGCCCGGTTCCGTGGCCTGGTCCGGCACCTGATCCGGGAGCCGACCGGTCGCACTGGTGGCCAGGACTGGCGTCCCGGCCGGATCCGGGGCCGCCTCCGAGGCCGCCTCGTGCCTCGCGTCTGTGTGCTGCACCGCCTGATCCGTCACGGGTTACGCTCCCGTCCACCTGCGTCTGCGCGGAACGCACCGAGCGTAGTTCACCGGGTGCGGTCGGGCTTGGAGCGCGGGGCCCGCGACCGGGCCGAAAATCACTGCATCGGATCAGCGGGTCCCCTTCGCGGGGTGCGGAAGGAAACGGGGGGTGCCCCTTCACCGGGTTGCGCCCCTTCACGGGGTACGAGGTTGACCGCCACACGGGGTGCCCGGTTCTTGTGGGGGTGCGCCTTGGCTGGTGCCCCTTTGGGGTTCGTTCGCGTGCTGGGGTCCGGTGGCACGGGTTGTGCCCACCCGTCCCGCCAGCGGGACGATTGCCCACAACATTTGGCGCCGTCGCCAGTGGGGGCGTCCCTGCGTTGTGGGGTTCGCCGTTTCCGGGTGCGGGTGGGTGGCTTCGGCGCGGCGTGTGGTCCCGGTTGTTCGCGGCTGGCGCCGCGTGGTTCTTGGCTTGTGCCGGTGGCCGTGTGGGGTGTGTGGGTGGGGGGTGTCCGGTGCCGCGCCGGGGTGTCTCCTCGGCGTGAAGCTTTCGTTTTCGGCTTTCCGCCGTCGTTCGTCTCGACCTGCGGGGACACCCCACCGCGTCCCCGTCCCGCCGGTGGCCCACTGCCACTCCGGGTCGGCCAATCTCCACCCCCCTTCGCGGAGGTGCGCAGCCCCGGGGTGCCCCCTGGGGTTTCGTCGGCGTGCTGCGGGCCGGTGGGTGGGTTGTGCCCACCCTCCCCCAGCTACCGCTGGGAGGTGCCCCCTCGCCCTGCGGAACGCCTGCCCACAACAATTGGCGTCGGCCGAAGGTTGGCCACCGGGTGGGAGGTGGTGTGGCGGGGGGTCCCCGCAGGGCGAGCAAGTCACCGGCCGAAAGCCAAAGTGAGACCTTTACGCCCGAGGAGACACCCCGGCGCGGCGCCGACCCCCACCACACACGCACCCCATAACCACGGCCGAAACCATGAATCACGCGGCGCCAGCCGCGACGTACCGGTCCATACGCCGCGCCGAAGCCACCGGCCAGGCAGCCGAACACGACGCCAAGCCACACGACAGCGCCCCGCCGGGCAACGGCGCCAAAACTGTTGTGGGCAATCGTCCCGCAAGGCGGGACGGGTGGGCACAACCTGTGCCACCGGACCCCAGCACGCGAACGAACCCCAAAGGGGCACCAGCCAAGGCGCACCCCTACAAGAAGCGGGCACCCCGTGTGGCCGTCACCCCGCACCCCGTGAAGGGGCGCAACCCGGTGAAGGGGCACCCCCCGTTTCCTTCCGCACCCCGCGAAGGGGCCGTCAGGCTGCGAAGGGGCGGGCCGGCCAAGGCGCTGACGCGGGGCGGAGGGCGTCGACGCCGTCGCCCGCGAGCGCGGCGCTCAGCGAGAGCGCCCCGACCACGAGACAGTTGTTGTGCAGCTCACCCGCCAGCGCCCCGCGGACGAGATCCGCGAGCGGCACCCGGGCCAGCTCCATGTCCGCCTCCTCCTCGGAGACCTCGAACCGCTCGCCCTCCGCCTCGGACAGCTCCCGCGCGAGAAAGATCCGTACCGCCTCGTCGCAGCCGCCCGGCGTCGTGAAGACGTCGGTCAGCACACGCCAGTCCTCGGCCTTGACGTGCGCTTCCTCGTACAGCTCGCGCTGCGCCGCGTGCAGCGGGTTCTCGCCGGGGATGTCGAGCAGCCCGGCGGGGATCTCCCACAGTTTGTGCCGCACGGGGTGCCGGTACTGGCTCAGCACCAGCACGCGCCCCGCGTCGTCCAGCGCGAGGACCGCGACGGACCCGGGGTGCACCTGGTAGTCGCGGCGCACCACGGTGCCGTCCGGCATCACGACGTCGTCCGTGCGGACGCTGGTCTTCGCCCCTTCGAAAGGCACCGCGGTCGCGGTGACCTCCCACTCCTGCGGGGTGTCGACGATGTGCTCGGTCATCTGTGCTCAGCCCTCCACGGGTTCGGACCCGGCGTCCGAGGCTACGCCCGCGCCCTGCTGGCGCTGGACGGCGGCCTTGACGAGACCGGCGAAGAGGGGGTGCGGCCGGGTGGGGCGGGAGCGCAGCTCGGGGTGGGCCTGTGTGGCGACGAGGTAGGGGTGCACCTCGCGCGGGTACTCCACGTACTCCACGAGCTTGTTGTCGGGCGACGTGCCCGAGAAGACGATGCCGCCCTTCTTCTCCAGCTCGCCGCGGTAGTGGTTGTTCACCTCGTAGCGGTGGCGGTGGCGCTCCTCCACGTAGGGCTCGCCGCCGTAGACCTCGCGCACGATGGAGCCTTCGGCCAGCTTGGCCGGGTACATGCCCAGCCGCATGGTGCCGCCCATGTCGCCCTCACCTGCGACGATGTCGAGCTGCTCCTCCATGGTGGAGATCACAGGGTGGGCCGTGCCCTGGTCGAACTCGGTGGAGTTCGCGTCGGGGATGCCCGCGAGGTTGCGCGCGGCCTCGATGACGATGCACTGGAGGCCGAGGCAGAGGCCGAGCAGCGGGACCTTGTTCTCCCGCGCGTAGGTGATGGCCTGAACCTTGCCCTCCACGCCGCGGTCGCCGAAGCCGCCGGGGATGCAGACCGCGTCGCAGTCGCCGAGCTGCTTCTTGGCGCCGTCCGGTGTGCGGCAGTCGTCGGAGGTGACCCACTTGATGCGGACCCGCGCGTTGTTGGCGAAGCCGCCCGCGCGTACGGCCTCGGTGACCGAGAGGTAGGCGTCGGGCAGGTCGATGTACTTGCCGACGAGGGCGACCGTCACCTCGTGGTCGGGCTCGTGGACGCGGCGCAGCAGGTCGTCCCACTGTGTCCAGTCCACGTCCCGGAAGGGGAGGCCCAGCTTCCGCACGACGTACGCGTCGAGGCCCTCGGTGTGCAGCACCTTCGGGATGTCGTAGATCGACGGGGCGTCCTTGCACACCGCGACGGCGTCGTCGTCCACGTCGCACATCAGGGAGATCTTGCGCTTGATGGAGACGGGCACGTCGCGGTCGGCGCGCAGCACGATCGCGTCGGGCTGGATGCCGATGTTGCGCAGCGCCGCGACCGAGTGCTGGGTGGGCTTGGTCTTCAGCTCGCCGGAGGGGCCGATGTAGGGGAGCAGCGAGATGTGCACGACGAAGACGTTGTCGCGGCCGACCTCGTGCCGGGTCTGACGTACGGCCTCCAAGAAGGGCAGCGACTCGATGTCGCCGACGGTGCCGCCGACCTCGGTGATCACGACGTCCACGTCGTCCGTGGCCATGCGGCGGATGCGGTGCTTGATCTCGTTGGTGATGTGCGGGATGACCTGGACGGTGTCGCCCAGGTACTCACCGCGCCGCTCCTTGGCGATCACCGAGGAGTAGACCTGGCCGGTGGTGACGTTCGCCGAGGCGTCGAGATCGACGTCCAGGAAGCGTTCGTAGTGGCCGATGTCCAGGTCGGTCTCGGCTCCGTCGTTCGTGACGAAGACCTCACCGTGCTGGAAGGGGTTCATCGTGCCGGGGTCGACGTTGAGGTAGGGGTCGAGCTTCTGCATCGTGACCCGCAGGCCCCGCGCCTTGAGCAGAGCCCCCAGGCTGGAGGCGGTGAGCCCCTTGCCGAGGGAGGAGGCGACACCCCCGGTGACGAAGAGGTGCTTGGTCGTCATGGATTTGGGCGGCAATGCCAAGAGGGGGCTCCCGTGGTCGCGAGGTGGGGTGCGCACCGGCGCCCCGGCTTGGATGCTCGGGGGTGCCGTCGCTGCGGGTTCGGGGGGCTGTCGTACCGAGAATTCGAGAACGCGTGCCCACCGGTCCACGGGCTACCAGGGTAACAGCGCCTGCCGGGGACCGTGCCGCACGGAGCGCCGCGCGCTGCCGCGCCGTCGCCTCCGCCGGCCCCTCCGCTGACCCCGGCGGCCCCCCGGCTCACCCCCGGCCGTCCCCCTCTCGTCCCCGTCGAGCCGCCGGGAGTTCCCGCTTCCGACCCCAGTACCCGACGCGCCCGCGGTACCCCCTACCCCTGTCCGGCCCCTGTCTTCCGCCGACTTTCCCCCGCGCCTCACGGCTTTCGGGCATCGTGTTCCAACGCTTCTCTGTCATTCGGGCGTCTTCCGTAAACCGGGGGTGTGGGGCCTACGGTGACAGTGGGGTCGCAGCAGGTGAGCGGCGTCTCATGAACCTCACCCCTTCGGCGCAGACCTCCTGCGGCGACCGCGGGGCGGATGACATCGCTCCGTCGTATCCTGCTCGGACACTCGATTGGGCAGGACGGAAATACGCACGTCCCATGGGGGCGTAGCCGCAGTTCGACTGGAGAAGCACGTGGCTGGGCGCATCGAGGATTACGCACTCATCGGGGACATGCAGACCGCAGCCCTCGTCGGCCGGGACGGCTCGGTGGACTGGATGTGTCTGCCGCGCTTCGACTCCCATGCGGTCTTCGCGGGGCTGCTGGGGACCGAGGAACACGGTTTCTGGCGGTTGGGTCCCGCGCACGCGACCGGAGGCGAGCCGCCTCCGGCCGACCGTAGGCGCTATCGCGGGGACTCGCTCGTCCTGGAATCGGAATGGGACACTCCGCGCGGCACGGTGCGGATCATCGACTTCATGCCGCCCCGCGAGGACCACGCGCCCCAGCTGGTGCGCATCGTGGAGGGCGTCAGCGGCCGGGTGCCGATGCGTTCGGCGCTGCGCATGCGGTTCTCCTACGGCTGGGTCGTGCCGTGGGTGCACAAGAACGACGGTCGTACCGTCGCCGTCGCGGGCCCTGACTCGGTCTGGGTGGACACCGAGGCCGACACCTACGGCAAGGACCTGACGACCTACTCCGACTTCACCGTCGGCCCCGGCGACCGCGTCGCGATCACGATCAGCTGGCAGGCGTCCCACAAGGGCCCGCCGCCGCTGCCGGACCCCGAGGCGGCGCTGGCGGCCACCGAGAGCTTCTGGAGCGAGTGGGTCGAGCACTGCACGTACCACGGCCCCTACCGCGAGGCCGTGATCCGCTCGCTGATCACGCTCAAGGCGCTGACGTACGCGCCGACGGGCGGCATCGTCGCGGCGCCGACGACCTCGCTGCCCGAGTGCGTCGGCGGCATGCGCAACTGGGACTACCGCTTCACCTGGCTCCGCGACGCCGCGATCACGCTCTCCTCGCTCCTGCGCACCGGCTACCACGAGGAGGCGCGCGCGTGGCGCGAGTGGCTGCTGCGCGCGGTCGCGGGCGACCCGGAGAACCTCCAGATCATGTACGGCATCGCGGGCGAGCGCGAGCTGGGCGAGGCCGAGCTGGACTGGCTGCCAGGCTACGAGAACTCCAGTCCGGTCCGCATCGGCAACGGCGCCGCGGGGCAGCTCCAGCTCGACGTCTACGGCGAGGTCACCGAGGCCCTGCACCTGGCCCATATGACGGGCCTGGCCCGCAACGACTACGCCTCGCTGCTCCAGATCAAGCTGATCGGCTATCTGGAGGACCACTGGGACGAGCCGGACGAGGGCATCTGGGAAGTCCGGGGTCCGCGACGGCACTTCGTCCACTCCAAGGTGATGGCCTGGGTCGCGGTCGACCGCACCGTCAAGCTGATCGAGTCCGGCGAGGTGGACGGGCCCCTGGACCGCTGGCGGGATCTGCGCGACGAGATCCACCGGGACGTGTGCGAGAAGGGGTACGACAAGGAGCGGAACACCTTCACGCAGTCCTACGGCTCCAAGGAGCTGGACGCCTCGCTGCTGCTGATCCCGCAGATGGGCTTCCTGCCGCCCGACGACAAGCGCGTCATCGGCACCGTCGAGGCGATCCAGCGGGAGCTGTCGACGGAGGACGGCTTCGTGCTGCGCTACCCGACCTCCAGCGAGGGCGTGGACGAGAGCCTGGACGGCCTGGAGGGCGAGGAGGGCGCCTTCCTGGCGTGCTCGTTCTGGCTCGCCGACGACCTGGCGATGATCGGGCGCGTGGAGGAGGCGAGGAAGCTGTTCGAGAAGCTGCTCGCGCTCCGCAACGACCTCGGCCTCCTCGCCGAGGAGTGGGACCCCAGGCTCAAGCGCCAGGTCGGCAACTTCCCGCAGGCCTTCAGCCACGTGCCCCTGATCGACACCGCGCTGCGGCTGACGGCCTCCGGCGCGTACGGGGGCTGAGGGGCGAGAGCTGAGACACGAGGGCCGAGGGCTCTCGCGGTCGGCGGGCGG
>NZ_JBSHAO010000090.1:0-21259 GCF_053611545.1 Streptomyces sp. NPDC054796 | reverse complement strand
GGACCGGCAACCCCATGCCGGTCCCCGCGCGCGGTTCTCTGTGCCTCGCCTCTTGCCTCTCCCCTTGCTGGGAGGACGCCCCGGGCCCGGGGACGGTTCCCGGCGTCGTACCGGAGCCCTCGGCTCTCCGGTGGCGGAGGCCGCCATTCGCGCTTAGCGTCGGTTCATGATTGAGCTGCACGGGCTGACGAAGCGCTACGGCGAGAAGACCGCCGTCGACGACCTCACCTTCCGCGTGCGGCCCGGCGTCGTCACCGGCTTCCTCGGCCCGAACGGGGCGGGCAAGTCGACGACCATGCGGATGATGCTGGGTCTGGACAACCCGACCGGCGGCGATGTCCGTATCGACGGCAAACGCTACGACCAGCTCCACGAGCCGCTGAACTACATCGGCGCCCTGCTGGAGGCGAAGGCGGTGCACGGCGGCCGTACCGCGTACAACCACCTCCTGTGCATGGCGCAGTCCAACGGCATCCCGAGACGGCGGATCGACGAGGTGCTCGACCTCGTCGGGCTGACCGGCGTCGCGAAGAAGCGCCCGAAGGGGTTCTCGCTGGGCATGGGCCAGCGGCTCGGCATCGCCGCCGCGCTGCTCGGCGACCCGAAGATCCTGATGTTCGACGAGCCCGTCAACGGCCTCGACCCCGAGGGCATCCACTGGATCCGCAACCTGATGAAACAGCTCGCCGACGAGGGGCGCACGGTCTTCGTCTCCTCGCACCTCATGAGCGAAATGGCGCTGACGGCCGACCACTTGGTGGTCATCGGCCAGGGAAAGCTGATGGCGGACACCTCGATGGCCGACTTCATCGCGGAGAACTCGCGCACGTACGTGCGCATCCGCACCCCGCAGCCCGAGGCGCTGCGCGACGCGCTCGGCGGCGAGGGGCTGACGCCCACGCCCGTGGCGGACGGCTCGCTGGAGGTGGAGGGCGCGGACGCGGCCCTGATCGGCGAACTCGCGGCGCGGCGGCAGGTCGTGCTGCACGAGCTGAGCCCGCAGCGGGCCTCGCTGGAGGAGGCGTTCATGCGGCTGACGGCGGAGTCGGTGGAGTACCACGCGCACACGACGTCTGATACGTCCGGTGCGGCTGACGCGTCCGGCGCCGCGCCACCCGGCGGCGGAGCCGCTGGAACGGGGTCCGGGGCCGGGGCCTGGGGCTCCGGCTGGAAGAAGGGGGACTGACCATGGCGAGCGTCTCGCGGGTTCTCCAGTCGGAGTGGACCAAGATCCGCTCCGTACGCTCCACGCTGTGGACGCTGGCGGCGGCGCTGGTGGTCACCATCGCGCTGTCCGCGCTGATCTGCGTGTTCACCCGGTCCGAGTTCGACGACATGCCGGTCAGGGACCGGATGACCTTCGACCCGACCTACACCAGCTTCGCGGGCATGGGCCTCGGCCAGCTCGCCATGATCGCCTTCGGGGTGCTCGTCGTCTCGGCCGAGTACAGCACGGGGATGATCAGGAGTTCGCTGGCCGCCGTGCCGCAGCGGGGCACCTTCCTGTGGTGCAAGGTGCTCGTCGCTGGGCTGCTGGTGCTGGTGGTCGGGATGGTCACCAGCTTCCTGACGTTCTTCATCGGGCAGGCGCTGCTCGGCGACCACGGCGCCTCGCTCGGCGACACGGGCGTGCTGCGCGCGGTGTTCGGCGGCGGGCTCTACATGGCGCTGATCGCGCTCTTCGCGATGGGCGCCACCTTCGTGCTGCGCAGCCCGATGCTGGCGTTCGGCATCCTGATGCCGTTCTTCTTCCTGATCTCCAACATCCTGGGCGGGGTGAGCGCGACGAAGAAGGTCGCGCAGTACCTGCCCGACCAGGCGGGCACCACCGTCATGTCCGTCGTCCCGGAGACGCTGGACCGCCCGTACGGGCCCTGGGCCGGGCTGCTGATCATGGTCGCGTGGACCGTCGTGGCCCTCGTGGCGGGCTTCCTCGTCCTGAAAAAGCGGGACGCGTGACGCCTCGTGTGACGTGAGTGACGCGGACCATGGAACCAATACGGGCCCTCGTCCGGTCCTAGGCCGTGTCGGGGGGCGAAACCAGCCCCGAACTGCGTCCAGGGGCGAGCAATGATCGAGGCGTACGGCCTGACGAAGCGCTACGGCGCCAAGACGGCCGTCTACAACCTGTCCTTCCAGGTACGGCCCGGGACCGTGACCGGTTTTCTGGGCCCGAACGGTTCCGGGAAATCCACGACGATGCGGATGATCCTGGGCCTGGACACCCCCACGGAGGGCACGGTCACGATCGGCGGCCACCGGTTCAGGGGGCTGCCCAACGCCCCGCGCCAGGTCGGTGCCCTGCTGGACGCCAAGGCGGTGCACGGCGGCCGTTCCGCGCGCAACCACCTGCTGTCCCTGGCCCAGCTCTCGGGCATCCCGGCGCGCCGGGTGGACGAGGTGCTGGGCGTGGTCGGGCTGCACGAGGTGGCCAAGAAGCGCTCCAAGGGCTTCTCGCTCGGCATGGGCCAGCGGCTGGGCATCGCCGCCGCGCTGCTCGGCGACCCGCAGGTGCTGCTCTTCGACGAGCCCGTCAACGGCCTCGACCCCGAGGGCATCCTGTGGGTGCGCAACCTGATGAAGGGGCTCGCGAGCGAGGGCCGTACCGTCTTCGTCTCCTCGCACCTCATGAGCGAGATGGCGCAGACAGCCGAGCATCTGATCGTGATCGGGCGCGGCCAGCTCATGGCGGACACCTCGGTGAAGGAATTCATCGCGCAGAACTCCGTGGGCTTCGCGCGCGTACGGACGCCCGACGGCGAGCCCGAGCAGCGCGAGAAGCTGACGTCGGCGGTGCACGAGGCCGGTGGCCACGCGCAGCCCGAGGAGGACGGCGCGATCCGCGTGACGGGGCTCGCGCTGCCGCACATCAGCGAGCTGGCGCACGGGGCCGACGTACGGCTGTGGGAGCTGTCGCCGCACCAGGCTTCGCTGGAGGAGGCGTACATGCGGATGACGCAGGGCTCCGTCGACTACCGCTCGACGACCGACCAGCGCGCGGGCTTCCAGCAGCCGATGCCGCCCGGCCCCGTGCAGCCGGGGCAGATACCGCCAGGTCAGCCCTTCCCAGGCCAGATGCCGCCCGGTGCCCAGGCCGCGCCGGGGAACTGGGGCCCGCCGCCCCAGGCGATGCCGCCCCAGCCCGGCCCGTACGGCCACCCCGCACAGCCCGGCCCGCTCGACCCCGAGGACGCCCGATGACGACGCCGCACCCCCACAACCCGGCGCCCGCACCCCACCAGGCACCGCCGCAACACCAGGCACCCGTACCGCAGCAGGTGCCGCCGCAACACCAGCAGCAGGCGCAACAGCAGCAGGCGCCCGGACCCGGCTACGCCGCGCCCGCCCCGTACGGCAAGACCCACCTCGGCCACGCCATCGTCTCGGAGTGGACGAAGATCCGTTCCGTGCGCTCGACGGTGTGGACGCTCGGCGTCATGTTCGTCCTGGTCGTCGGGATCGGGTTCCTCACCGCGCTCGGCCTGAGCGGCTCCGATTTCACGGGGATGCCGCTGCTCTCCGGCGGCCTGTTCGGGCTGATGCTCGGGCAGATCTGCGTCATCACGCTCGGGGTGCTGGTGATCACCTCCGAGTACGGCACCGGCATGATCCGTACGACCCTCACGGCCTCCCCGCAGCGCGGCCGTGTACTCACGGCGAAGGCCGTGGTCTTCTTCGTACTGGCCTTCGTGATGACGACGGTGGCCTGCACCGTCACCGCGCTGATCAACTCCGTACTGCTGTCGGGACAGGACGTCTCCGGCTTCGAGCGCGACGCCGAGGCCATGGGCATCCTCATCGAGAACGGCCGGGTCGTGGCCGACGGCAGCCAGTGGCTGGGCGCGACCGTCGGCGCGGGGCTGTACGTCGCACTGCTGGGCCTGCTGTCGCTGGCCGTGGGCGCGCTGCTGCGGCACTCGGCGGGGGCCATCACCACGATGATGGCCGTGGTCCTGCTGCCGCTGGTGATGGCGCTCTTCATGGTGGGCGAGGCGCTTCAGGACGTGCGCGAGATCCTGCTGGAGTACTCGCCACTGAACGGGCTGGCGTCCCTCTACCGCATCCCCATGAGCGACGACCAGACCGCGACCGGCTGGCCGCTCCTGGGCGTGCTGGCGATCGCGACGGCCGTCGTGCTGGCCGCGGCGTACGCGCTGCTGGAGAAGCGCGACGTGTGACCGGCCCCAGGTCCCAGGTCCGGTCCCGGGCTCCGGATCCGGGGCCGAGGGCCCGGGGTCAGTAGCGAGGGGCCTGACGAGACCGCTGGAGCCGTGCGCTCCGGCGGTCTCGCGCGTTCCAGCACGCCTTGTGCCAGTGCCGCCTGTCGTCTCCGTCGCCCGTCCTGGGCCAGGCCACGACGTGCGGTACCCCCGGCGGGATCTCCTGGTCGCAGCCGGGGCAGCGGTAGTGCTTGGCCGCCGCGCTGCCGCTGATGTGGCGCACGGACCAGTCCTCGCCGCGCCAGTCCTCCGTACGCTCCAGGCCGTACCGCTCCCCCGCCTCGTCGTCGCCGTCCCGCCGTCCGGCGCCGGAGGAGAACTTGGCAGCACCGCCGCGCGGGCGGTTGCGACGCGGGGACACAGGGCACCTCGGAAGGTCGGAGTCGTGGGGGCTGTCGGCGCCGCCGCCGTGAGCCCTCGCGCGGACGCGGACTCCGGGGCCGTACCGCTTCCAGGGTACGCATCCGCACGTCGGACGCCCGCGTCAGCGCCCACGACGGGCCCGGTCCGCCACCCCGTCGGGCCGCTGTTGCCGGGCCGGACGGCCGGGCCCGTTTCCGTTCATCGGAAAAACCGCTCACCGCACCGTGCCCTTGGCACCTGCCAGACGTTAATGCCTATAGGGGAGCACTGGGTCGGTCGTTCAAGGAGGGGGAGAGAAATGCGAGTTGGAGCTTTCGTGCTGGCCGCGCAGTTCCCGGGCCAGGGCCAGGGCGAGGCCCTGCACCGCGCGGTGCGGACAACCGAGGTCGCGGAGGCGGCGGGGCTGGACGCGGTCTGGCTGGCCGAGCACCACTTCGTGCCGTACGGCGTGTGCCCGTCGGCGACGACGCTCGCCGCGCTGCTGCTGGGGCGCACCCGGCGCATCGGTGTGGGCACCGCCGTCAGCGTGCTGCCGAACCACCATCCGGTCGCGCTCGCCGAGCAGACCGCGCTGCTGCACCTCACCACGGGGGGCCGTTTCACCCTCGGCGTCGGGCGCGGTGGCCCATGGGTGGATCTGGAGGTCTTCGGGGGCGGGCTCGACGCGTTCGAGCACGGCTTCCCCGAGGCCCTGGACCTGACGCTGCGCTGGCTGCGGGAGCCCCGCGTCGGCGCGGACGGCGAGCGCTACACGTTCCGTGAGGTCGATGTCGTGCCGCGGGCCGACGAGCCGGTCGGGCGCGGCGCTGGAGGGCCGGTCGGCTCGGGTTCCGGCTCCGCCTACGGCGCGGGCACGGACCCGAGCACGGGCGCGGGCGCGGAGGACCCGGGCGAGGGCCCGCCCGTCGTCGTCGCCTGCACCTCACCCGGCACGGTCAGGCTCGCGGCGGAGCGCGGCCTGCCCATGCTGCTGGGGATGCACTGCGGCGACGAGGAGAAGGCGGAGATCGTCGCCCTGTGGCGGCGCGAGGCCGAGGCGGCGGGCCACAGCGCGGAGACGGTCGCCGCCGTCGGCGCACGGCATGTCTCCGCCGGCGTGGCCCAGGTCGAGGACACCCGCGAGGAGGCCACCGAGACACTGCTCAAGGCGATGCCCGGCTGGCTCCGCGAAGGGCTCGGCGCACACCGGACCGTGGACGGGAGGCAGCGCGCCATGCGCGATCCCGTCGCCTATACGGAACTGCTGTGCGGGCTGCATCCCGTCGGCACGCCGAGGCTGTGCGCCGACAGGCTCGCGGCCACGGCGGAACGGACCGGAATCAGTCGTTTCGCGCTGCTCGTGGAGGGAAGCGGCGATCTCGCGGCGACGGAGCGCAATGTCGCGCGGCTCGGTGAGGACGTGCTTTCCCGGCTCACCTGACCACCGACCGCCGCTCCCCCAGGTTGGGGACGGGGAGCGACCGGCGTCGACGGGACCGCGTCCCGCGGGATCCGCGGGGAGGGGTGCGGTCCGTCGGCGTCAGCCGGCGTCGCCCGTCGCGACGGCGCTCAGCAGTCGCGCAGCAGCGGCGACTGGTTGAGGAGCTGTCCGCGGATGGATGTGAAGCGTGCCAGCCTGTCGTCCGCCGAGGCGTCGGTCGGGAAGACCGCGACCCGGTGGCAGTTCTGGAAGGCGAGCCGGACGCCGAAGTGCCGCTCCAGCGCGCCGCGTATCGCGTCGCTGGCCATGGCGCGCAGAAGCTGACCGCGCGCCTGCTCGTCCGGAGGCGGGGTCTGGTTGTCGGCGAACTCGCCTCCGTCCACCTTGAGCTGAGCCACAAGTGAGCTGACCATCTCCCACGCGAACGGCAGGGAGGAGCGGACGCAGTCGACGAAAGCCGCTTCGTCGACCTCGCCTCGTTCGGCCTGCTCAAGTAGGGCCGGTGAGACGTCGAGCGACATGGGTTCTCCTCTCGCGACCCCGTCGGACGGGGTCTTCGGACGGGAACAGAGGACCCCGCCGCGCCGCGTAGTCGCACGACCCCGGACGGCGACGCCCCTGTCAGTTCACGGTAAGGGGCGGAGAGTGACCGCACCATGCGAATGGACATACATCCGGCCACTCCCTCCTGATGCCGCCGGAGCGCAGGGGGCGAATCGCGCGCCGAGGGCCCGGTCCAGTAGCGTGGCCGACCATGCGTCTCGTCATCGCCCGGTGCTCCGTCGACTACGCCGGCAGGCTCACCGCACACCTCCCCTCGGCGCCCCGGCTCATCCTCGTGAAGGCCGACGGCTCGGTCTCCATCCACGCGGACGACCGCGCCTACAAGCCGCTCAACTGGATGTCCCCGCCCTGCACTCTGAAGGAGGGCGACGACTCCAAGTGGACCGTGGAGAACAAGGCGGGCGAGAAGCTCATCATCACCATGGAGGAAGTCCTGCACGACTCCTCGCACGAACTGGGCGTCGATCCAGGGCTCATCAAGGACGGTGTGGAAGCGCACCTCCAGGAGCTGCTGGCCGACCGTATGGAGACCCTGGGCGAGGGCTACACGCTGATCCGCCGCGAGTACCAGACGGCGATCGGCCCGGTGGACATCCTGGGCCGTGACGCGCAGGGCGCCACCGTCGCCGTGGAGATCAAGCGCAGGGGCGAGATCGACGGCGTCGAGCAGCTCACCCGCTATCTCGACCTCCTGAACCGCGATCCGCATCTGGCCCCGGTCAAGGGCGTCTTCGCGGCCCAGGAGATCAAGCCGCAGGCGCGCGTGCTGGCCACGGACCGCGGCATCGACTGCGTCGTCCTCGACTACAACGCGCTGCGCGGCATCGAGGACGACAAGCTCCGCCTCTTCTGACTCCTCTGATCCGGCTCCGTCCGCCGGCTCTTCCACCCCTGTCCCCCGGCTCCCGGCCCTCCCACGGCCGGGAGCCTTCGCGTGTACGGGGCGGAGTGCGAGGCGGGGCGGGGCGGGGCGGGAACGCACGAAGTCGTACGGAGCCGTACGGAGCCGTACGTCATCGCGCGGCCCATAAGGGCTCGTTCGCGTGCCTCCGCGTGCGGCGAGCCGCTCAGGGACCGGCCGGCCGGTCCGGGGGGCGGCGCGTGGAGCGGTGCGTCACACCGTCGGCGAACCCGTGCCGCTCGCGCTGCCCGAGGTGCCGGTGGCGGTGCTGGTCGGGGAGGAGCTGCCGGAGGTGCCGCCGTCGGTCGAGCCGCCCGTGGTGGTGCCGCCGTCGGTGGTCCCGCCGTCCGTCGAACCGCCGTCGGTGCTGCCACCGTCCGTCGAACCACCGTCCGTGGTCCCGCCGTCCGTCGAACCGCCGTCGGTGCCGCCGCCGTCCGTCGAACCACCGTCCGTGCTGCCGCCGTCCGTCGTGCCGCCACTCGTGCCGCCGCCCGAGGAACCGCCCGTCGAGGAGCTGCCGCCGGAACCCGAACCGCCGCCGGAGCCCCCGCCGTCGCCGGAGCCACCCGTGTCGTCCGAGCCGTCGTCCGAGGAGGACTCGCTGTCGCTCGGCTTCGAGGTGTCCTCATCCGGCGAGGAGCTGCCCGGGCCGTCGGAGGCGGAGGGGGCGCCACTGGTCGGTCCCGGCTCCTGGGGCCTGTCGGCCGAGCCCGTTTCGGTGCCGGCGTCTTCGGTGCCGGGGCGGTCGGCCGTCAGTTCGTCGTCCTCGTCCTGCTGGGAGGTGGACTGCTCGGGCTTCACCTTGTCGGCGGGCGGGTCCTCGCCGCCGGAGACGCCGGCCAGCGTGACGACGGTGCCCAGCACGGCCGCGAGCAGGGCGCCCGTGCCCGCCGCGACGACGTTCCTCCGGGTGCCGGTCGCCAGGAGGCCGCGCCACCCGGTGCGACGCTTGCCGCCCGTTCCGGTGCCGGTGCCGTGCGCGCCCGTCGAAGCGAGCGTCAGCGGCTCGTCCGTGGCCGGGCCGTGCGCGGCGGCCCTGGTGACCAGGGTCTCGACGCTGTCGTCGTGCGCCCTGCCCTCGCCGTACGCCGCGTGCTCCCCGTACGCCGCGACCGGCTCAGCACCCACAGGGGCGCCCCCGGGCGGCGACGCGGACTCCTCGCCCGCCGCCGCGGGGAAGAAGCCACCGCTCTGCGCCTGCGAGAGCCCCGACGGGGCCGGATTCCGCCCCTCCGCGAGCCCCTGCGCGAAACCCGCGCCCCCCACGCCCCCGGCCAGCCGGTCCGAGACGAGCGCCAGCGCGCGGCGTCCCGCGACCGTGCCCCGCTGGTCCGCGAGGATGCCGCGCAGACCGATGGAAGCCTCCAGCTCGGCGCGGGCCCGCTCGGGGTTGTCGGCGCAGAGCGCGAGAACGCCCAGTTCGTGGTGGAAATACGCCTCTTCCGCGACCTCGCCCACCGTGCGCGCGGCCTCCTGGCCGCCGCGCAGCATCCGCTCCCACGCGCTCCAGCGCAGCGCGGCGGCGAGCACGGGCGCGGCCGTGCGGGCCAGCAGCACGGCCGCGTTCGGGTGGCCGCCGCGCCCGGCGCACTGGACGGCGGCGAGCACCGCGTCCGACTCTGCGCCGACGCGTTCGGAGCTGACGGAGGGGTGGCCCGCCCACCAGGCGTAGTGCTGTGCGGCGGCCTGGGCGCGGGTGCTCGCGTCCTCCGCGTAGCCGGCGGCCGTCAGTTCGTCTGCCGTGCCGCCCGGCAGCCGGTAGTGCCCGCCAGCCGCCGTGACCAGCCCGGCCGCGGCCAGCTCAGCGACGGCGTGGTCCGCCTGCGGATCGCCGACGAGCGCCGGCAGGTGGGTGTGGTGCGGGAGTTCGCCGTCCAGCGCGACGGCGAAGCGCAGCGCGGAGCGCGCCGCGTCCGAGAGCCCTTCGGCGACGAGCGGCACCAGCCCGGCGACGGGCCCCGTCACCTGCGGCGGGACGCCGCCCCCGCTCGCGCTCTCGGCAGCCGCGTCGCGCACCGATCCCGGCAGGCTGATCCGGCGCCGCACCCGCTGCCGCAGCAGCGCGCCCGCCTGGACGAAGCGCAGGGGCAGACCGTCCGTCTCGAACCACAGATCGGCCGCCCAGTCCGCCTCCTCGTCCGTGAGGGGGCGCAGCGCGGCGCGCTCCAGCAGTTCGAGTGCGCCGGTGCGGCTGAGCCCCGTCAGCCGGACCTCCTCGACATGGGCCTCGGCCGAGGGCGCCGCCACATCGGGGGTGGCGGAGAAGAGGAAGGCGCATTCGGGGGTGACGGCGAGGACCTCGTCCAGGGCCGCTCCGCCGAACTCCAGATCGTCGAGGACGACGACGGCGCCGACCCCCTCCAGCGCCTCCGCGACCTCTTCCCGCGCCGGGCGGTGCAGGGGCGCCTCGTGCACAGTGGCGAACAGCTCGTACAGCACGTCGTCCGGGGTGCGGCGATAGCCGCTGAGGCGCACCACTCCGTCGGGCGCGAGTGCGGCGACGTCCTCGGCGACCACGTCCAGCAGCGTGCTGCGGCCCGCGCCCGAGGGTCCTGTGAGCCGTACGGAGCGGCCTCGCGCGAGCAGTCTCCCCAGCCGCTCGCGCTCCTCCTCGCGGTCCACCACGGGTATGTCATCGGGCGGCGCTGCCGGGGTGCCGCCGATGGGGGCGGCGGCGCGGCCCTGGTCCGGGCGCTCGTCGACGGCCAGTTTGCGCGGTCGTCCGGGAAGTTCGCCGGGCGGGCAGGGCTCGATCTCGCTGCCGTCGACGGGGTTGACGGTCAGCAGATACTGGGCCGCGACGAGTTGCACCGTCCGGGCGAGGCCGCCGCTCCCGCGCTCGTTCTCGTGCCGGCCGCCGTGCGGCTCACCACCGAGCGGCGCACCGCCGTGCGGCTCACCACCGTGCTGCTCGCTGTCGTGCTGGACCATGGTCAATGCCCCCAGATGCCGTGACGTGGGCGGCACGCGCCAACCCTTCCGCACCGACGAGCAGACACCGCCCCCGGCCCAGTATCGCCGAGCGCCGAGTGCGGTGCCCGCCGCCGGAGGTCACGGCTTCGTGAGGATTTGGGCCTCGGAGACCGGAGAAGCCGAGGCTCCGGCTCCGCCCGGCACCGCTTCGGCGCCCTCGATGGCGAGGATGCGGTGCAGTCTGGTGGCCACCAGCAGGCGCTGCATCTGCGGCGGCACGTCCCGCAGCACGAGCCGTCTGCCGCAGCGCCCGGCGCGGCGGTGTGCGCCCATGATGACTCCCAGGCCGGTGGCGTCCCAGGAATCCAGCTCGGCGAGGTCCAGCACGAGATCGCCCTGACCGGAGTCGACGGCGCCGTGCAGGACCGTACGGGCGTCCGCCGCGCTGCGGACGTCGAGGCGACCCCCGACGGCCAGCTCGGCGTGGTCGCCCCTGATGTGCATATCCGCTCCCCGGAAGTATGGCTGTGCGCGTGCACCTTTGCGTCTGAATGTCTCACCACAACTGACTGCCAATGAGGCAGCGAAGTTGCCGTCCGTACTCGAACCGATACGGATTTCACCCCTGCGGGCGAGGCCGTACCGGACGCGTCCCCCGTTGTCGCCGGTTTCAGTGCTCGTAGAAGCCCCGACCGCTCTTACGGCCGATATCGCCCGCGTCGACCATCCGGCGCATCAGCTCCGGCGGCGCGAACTTCTCGTCCTGCGACTCGGTGTAGATGTTCTCCGTGGCGTGCAGCAGGATGTCGACGCCCGTGAGGTCGGCGGTCGCCAGGGGCCCCATCGCGTGGCCGAAGCCGAGGCGGCACGCCGTGTCGATGTCCTCGGCGCTGGCGACGCCCGACTCGTACAGCTTCGCCGCCTCGACGACCAGGGCCGAGATGAGGCGGGTGGTGACGAAGCCCGCGACGTCGCGGTTGACGACGACGCAGGTCTTGCCGACCGACTCGGCGAACTCGCGCGCGGCGGCGAGGGTTTCGTCGCTCGTCTTGTGGCCCCGCACGAGTTCGCACAGCGCCATCATCGGCACCGGCGAGAAGAAGTGGGCACCCACCACGCGCTCGGGGCGGCTGGTCGCCGCCGCGATCTTCGTGATGGGGATGGCGGAGGTGTTGGAGGCGAGGATCGTCTCGTCCTTCACCAGTCCGTCAAGCGCGGCGAAGATCTCCCGCTTGATCTCGATCTTCTCAAACGCCGCTTCCACGACGACGTCCGCGTCCGCCGCGGCGTCGAGGTCCGTCGTCGTGGTGATGCGGGCGAGCGCCGCCTCGGCGTCCTCGGCCGCCAGCTTCCCCTTGCTCACGAACTTCTCGTACGAGGCGCGGATGCCGTCCGTACCGCGCGTCAGCGCCTCGCCGGTCACATCGCGGAGTACCACGTCCCAGCCTGCCTGGGCCGAGACCTGTGCGATACCGGAGCCCATGAGTCCGGCTCCGATGACGGCGAGCTTCTTCGCCACGACACCCACCCTGCTTCTGAGTCTTCTGAGACTTCCGACGTTCTCTGAAACTGTTCGTTGCGACGTTCCGTGCGGCATTCCGGCGTTCCGGCGATTCGGCTTTCCCGCGTGCCCGTCGCCGCCGCGCCCGTCCGTCGTACGGCGGCATACGGCTGCGTACGGCGGCATACACCTGCTCGCCGACGGTCCCGCACTGCCTGGACGACCGCTATTGATGCGGACACTAGCGGCTCACAGCGCGTCACGGGGAGCCAAGAGACGCGTGTCACGTCTCACATGGCGGACATCACATCGGGCGGAACCGCGCGCCGAGAGGCCCTGGCACGGGGGCGGGTGACGGTGCCTCAGTCCATGGCGGCGGGGCGTGTCGCGTGCCGGGGCGGTGCGTGCGGACGCGTGTGGACGCGCGCGGCACCGGGGCGCGCGCGGCGCTGCGGATAGGCTCGGAGCATGGTTAACCTCACCCGGATCTACACCCGTACCGGCGACAAGGGCACCACCGCGCTCGGCGACATGAGCCGGACCGCGAAGACCGACGCGCGGATCTCGGCGTACGCGGACGCGAACGAGGCGAACGCGGCCATCGGCGTCGCGCTGGCCCTCGGGAACCTGGACGAGGAGCTGCGGCCCGTGCTGACGCGGGTGCAGAACGACCTCTTCGACGTCGGGGCCGATCTGTCGACGCCGGTCGTCGAGAATCCGGAGTTCCCGCCGCTGCGCGTCGAGCAGAGCTACGTGGACAAGCTGGAGGCGGACTGCGACCGCTTCAACGAGAAGCTGGAGAAGCTGCGCAGCTTCATCCTCCCGGGCGGGACGCCGGGCGCCGCGCTGCTGCACCAGGCGTGCACGGTCGTACGCCGCGCCGAGCGCTCCACGTGGGCGGCCATGGAGGAGCACGGCGAGACCATGAACCCGCTCACGGCCACCTATCTGAACCGGCTCTCGGACCTGCTGTTCATCCTCGCGCGCACGGCGAACGTGGCGGAGGGCGACGTGCTGTGGGTGCCCGGCGGCGAGCGCTGAGGCGACGGGCCCCACGGGGCCCGCGTCCCACGCGATCTCCCTCCCCACACCCCGCCCCACATTCGCGGGCAGACCGTGATCCGTGACCAGGCGTGCCGCGCCCGAATAGCGGGCAATCGCGGGCACTTGGTTTGGGCCAAGTCACACCGAGCATGCGTTGGGCGCCAACTACCCCCCGATACACAGGAGTTGGAGTCCCATGAACGGCAGCACCATGCCCGGAGCCCCCCGCAGAGCACCGCGAGGCACCGTCCGAAGCCCCCACAGCCGCCGCAGCAGGGCCAGGACCCGCACCGTTCTCGGCACCGCGGGCGCGGCGGTGGCCCTGCTCGCGGGCGCCATGACCGTGCCCTCCGCACAGGCCGCGCAAGCGGCGCAGCCCGAGGGGGGCGCGGACACCACGGCGCCGCGGCACTGCGCGCTGGAAACGCGGACCGGCGCGGAGAAGTGCTTCAGCACCTTCACCGAGGCGGTCGAGACGGCCTCGGGCGGACGCATCGACGACGCGCCGGCGTCCGCCCGTAAGGCGGCGAAGGACAGCGGCTTCCAGGCCGAGGCCAAGAGCCTGGGCGCGAACCGTACGGCCGCGGCCGAGGGCGACATCATCCAGGGGACGTTCTTCGACGATCCCCAGTTCGGCGGCGACTCGCTCACCGTCTACGGAGAGGCACTCTGCGAGAAGGACGGCTGGGTCGACTTCCAGCACGACCTCGAAGACGGGTGGAAGAACCGCATCTCGTCCGTGCAGCCGTGGGGCGACTGCTGGATCTGGCTCTACCCGGAGCCGAATCTCGGCGGCGACAGGGACGGCCCGTTCAAGGAGAACACCGGCGACATCGGCTCTCTCATGAACGACCGCACCCAGTCCATCGGGTTCAGCTGACGCCCCAACACACACGCACACCCCTCAGCGCCCCCCACACAACACTCCCCCCCACATAGCTGATGGAGAGATCATGAACCGTCGTATACGGCTCTCGGTTCTTTTCGCCGCGCTCGTGACAGCGGGCTCGACGGCCCTCGCGCCGACCGTCGCACAGGCCGAGGAGCAGCCCACCACCCGCGAACTGCTCGACAAGTGCGACAACGGCACCGACTCGTGCGTCTTCCACCCCGACGGGGCCCCGCAGGACTCCATGGGCGAGGCGCACCAGGTCGGCGACGCCGCCTACAACTGCACCTCCGACCTCCAGCGCTCGACCGTCGGCTGGTCGGACACGACCGGCGAGTCCAACAGTGTCGGCGTCTCCCTGAGCGCCGAGTACGGCTTCGCCGAGGTCTTCAAGGTCAGCATCGAGACCAACTACAACCACACATGGGAGAGCTCGCACACCGAGAGCGCCCAGACGAACATCGACGTACGGCCCGGCGAGATGGGCTGGGTGACGCGCGAGGCACAGATGCAGCGCGTGACCGGCACCTACGAACTGCACTTCCCTGACCGCTTCTACGGGCACTACATCTGGTACGTGCCCTTCGACGCGACGGGCCCCAAGCCCGACGCGCCCAGCACGAAGACGCAGCACACGCGCCCGATGACGGACCAGGAGAAGTCGGAGCACTGCGGCTGAGGTCCCGCCACCGCGAGGGCCCCGCCGCCGCACGCGGCCGGTCACGCGGGCACCCGTCCCCCGCTCAGGGTGCCCGCTTCCCCCGGGCCGGCCGCGCCCACGCCCGGCCCCGTGTGCTCCACCGTCGCGCACGGGGCCGGGCTCCGCCTCCGGCGTGCGGGCAGGCGGGTACGGGCCCGGTTCAGCGGCGCACCGGCTCGGTCCGCTCCGGGCTCTTCGGGTGCGACGGGTGCGACGGGTGCTCCGGGCTCTGGGAATGCTTGGGGCGCTTCGGCCAGACCGTGTAGCTCAGGGCGATGATCACGCTGATCGCGGTCACGAAGCCCATGCGGCCCTGCCAGTTGCGCAGCGACTCGGTCTGGCCCGCGTCGCCCACGTACCAGATCGCCAGTTGGAGCAGCGCCGCCGCGATGGCCGCGGCCCCGACCGCGCGAGCCGTCATCTTCCACTCGTGCAGCGCCCGCGCCATCCCGTAGCGCGGCGGCTTGGCCGGGCGCGGGCCACCGGCGAAGCGGTGCGCGAAGTGGCCGTCGGCCCACTTGATCATGTAGTGGCCGTGGGTGGCGGTGAAACCGACGTAGACGGCGGCCAGGCCGTGTTTCCAGTCCGGCTCCCCGCCGTTGCGCAGGTCGATCACGGTCACGATCAGCAGCACCACTTCCAGCAGCGGCTCGCACATCAGCACGACGGCCCCGGCGCGAGGCATGCGGGCCAGGTAGCGCAGCGCGAGGCCACCGGCCAGCAGCACCCAGAAGGCGACCTCGCAGGCGACGATCAGCGTGACGATCACGGTGGGTCCCTCCTTCTCGGATCGGCCTCCAGCGTCTCCCGTCGCACCCGTCCGGCACGTCCTCACCGGCGCCGATTCCCCGGCCCGCGTACTGCATCCTTCGATGTAGTGCGCGGCGGTCCTTCCGTACCGTGTGGCGACGTCGGCGCTGCGGCCCGCGTGCTGTGATGGACCCATGCCGCTCGCCCGCCTCCGGCCCCACCGCCACGACGCGCTCATCGCGCTCGCCGGGCTCGCGGGCGGCCTGGCCCTGTGGCTCCTCGGCCTCTACAGCAACCAGGAGACGGGGCGCGCGCACGGCGCGCTGGTGCTCGTCCCGCTCGGCGCGATGTGCCTGGCCGTGCTGGGGCGCAGGACGGCGCAGCCCTGGGCGCTGCTGCTCGGGGTGGCGGCGATGGCGGGCGACGCGGTCACGGGTTCGCTGCTGGCGACGGCGGTGCTGTTCACGGACGTCGTGTACGCGGCTGTGCTGTACGGGCGGCCCTCGCTCGCACGCGCCGTGATGCCCGCGAGCGTGCTGGTCACCGTCGCCGTCACGCTGGGCACGCTGGCCGCCTTCCGCAGGCCGGAGGCGCTGCTGCTCGGGGTCGTCTGCGGCCTGGTCACGATCGGGCCGGCCTGTACGGGCACGGTCATCCGGGACCACCGCAACGCCGCGGCTGCCGAGCGCCTGCGGGCCGAACAGACCGCGCTGCTGGCCGAGATGGACCGCACGCAGGCGGTCGTGGCGGAGCGTGCCCGGATGGCGCGCGAGCTGCACGACGTCGTCGCCAACCACCTGTCGGCCATCGCCATCCACTCCACGGCCGCGCTCTCCCAGGAGCGCGAGGACCCCGCGCTCACCCGTGACGCGCTCGGTGTGATCCGCGAGAACAGCGTGCGCGGGCTGGCCGAGATGCGGCGCCTGATCGGGCTGCTGCGCGACGCGGGCGCGGATTCCGGTCCCGCCGTCTCGCCCACGCTCGACGGGCTCGACGCGCTGCTCGACCGCGCCCGCGACACGGCCGACGAGGGCTTCCGCTTCACCCTGCGCGACGCGCGCGGGGCGGGGCCGCTGCCCGCGCCCGTGGGTCTCGCCGCGTACCGCGTGGTGCAGGAGGCCGTGACGAACGCGCTCAAGCACGCCTCGCCGGGCCCGGTGACCGTGCGGCTCGACCACGAGCCGCCGGGGCCCCTGACCGTCGAGGTGACCAGCCCGTTCGACGGCCGGGGCGGCCCCGGGCCCCGGGCCCCCGGCTCGGGCGCGGGGCTGATCGGGATGCGGGAGCGGGTGGAGCTGCTGGGCGGCACGCTGTCGGCGGGGCCGGAGACGGGCCCGGAGACGGGGGCGGAGGCCGGGCGCGGGCCGGGAGCCGACGGTGCGAAGGTGTGGACCGTACGGGCGGTGCTGCCCGTGGAGGGGCGGGAGGGGTGAACGGCATGGCGTCCGCGAGGGAGTCCGGGGCCGGCGCACCGGCGGTACGGGTGCTCGTCGCCGAGGACCAGGGCGCCGTGCGCGCGGGACTCGTGCTGATCCTGCGCGGCGCGGCGGGCATCGAGGTGGTCGGCGAGGCGGCCGACGGCGAGGAAGCGGTGCGGCTGGCCCGCGAACTGCGCCCCGACCTCGTGCTGATGGACATCCAGATGCCCCGGCTCGACGGCGTCTCGGCCACCCGCGCGGTGACCTCCGAGGGGCTCGCGGACGTGCTGGTGCTGACCACCTTCGACCTCGACGAGTACGTCTTCGGGGCGCTGCGCGCCGGGGCCGCGGGCTTTCTGCTCAAGGACAGCGAGGCGGCAACGGTGGTCGAGGCCGTGCGGACGGTGGCGCGCGGCGAGGGCATGATCGCCCCGGCCGTGACCCGTCGGCTGATCGCGGAGTTCGCGCGTCCCGGAGGAGCCCGTTCCGGCATGCGGCCACCGCCCGGATTCGACGAGCTGACCCGGCGGGAGCGGGAGGTGCTGGGCGCGCTGGGCGCCGGGATGCCGAACGCGGAGATCGCGGAGCGCCTGGACATGGCGGAGGCGACGGTGAAGACCCACGTCAGCAGGCTGCTGGCGAAGCTGGAGCTGCGCAGCCGCACCCAGGCGGCCGTGCTGGCCCAGGAACTGGGCGTACCCGGCCCGTCGGAGTCCGGCCCGCCCGAGTCCGGCCCGCCCGAGTCCGGTCCGTCGGATCCCGGTCCGTCGGACGGTTCTCCGTCGGCGCGTGAGCGGTGAGTATCGGCCGCATCGCGCTCCGATAGGTCCAGACCTATTGACCAGTGGTACAGACCACCATACTCTCCGGCTCACTGCGATGAGCGTGGCCCCACACGTGCTCAAGGCGGCGCAGGTCCATGTCCCGACCCCCACGGGCCCCCAGCCCGGCGGACCTAGCTCTGAGGAGCACCCTTGAGATCTGGAACCGCACCACGCACACGACTGACAGAGAGACTCGGACGGATAAGGCGGCGGGCGGCCGTCTTCGCCGTCACCCTCGCGCTCCCCCTCGGCGCCCTCGTCGGCACCGCGTCCCCCGCGCAGGCCGCCGAGTCCGCCACGGCCACGTACACCAAGGGCTCCGACTGGGGCACCGGCTTCGAGGGCAAGTGGACGGTGAAGAACACCGGCACCACCACCCTCTCCGCCTGGACCGTCGAGTGGGACTTCCCCTCCGGGACCAAGGTGACCTCGGCCTGGGACGCCACCGTCTCCAACAGCGGCGACCACTGGACCGCCAAGAACGTGGGCTGGAACGGCACCCTCGCCCCCGGCGCCTCCGTCTCCTTCGGCTTCAACGGCAGCGGCTCGGGCAACCCCGCCAACTGCAAGCTCAACGGCGGCTCCTGCGACGGCGGGACCAACCCGGGCGACGCGCCCCCGTCGGCCCCCGGCACCCCCGCGGCCTCCGACATCACCGACACCTCCGTGAAGCTCAGCTGGAGCGCGGCCACCGACGACAAGGGCGTCAAGAACTACGACGTCCTGCGCGACGGCACGAAGATCACCACGGTCACCGGCACCTCGTACACCGACACGGGGCTGACCAAGGGCACCGACTACGCGTACACCGTCAAGGCCCGCGACACCGCCGACCAGACCGGCCTCTCCAGCGGCGTGCGCCAGGTCCGCACCACGGGCGGTGACACGGACCCGCCCGTCGGCGACACGGTCAAGCTGGGCTACTTCACCAACTGGGGCGTCTACGGGCGCAACTACCACGTGAAGAACCTGGACACCTCCGGCTCGGCCTCCAAGATCACCCACATCAACTACGCCTTCGGCAACGTCCAGGGCGGCAAGTGCACCATCGGCGACGCCTACGCGGACTACGACAAGGCGTACACCGCCGACCAGAGCGTCGACGGCAAGGCCGACACCTGGGACCAGCCGCTGCGCGGCAACTTCAACCAGCTCCGCAAGCTCAAGGCCAAGTACCCGCACATCAAGATCCTGTGGTCCTTCGGCGGCTGGACCTGGTCCGGCGGCTTCACCGACGCCGTCAAGAACCCGGCCGCCTTCGCCGAGTCCTGCTACAACCTCGTCGAGGACCCGCGCTGGGCCGACGTCTTCGACGGCATCGACCTGGACTGGGAGTACCCCAACGCCTGCGGCCTCACCTGCGACTCGTCCGGCCCCAACGCCTTCACCGCGATGATGAAGGCCATGCGCGACAAGTTCGGCAGCAAGAACCTGGTCACCGCCGCCATCACGGCCGACGGCTCCGACGGCGGCAAGATCGACAAGACGGACTACGCGGGCGCCTCGCAGTACGCCGACTGGTACAACGTCATGACCTACGACTTCTTCGGCGCCTGGGACGCGAAGGGCCCCACGGCCCCGCACTCCCCGCTGAAGTCGTACGACGGCATCCCCCAGCAGGGCTTCAACAGCGACGCCGCCCTCTCCAAGCTCAAGGCCAAGGGCGTCGCCGCGAAGAAGCTGCTGCTCGGGATCGGCTTCTACGGGCGCGGCTGGACCGGCGTCACCCAGTCGGCACCGGGCGGCACCGCGACGGGCGCGGCACCCGGCACCTATGAGGCGGGCATCGAGGACTACAAGGTCCTCAAGTCCAAGTGCCCCGCCAACGGCACGGTCGCGGGCACCGCGTACGCGCACTGCGGCAACCAGTGGTGGAGCTACGACACTCCCGCGACCATCGGCGGCAAGATGTCCTACGCCAAGCAGCAGGGCCTGGGCGGCGCCTTCTTCTGGGAGTTCAGCGGCGACACGTCGAACGGCGAGCTGGTGAGCGCCATCGACAGCGGCCTGAAGTAGGCACATAGCGGCCACGCGCCACCCCGCCCCGTGAACAGCCGGGGAGACGGATCCGCCTTCCGTCTCCCCGGCGCCATGCTGTCCCGGCCACCCCCGCCGCAGGCGCACTTGTCCGTGTACGGAGAATTGACTTCGCGACGGCACACGGACGCCGCGCTACGAGCGAAGGGGAGGCGGCAGCCGTGGGTGGCGTGGTCACGGGGTTCGCGGTCATCGCGAGCATCATCGGCACCGGGTACGTTCTCGGACGCTACGACCTGCTGGGCCCCGGCGGCAGAGAGGTCCTCACCAAGCTCGCCTTCCATGTGGCGTCCCCTGCGCTGCTCTTCCACACCCTCGCGGGCGCCGACCTCTCGGTGCTGGTCTCCGCTCCCCTGCTCATCACGGCACTGAGCACCTTCGCCGTCGCCGGGGTCTACGTCGCGGTCGGCGCCGTACGCCGCTGGCCCCTGGGCCACACCACGATCGGCGCGCTGTGCGCGAGCTACGTCAACGCGGGGAACCTCGGCATCCCCGTCGCCGCCTACGTCCTGGGCGACGCGTCGCTCGTCGCGCCCGTGCTGCTCTTCCAGCAGCTCATCGTGACCCCCGTCGCGCTGGCCGTGCTCGACGTCGGCTCCCCGTCCGAGCGCAGAAGTGTGCTGAGCCGGATCACCAGCCCGTTCCGCAACCCCGTGGTCATCGGCTCGCTGTCGGGCGTCGCTGTGGCCGCCTCGGGGCTGACCGTGCCGGGGCCCGTCATGGAGCCGTTCCATCTGGTGGGCGCGATGTCCGTGCCCGCCGTGCTGCTGGCGTTCGGCATATCGCTGCGCGGCAGCCCCCTCCCGGCACGCGGCGCGGACCGGGGGCCCGTGCTGCTGTCGGTGGCGCTGAAGGCCGTCGGCCAGCCCGTCGTCGCGTGGGCACTGGGCTCGGCCGTCTTCGGGCTGACGGGCATCGCCCTGTTCACGGTGGTGGTGACCTCGGCGCTGCCGTCGGCGCAGAACCTGTTCACCTACGCTTCGCGCTACGGGGTGGGCACGCGGCTGGCCCGCGAGTCGATACTGCTCTCGACGCTGCTGGCGGTGCCCACGCTGCTCACCGTCGCGGCGCTGCTGGGCTGAACCACCCGCGAACCGGGGGCGCCGGTCTCAGGCCACGTTCACGCGCTGCCCCGGAGGCGCCGCCTCCAGCCACGCCAGGAAGCCGGTGAGCGCGTCCTCGCTCATCGCCAGCTCCACCCGCGTGCCCCGCAGGGAACAGGCGAGGATCAGCGCGTCGGACAGCAGCGCCAGCTCCTCCTCGCCCTGGGGATGGCGGCGCTCCAGCACCTCGATGCCGTCGCGCTCCAGCATGCGGCGCGGTCTCGGCGCGTACGAGAACACCCGGAACCACTCGATACGGTCGCCGTTGTAGCGGGCGACTCCGTAGGCCCAGCCCTTGCCCTTGGGCTCGGCCCCGCCCTCCTCGGGCGACGCGGGCGCCTCCCAGCGCAGGTTGCAGTCGAAGGTGCCGCCGGACCGCTGGATCAGCCGGCGCCGCACTCCGAAGGCGAACAGCCCCACCAGCGCCAGCAGGAGGGCCGCGCCGCACAGCAGCAGAGCGAGGACCATCTTCACCGACCTCCTCGCTGTCTCTCGTCACGTGCGTACCGTACGTACCGCGCGTTCCACGGGCCAAGAAGATCTTGTGGATCTCCGACCCGCGCCTGTATGGGTTCAGCCGCGGGCTGCTCCGGAGGTGGTCTCCGGAGC
>NZ_JBSHAO010000089.1:769-23689 GCF_053611545.1 Streptomyces sp. NPDC054796 | reverse complement strand
TGTGGACGATACTGGGATTGAACCAGTGACCTCTTCCGTGTCAGGGAAGCGCTCTCCCGCTGAGCTAATCGTCCTCGGGTCCTGCTCTCCGGTACTGCTCTTCGTGCTCTCTCGTGCGGAAGGCCCCCGGTCAGGGGGCCTGCGCGTGCGCGATACTGGGATTGAACCAGTGACCTCTTCCGTGTCAGGGAAGCGCTCTCCCGCTGAGCTAATCGCGCGGAGATCCTTACGGATCAAGGTCCTTGCGGACCAGTGGACGATACTGGGATTGAACCAGTGACCTCTTCCGTGTCAGGGAAGCGCTCTCCCGCTGAGCTAATCGTCCTTGGAGGTGGAGACGGGATTTGAACCCGTGTAGACGGCTTTGCAGGCCGTTGCCTCGCCTCTCGGCCACTCCACCGAGGGGGGATCCGGAGACCCCCACTCAGAGCGGACGACGAGATTCGAACTCGCGACCCTCACCTTGGCAAGGTGATGCTCTACCAGCTGAGCTACGTCCGCACGTGTCTCCGGCCCGCTCTCGCGTCCCGGCGACGTGTTGAACTCTAGCGGATTCTGGGGCCAGCTCAAATTCCGTTTCCGCAGCGTGGCCGGTCAGCAACCCCTCATCCACCTCCGCGTGGACGTCCGCGGCCCCCATAGACTCGTTCACGTGCACGACCCTTCTCCGCTCGCCCGCTTCGGCGGACTCGTCGCCACGGACCTGCGCGACGTCACCAGCGACCCCGCGGCCCTGGAGTCCTCCGGCTGGTGGGCGGTGGTGGCGGACTTCGAGGGCGGGCTGGTCTGCGCCCGCTTCGGCGACGTACGGGGCACCGTGCGCGACGGGTCGCACGGCGGCCGGGCCGCCGCCCGGCGGCGCACGGGATGGCGCGGGCCCGCGCCCGAGGAATGGAGCGGTTCGCTGGACCGCGCCGCCTATACGGCGGGGGTACGGCGCATACGCGAGCACATCGCGGCCGGTGAGGTCTATCAGGCCAACCTCTGCCGCGTCCTCACCGCGCCGCTGCCCGACCCGCGCCCCCACGCCTCCGACATCGACCACCTCGCAGCGCTCCTCGCGCAGGGCAATCCAGCGCCGTACGCGGGCACCGTCCGGCTTCCCGCGCACGGCGTCGAGGTCGCCACCGCGTCCCCCGAGCTGTATCTGCGCCGCGAGGGGAGCACCGTCACCTCGGGGCCCATCAAGGGCACCGGGCGCACGGCGGACGATCTGCTGGAGAAGGACCACGCGGAGAACGTCATGATCGTCGACCTGGTCCGCAACGACCTGGGCCGCGTCTGCGCCACCGGCTCCGTCACCGTCCCCGCACTCTGCGCTGTCGAGGCCCATCCGGGGCTCGTCCACCTCGTCTCCACCGTCAGGGGCGAGCTGGCCCCCGGCACCGGCTGGCCCGAGCTGCTGCGGGACACCTTCCCGCCCGGCTCGGTCACCGGAGCGCCCAAGTCCAGCGCCCTGCGCGTCATCGGGGAACTGGAGACGGCGCCGCGCGGCCCGTACTGCGGCGGCGTCGGCTGGGTCGACGCGGACAGCGGCACGGGCGAGCTGGCCGTCGGCATCCGCACCTTCTGGATCGAGCGCGACGTGCCGGGCGGGCCCGTGCTGCGCTTCGGCACCGGGGCCGGGATCACCTGGGGCTCGGACCCGGAGCGGGAGTGGGCGGAGACCGAACTGAAGGCGTCCAGGCTGCTCGCGGTAGCGTCGGGAGCGTACGCGCACGCGGCCGACACCGGCGCCGCGCGGCAGGACACGAGCGGTACGAGTGAGAGCGCGAGCGGAAGGAGAGCCCCTTGAAGATCTGGCTCGACGGCGGACTCCGGGACGCGGAGAGCGCGCGCGTCTCCGTGCTCGACCACGGACTGACGGTCGGCGACGGCGTCTTCGAGACCGTCAAGACCACCCACGGGCGCGCCTTCGCGCTCTCGCGCCACCTCGACCGGCTCGCCGCCTCGGCGCGCGGGCTCGGCCTGCCCGAGCCCGACCGCGACGAGGTGCGCCGCGCCTGCGAGGCGGTCACCGAGGCGAACCCGGTGCCGTTCGGGAGGCTGCGCGTCACCTACACCGGCGGGGTCTCCCCGCTCGGGTCCGACCGGGGCGAGGCGGGGCCCACCCTCGTCGTCGCCCTCGGCGAGGCCACGCGGCGCCCCGACGCCACCTCGGTGATCACCGTGCCCTGGACCCGCAACGAGCGTGGCGCGCTGACGGGGCTCAAGACGACCTCGTACGCCGAGAACGTCGTGGCCCTCGCCCGCGCGCACCAGCAGGCCGCCAGCGAGGCGCTGTTCGCGAACACCCGCGGACGGCTCTGCGAGGGCACCGGGACCAATGTCTTCGTCGTCCTCGACGGCGAGCTGCACACCCCGCCGCTGGCCTCGGGCTGCCTCGCGGGGATCACCCGCGCCCTGACCGTCGAGTGGACGGGCGCCAAGGAGACCGACCTGCCCATGGACGCGCTGGAGAGCGCCGAGGAGATCTTCCTGACCTCGACCCTGCGCGACGTCCAGGCCGTGCGGCGCCTCGACGGGCGGGAACTGCCCGGTGCCCCCGGCCCGGTGACGGCGAAGGCGATGCGGGTCTTCGACGAGCGCGCCGCCGCCGACATCGACCCCTGAGCCTCCGGAAGGCTCCGGCAACCACGCTCCGAAAAGGCGTTCCGGGGGTAATCGCGTGACGCGGCGGCCCTCAGCCGGTAGAAATCGTGCGGTGACCACCACCTTGCGCCCCACCGGGCCCGAGGAGCGCGCCGAGGACGGTTCCCGCTCCCGCTCGTACGACGTCTGCGTCAACAGCCGGCCCGTCGGCGTCATCCGGCTGGCGGCCGACGTCCGGGACGGGGCCCGGACCGCCGTCGGCCGGGTCGAGCAGCTCGTCATAGACGAGCGCGAGCAGCGGCGCGGCCGGGGCACCGTCGGCGCCCTGGCGGCGGAGGAAGTGCTGCGCGGCTGGGGCTGCCGCAGGGTCGAGGCGGGCGTGCCAGCCAGGGCGCGCGCGGCGTTGGGCCTCGCCGCCGCGCTCGGCTACCGGGAGCGCAACCGGAACATGATCAAGGAGCTGGGCGACGAGCCCCGGCTGCCGCGGGGGAGCGTGGCGCGCCCGATGACGGAGGAGGAGTTCAGGGACTGGTTCGCGCGCGAGCGCCGGGAACAACTCCTGCTCCTGCGCGAGCAGGGCGTACCGGACGACGAGGCCGCGGCACGGTCCGAGGAGGTCTACCGCCGCTATCTCCCGCACGGCGCCGCCAGCACGGGGGCGGCCCTGCGCGTGCTCGTCCACGAGGGTGCGGAGGTGGGCACGCTCTGGGTCGCCTCGGGCCTCGCGCCCCGGGCGGACGTGGACTCCTGGGTGTTCCTGGTCGAGGTGGCCGAGGAGCGGCGCGGCCAGGGGCACGGGCGCACACTGATGCGCGTCGCCGAGCACGAGGCGCTCGCCGCGGGCGGACGGGTGCTGGGGCTCAACGTCTACGCCGACAACACCCCGGCCCTGCGGCTCTACGAGTCACTGGGCTACCGGTCCGTGGAACACCACTTCGTCAAGCCGCTGGTCTAGGCCCGGCGGCCAGGCCCAGCGGGGCCCGGTCAGGCGAAGCTCAGCCCGCGAGCAGCCCGTCGGTGATCTCCTCGATCCGCTCCCGCAGCCCCTCCTGGCTCTTGCTGCCGTCCAGCAGCTCCCCGCCGATCAGATACGTCGGGGTGCCCGTCACGCCGAGCGCCTTGCCCTCGGCCTGGTCGGCGTCGACCATCAGCAGGTGCCGTCCGTCGATCAGCGCTGTGTCGAACTCCTCGGCGTTCAGGCCCAGTTCGCGTGCCACCTCCAGCAGCACGGGCTCGCCCCGCGTCGCCAGCTCGGCGTTGCGCGCCAGCACGGCCTCCACATAGGTGTCGCCCTTGCCCTGCATGTACGCCTCCTCGGCTGCCTGGGCCGCCGCGAACGCGTGCTTGTGCTTCTCCAGGGGGAAGTGGCGCAGCCGGATCTCCAGCCGCGTCCCGTACCGCTCGCGCAGGGCACGCAGGTCGTCCTGGGCCCGGTGGCAGTCGGGGCACTGAAGCTCGCACCAGTAGTCGAGCACGGGGCGGGAGGTCGGGGCATCGCTCATGCCCCACAGTCTCTCAGCCACCTTCCCCACCTCGCGAACGACGCCGGACCCGGACCCGACCCGGAGATGTCCCTGAACCGTGACGGCGGACATGGCCCCATCCGGGCGGAACGGTGCAGGATGGAGGGATGCTGACCACGACCGTCTGTGCCGCGCTCTCGGCGGCCGGTCTGGCCGTCGCCTTCCTGACGGCCTTCCGCCGCCGCTATGCCGCCGCCACCCGTATAGCGGCCTTCTCCCTGCTGCCCGTGGGCCTGGCGATGGCCGGTCTGGTCGGTCTCGCCGGGAAGATCGGGAAGGCCGTCGGCACGTGGGCCTCCGATCTGGTGCTGAAGCCCACCGTCTGGGCCGGTTTCGGGGTGCTCGCTGTCGCCGTCGTGCTCTACGTGATAGCGCGGCTCGCGGGCGGCAGCCGGGCCACCCGCAAGGAGCGCCGCGCCGCAGCCCGTGCGGGCGGCGCCGGTTCCGTCGCGCCGTCGGCGGGCGCCCCCGCGCTGGGTGGCTCCCGCGCCCCGGCCCCCGGCACGACGGCCCAGGCGGCGCCCGCGCGCGGCGCGGGGAAACCGGCGGGAAGGTCCGCTTCCGCCGGCGACGGCGAGGACTTCTCCGACATCGAGGCGATCCTCAAGAAGCACGGCATCTAGGACGGCACGACCTAGCCGTTCCGGCGCGCTGACGGGCCGGTAACCAGGAGAAACCACGGAATGTGAGGAACTCGTTCCCGGAAAGGGTGTGTTGGGACACCTGAGCGGGTCCGGCTGCGTCATCATCGCGACGAGATGGACACGACGCCGCCGAACTCCCCGCTCGCGCTCGACGAGCCCACCGCCGCACCCCTCGCGCCGCCAGTGCCCGCGGTGACCCCGGTGCCCCTGCCGTCCCTTCGATCCCTGCCGCATCAGGCACCGCCGCCTACGCTGCCGCCGGATCCCTTCCTGACCCCGGCCGAGCCGCCCCTCGCGCCTCTCGCGCTCCCCGCTGAGACCGACCTCGCGCCTTCGCCGCCCCCGGTCCCGTCTCCGGCCCCGGTTCCGCCCCCGGAGGCCGAGGAAGCGCGTGGCTGCCTCTACGCGCTCTCGCAGCCCCCGCTGATGTTCTTCCTCGCGTTCATCGCCGTCCTGTTCGCCATCACGGGCGCGCACGACCTGTTCCTGCTGTGAGCCCGCGAGCGGAAGGCCGCTCAGCCGCCCGCGGACTCGGCGGTCGCGGCAGACTCGCGCTGTCGCGCGCGGTAGGCGGCCACGTGCAGACGGTTGCCGCACGTACGGCTGTCGCAGTAGCGGCGCGAACGGTTCCTGGACAGGTCGATGAAGGCGCGGCCGCAGTCCGGGGCCCCGCAGCGCCGCAGCCGGTCCCGCTCGCCCGAGACGATGATGAAGGCCAGGGCCATCCCGCCGTCGGCCGCCAGGTGATCAGCGACGGAGGCGCCGGGCGCGAAGTAGTGCACGTGCCAGTCGTAGCCGTCGTGGTCGGTGAGCTGCGGAGTCGTCCCCGCCTCGGCGACCAGCGCGTTGATCAGCTCCGACGCCGTACGCGCGTCCTCCGCCGCGAAGACGCGCGCGAACCGCTCCCGTACCGACCGCACGGCCCGCAGATCGGCCTCGGTGAGCGCGCCCACGTCGCTCACGTCGTTGCGCTCGACGTAGGCGCGGAGGTCGGCCACGGAGGCGAGGGTGTCCGGTGCCGCACCGTCGGCGCAGGTGTTCAGCAGGTCGACCACGTCGTCGAGCGCGCAGCGGGTGTCGTGATTGATCTGCACAGGTCGCTCCTGGGCGTGCGCCGTAGGGTCCGATGCGCAGAGACTAGTCGTTCCCCGGCACAGGGAAGCCGCCCCCGCGCCAGAAGGGCGGGGGCGGCTTCCCTGTGTGTCTCTGTGGTGTCCCTGTGTGCCGTGAACGGTTTTCCGGGCCGAAGCCGTCGCCCCGAGTCGGACGGCTGCGGTGTACCGGCTGCTCTGTTGCTGTCAGCCTCTCAACTCTCCGCGAGGATGTGTGAGAGTTCCGCGTCGAGGTCGAAGTGGCGGTGCTCCGTGCCGGGCGGCACAGCCGCGTCGGTTCGCTTGAGGAAGGATTCCAGGGCCCGCGCCGGGGCTTCGAGCAGAGCCTCACCCTCGGGCGAACTGAGGGCGATGCACACGACTCCTTGGCCGTGACTGCGGGAGGGCCACACCCGGACGTCTCCGGTGCCGGTGGGCCGGTGCAGCCCCTCGGCGAGGAGATCGCGGGCGAATACCCACTCGACGGTCTCCTCGGCTCCGGTGTGGAAGGTGGCATGCACGGCATAGGGGTCGGCCGTGTCGTACCGCAGGCCCGCGGGTACAGGCAGTGAGGACTCGCTCGAAACAACGAGGCGCAGGTGCAGCTCGCAGCTGACCGTGGTGTTCATAAGCGCCAGGGCCTTTCGCTCAGTGTGCGCTCGGGGATTCGCACGTCGGCGAAATCGACATGCCACATACGGGCGGGTTGTAAACCCCTCCGACCGATTTGTGGGAGATGAAGTCCTTCATACGGCGGATCACTATTTTGCGGCGTACGGCCATTCCGGTGAAGGCGTCTGGTTCCGGTACCTTTGCGGCATGAGTGCGGAGAGTAGCGAAAAACCGCTGGGTTCCCGAGCGCCGCGGTTCATCAAGTCTTCGAGGCCCTTGCACGTGAGCTGGCAGGTCGTGATCTTCCTGATCGGACTCGCGATCGTCGTGGGCGGCGTGATTCTTCTGCCGCTGCCGGGGCCCGGCTGGCTGATCATCTTCGCGGGTATCGGTGTGTGGGCCACGGAGTTCCCCTGGGCGCAGCGCGTGCTGCGCTGGACGAAGCGGAAGCTGCACGAGTGGACCGAGTGGGCGAAGCGGCGCCGCGCCGGACGGGCCGCGCGCCGCGAGGAGCGCAGGCGGTCATGACCACGCTCTGACATGCGGTAATGTTGTCGCCGCACCCGGGCGATTAGCTCAGCGGAAGAGCGCTTCGTTCACACCGAAGAGGTCACTGGTTCGAACCCAGTATCGCCCACGAGTGCGAGGGCGACCTGTGTCCGCGGAAAGCGCGAACCAGGTCGCCTTCGTCGTTTCTGCGCGGCTTCGCCTCGCGTGGCGGGGGCTTCGCCACCCGCACCCCCGCGCCCCCGCACCCCCTGTCGACAGGCGGCGTGTGTCCACGGAAGACGTGGACCGCGCCGCCTGCTTCGTGTTGTGCTCGGCTGCGCCTCGCACCGCCCCGGCGGCGCCCCGTGGATCTTGCGCTGCGCCCCCGGCGGGGAAGCGCTTCATGTCGATCCTGTCCCAACCGTTGACGGCTTGCGGGCGCGTCCTTAGATTCTCCCGGCAAGCGCTTGCGTTAAACGTTTCAATCTAGCCGGGGCAGTGGTGCGCGAGGGTTGAGCAGGCGCCCCCTGCCTGGGGAGGGCGAGTCATGGGTGCGTTGCGTAGCGGGAGCGGCCGGATGTGTTCCGGCGCAGGTCGGAGACGGTGTACGGCGGTCGCGGCGATGGCCGCGATGGCGCTGCTGGCCGCCGGGTGCGGAGGCGTCGGGGGCGGGGGAGACGACGGGGCGGGCGGCAAGGTCACCATCCGCTACGCGTGGTGGGGCGACGCCACCAGGGCCGAGATGATCAAGAAGAGCATCGCGCTCTTCGAGAAGGAGCACCCCGGCATCAATGTAAAGCCGGAGTTCCAGGAGTACGAGGACTTCTGGAAGAAGTTCGCGACCCAGGCGTCGGGCGGCGGCGCCCCCGACGTCTTCCAGAACGCCGCCGCCTTCATGCGGAAGTACGGCGACAGGAAGACCCTGCTCGACCTGTCGTCGCAGGTGGACAAGGGCAACCTCGACATGAAGGGCTTCCGCGCCGGCCTGGAGAAGGCCGGTGAGGTGGACGGGAAGCTCTGGGGTGTGCCCGTGGGGGCCAACACGTTCAGCCTCATCTACGACGTCGAGGCGTTCGAGCGCATCGGGGTCGAGCCCGAGATGGGCTGGACCTGGGACGACTACGAGAAGGCCGTCGACAAGCTCAAGGCCGAGGGGTTCCAGGCCACGACTCCCGCCGGGGTCATGTACCACTACGATCTGTTGCTGCGTCAGCAGGGCAAGCAGTTCTTCACCGAAGACGGCCAACTGGGCTTCGACAAGGCCGATCTGACGGCGCACTGGAAAGAGCAGTACGCGGGCATCGAAGACGGCCGTTTTGTCCCGCAGAAGAAGGCGGACCAGATCGCGCCCAAGGCGTTGCTCAGCGCGGGATTCTCCAAGTCCGAGTATCAATGGGACAATTTCATCGTGCGATTCTCCGCCGAGGCGGAGGAGGAGGGGAAATTCGCACTCGCTCCCCTCCCCGCAACCGATGGAAAGAAGACCGGTCAGTATCTCTCCTCGCTCTTCCTCAGCGGTTACGCGAAGACCCCTCATCCCGAAGAGGTCGCGAAATTCATCGACTTCATGGTGCACGATCCAGAGGTCGGGAAAATCATGGGATACAACCGGGGGATTCTCGCCACCGAAGAACAGTACGACGCGTTTGAACCCACGGGTCCGGACAAGATGATCGCGGAGTACGAGGAGAAGGTGGAGAAGGCGGGCGTCATCGAGCCCATGACGCCGCAGCCCGACGGGACCGACGTCGTCGAGGCGGCGCTGCTGCGCATCTGGCAGGACGTGGCGCACGGGAAGAAGTCCGTGGGCGAGGGCGTCGACCAGTTCTTCTCGGAGGCCGAGCAGGCGCTGGGGTCCTGACGTGAAGACCGTGACCACCACCCTCCCGACCGCCCCGGCCGCCACGGGCCGGGGTGCCGTGCGGGGCGAGTCCGGCGGGGTCCGCGGCGTCGGACCGGGCGAAGCCGCGCGCAAGCGGCGCGCCCGTCGCGAAAGCCTTGCCGGATACGTCTTCCTGACGCCGTGGTGCCTGGGGATGCTGCTGCTGACCCTCGGCCCCATGGCCGCCTCGCTCTACCTCTCCTTCACCGACTACGACCTCTTCGCCTCGCCCCGCTGGATCGGGCTCGGCAACTACCGCGAGCTGTTCGAGGACCCGCGCTGGCTCACCTCCGTCGAGGTCACCGTCAAGTACGCGGTCATCGCCACCCCGCTCAAGCTCGCCGCCGCGCTGGGCGTGGCCCTGCTGCTGGCCAGGCCGCGCAGGGGCCAGGGCTTCTACCGCGCCGCCTTCTACGCGCCCTCGCTCATCGGCGCGAGCGTCGGCGTCGGCATCGTCTGGCGCGCCCTCTTCCAGGACGACGGCGCCGTGGACAAGGGGCTGCGCCTGTTCGGCGTCGAGCTGGGGGGCTGGATCGGCAACGTCGACCTGGCGGCGTACACCCTCGTCCTGCTGACGATGTGGCAGTTCGGCGCGCCCATGGTCATCTTCCTGGCCGGTCTGAAGCAGATACCGCGCGACCTGTACGAGGCGGCGGAGCTGGACGGCGCTGGCGCGTGGCGCCGGTTCCGGTCGGTGACCGTGCCGCTGCTCTCGCCCGTCATCTTCTTCAACCTGCTCCTCGAACTCATCCACTCCTTCCAGGTCTTCACCTCGTCGTACGTGGTCAGCCTGGGCAGGGGAGGCCCGGACGACACGACGCTGTTCTACACGCTCTACCTCTATCTCAAGGCGTTCTCCGAGCAGCGGATGGGCTACGCCTCCGCGATGGCCTGGATGCTGGTCCTCGGCGTCGGCCTGGTGACCGTGCTCCTGTTCAGGACCCAGCGCGGCTGGGTGCACTACGAGGGGGACACCCGATGACGGCCCACGGCGCGGTACCCGGCACGGCGGCGGCCCCCTCCCGCGCACGGTGGCGGCGGGACCCCCGGCGCGCGGTGCGCTCGCTGGGCTGGCACGTGGGCGCGCTGCTGATCCTGTGCGTGGTCCTCTACCCCGTCGTGTGGGTGGTCGGCGCGACGTTCAAGGACGGCAGGAAGATCATCGGCAGCACCGAGCTGCTGCCCGCGCAGCCGGTGCTGGACAACCTGGAGCGGCTGACGGAGGGGCTCGGCGGCTACCCGCTGTGGGCGTTCTTCGTGAACTCCGCGATGCTGGCCTGCGGCGCCGTGCTCGGCGTGCTCTTCTCCTGCTCGCTCGCCGCCTACGCCTTCGCGCGCATCCGCTTCGCCGGACGGAACGTGCTCTTCGCGATGATGATCTCGACGCTGCTGCTGCCGGTGCACGTCATGCTCATCCCGCAGTACATCCTCTTCCAGAAGCTCGCGCTGGTGGACACCTACGTACCCCTGCTGATCGGCAAGTACCTCGCGGCCGAGGCGTTCTTCATCTTCCTGATGGTGCAGTTCATGCGCGGCGTTCCCCTGGAGCTGGACGAGGCCGCGCGGCTCGACGGCTGCGGGCACGGGCGCATCTACTGGTCCGTGGTGCTGCCCCTGTGCCGCCCGGCGCTGATCACCAGCGCCATCTTCACCTTCATCTGGACCTGGAACGACTTCATGGGTCCGCTGATCTACCTCAACGACCCCGGCAACTACCCGGTCTCCATGGCGCTCAAGATGTTCATGGACGAGGGCACGCTCGCCGACTACGGCGGCATGATGGCCATGTCCCTGATGGCGCTGCTGCCCGTGCTGCTGTTCTTCCTCGCCTTCCAGCGCTTCCTCGTCGAGGGCGCGACGACCTCGGGGCTCAAGGGATGAGCGCTGCCGGGACGAGGACGGCCGGAGTCGGAGCCGGAGCCGGGGTGCGGTTCGGCGAGGGCCGGTTCGCGCTGTTCGCCGAGTGCGTGCTCGCCGGGTTCTGGCTCGTGCTCGGCGCGCTGCCCCTGGTCACACTGCTGCCCTCGTACGCCGCCGCCTGCACTCATCTGAGGCGGTACCTCGACGGCGAACCGGCGGGACGGCGCGAGTTCGCCGCGGCGCTCCGCGACGCCACACGCGCGGGCTGGCGCTTCTCGCTGCTGTGGTGGGGCGCCCTGGCCCTGCTGGGCCTCGACTGGCGGATCGCCGCCTCGGGGCTGCTGCCGGGCGGGCCCGCGCTGGCGGCGGTCAGCGTGCTGGGCGGGCTGGTCGTGGTGGTGGCGGGGCTGCGTGCCGCGTCGGCCTGGCGTCCCGGCGAACCGTCGGCACCCCGTAAGGGACCGGGCCGCCGGAGCGACTGGGGGAGCACGGGCTTCTCCGACGCGCTGCGCCGGGCCTGCTCCGAGGACAGGGGCGGCTCCTGGCTGCTGGCCGGAGGGCTGGCCGTGGTGGCGGTCGCGGGGTGGATGCTGCCGCCGCTGCTGATCCCGGCGCTGGGCTGCCTGGCCGCGTGCGCGGTGGCGGTGGACCGCCGTACGGGCTCGACGGGCGCGCCGCACATGCCCGTCGCGAACGAGCCCACCGCGTCCCGTACCGACGGCACGGGCTGAGCCCGACCGGACCCGCCCCTCCGCCCCTCACCGTTCCGCCCCCTCCGGGCGCGCGGCCCGTCACCCGTGCCCGCACACAACACCCGTCACACAGCAGCACCCCACACCCCGCATCCCGCCACCCGCACCCACCAGAAGTGGAGCCGACATGTCCCCGATCCCCAGGCGAAGCGTGCTCAGGACGGCAACCGTCACGGCCGCCGCCGCCACGGCCGGTCAGGCGTCCTGGCTGCTGAGCGGCGCCCCCGCGCACGCCGCGCGGGCGCGGCGCGAAGCGCGGGAGCCCGTCGAGATCGGCTGGCTGGAGGACGGCGGCCTCGGCCGCGCCCCCGGCAGCACCTTCGGCGTCCCCTGGCCGCAGGGCAGCGTGCGCGCCGGCACCGCCTTCGCGCTCACAGCGGCCGACGGCGCCAAGGTGCCCCTCCAGTCCTGGCCCACCGCCTACTGGCCCGACGGCACCCTCAAGTGGACGGCACACGCCGTCGGCCCGGAGGCCGGGAGGGCGAAGCGGTTCACCCTCGCCCAGGGCGAACCCGCGAAGCCCGCACACGCCGTTAAGGTGACCCGTGAGCACGGCGCCGTCGTCGTGGACACCGGCACCGTCGTCGCCCGGCTCGGCACCGGCGGCAGCGCCCTCGTGCGCAGCGTCACCCGCGGCGGTACCCGGATCGCGGAGGACGGCAGGCTCGTGCTGCTGCGCCAGGGCCGCGTCGGCGAGGGCGACAAGGGTTCGGAGGCGTGGGAGGACTTCGAGAGCGCCGTCACGAAGACCACCGTCGAGCAGGAGGGCCCGGTGCGCGCGGTCGTACGCCTCGACGGCGAGCACCGGCGCGGCGGGCGTGGAGGGCGCGGCTGGTTGCCCTTCAGCGTCAGGCTGTACTTCACCGCCGGCTCCGACGCGTTCCGCATGGTGCACACGATCACCTTCGACGGCGACGAGCAGGAGGACTTCATCCGCGGCATCGGCGTCCGCTTCACCGTCCCCATGCGCGACGAGAGCTACGACCGCCACATCCGTATCGCGGGTGAGGGCAAGGGATTCCTCACCGAGGCCGTCAAGGGCGTGACGGGGCTGCGCCGCGACCCCGGGGCGCGGGTGCGTGCCGCGCAGGTCAAGGGCGAGAAGCTGCCGGACCCGGCCACCTGGGACGAGCGCGTCACCAAGCGGCTGCACCTCATCCCCGAGTGGAACGACTACACCCTCGCTCAGCTCTCCGCCGACGGCTTCACACTGCGCAAGCGCACCAAGGCGGGCCACGGCTGGATCCCCGCGGGCGGCGGCGGGCGCGCCGGGGGCTTCGGCTACGTCGGCGGGCCGAGCGGCGGACTCTCCTTCGGGCTGCGCGACTTCTGGGAGCGCCACCCCACCCAGCTCGACATCCGCGGCGCCGGGGGAGCGGAGGCCGAGGTCACCCTCTGGCTCTGGTCGCCCGAGGCCCGGCCGATGGACCTGCGCTTCTACCACGACGGCATGGGCCAGGACACCTACGCGGAGCAACTGGAGGGCCTGGAGATCACCTACGAGGACTACGAGCCCGGGTTCGGCACCCCGTACGGCATCGCCCGCACCAGCGAACTCCTCTTCTGGGCCAACGAGTCCACCCCGTCGGCCGCGACGCTCGTCGAACAGGCAGCGGCCGCACGCACGCCGCCCCAGCTCGTCGCGCCCCCGGAGCATCTGTACGGCGCCGGCGTCTTCGGCGGGCTCTGGTCACCCGTCGACCGCTCCACGCCCGCGAAGAAGGCCGTCGAGGACCACCTCGACTTCCTCTTCGACTTCCACAAGGGCCAGGTCGAATCGCGTCGCTGGTACGGCTTCTGGGACCACGGCGACATCATGCACACCTACGACGAGGACCGGCACAACTGGCGCTACGACGTGGGCGGCTACGCCTGGGACAACTCCGAGCTGTCGCCCGACCTGTGGCTCTGGTACGCGTATCTGCGCTCGGGCCGCGCCGACGTCTACCGCTTCGCCGAGGCCATGACGCGGCACACCGGCGAGGTCGACGTCTACCACCTGGGCAAGTGGACGGGCCTCGGCACCCGGCACGGCGTCCAGCACTACGCGGACAGCGCCAAGCAGCAGCGCATCTCCACCGCCGCCTACCGGCGCTTCTTCTACTACCTCACCGCCGACGAGCGCACCGGCGACCTCATGCACGCGCTGTGGGACTCCGAGAAGACCTTCCTGGTGCTCGACCCGCTGCGCAAGGTGCGCGAGGACACCGACTACGAGCCCGACCCGCACGCCCTGTCCATCGGCTTCGGCACCGACTGGAGCGGGCTGGCGGCGGCGTGGCTCACCGAATGGGAGCGACGGGGACCGAAGTGGAAGGAGGCGAGGAAGAAGCTGCTGGGCACCATGGAGACCATCGCGGCGACCCCGAACGGCTTCGTCGCGGGCGGCGGACTCTACGACATCGACACCGGGAGGTTCGCCGTCCCGGAGGAGAAGAAGGTCTCCGTCTCCCACCTCTCCGCCGTCTTCGGGCTCGTGGAGATGTGCGCCGAGGTCATCGGCCTCGTGGACATGCCGGAGTTCGAGAAGGCGTGGCTGGCCTACTGCCGCTACTTCAACGCCTCCAAGGCCGAACAGAAGGCCGAGTACGGGCAGGACTTCGGCAACCTCATCCTGCGCCAGGGCCACTCGCGCCTCACCGCGTACGCCGCCGTACGGCTCGACGACGAAGCCCTCGCCAAGCGCGCCTGGCGGGAGTTCGACACGGGTGACGGCTACGCGCCGAGCCTGCCGTGGAAGGCGGAGCGACGGGAAGGGCCCGAGGTGCTCAACCCCGCCGAAGAAGCCACATGGGTGTCCACGAACACCACGGCGCAGTACGGGCTCGCGGCCATCCAGAACCTGGCGCTGATCGGGGACGCCATGCCGTGACGCGACGGGGTGCCGGGAGGGGCTTGGGGCTTGGCCCCGTCCCGGCACCCCGTGTGCGCTTCGACGTCGACGGGCAGGGTCAGCGCATGCGCGACAGGGCGGTGCGCAGGCGCTGCGCGTCCCTGAGCCGCTGCTCGTAGGTCGCCCCGACCGCGAGCAGCAGCGCCCCGGCCAGCGCGGGCGCCACCCAGCGCGGCAACGCGCCGACGACCTGCGCCAGATACGGGGCCAGCTCGTGCACCCCCACCAGGCCCAGCACCGCGCCGCCGAGCAGCAGCGGCGCCAGCATCCGCAGCCGGGCACCGGCCAGTGTCAGCCCGAGACTCACCGTGCCCAGCAGCAGCGGACGCGGCCAGTCCGGGTCGCCCCACGCGGCGACGAGGCTCGGCAGCAGACTCGCGGCCAGCCCAGGCCCGTAGGCCGCCCACGAGGAGACGCCGTCGTCGCGCCGCCGCCGCAGCAGGCCGAGGGGCAGCAGCAGGGCGCTGACGGGGAGCGTGTACGCCTCGGGCGTCGTGATCTCCGACGCGTACAGCCGCGTCCACGTCGCGCACAGCAGGAGCGCCCCGGACGCGTACCCGGCCCAGGGACGGCGGTCGGCCCGCAGCGCCACGGCGGCGGCAGCCACCCCGCACAGCGCGAGGGCCAGCGAGAACGCGGCCAGACGGCCCCCGGCGAGCGCCAGCCCGCCCACGGCGACCGCCACACCCGTCGCCTCCAGCGGGACGGCCACGGCGGCGTCCCGGCGCAGGGCCGTCGCGGACCCGAGCGTCAGGAAGCCGACACCCAGCAGCGCGAACGCGGCCTGATGCGCCTCGGCCCCCAGCACCGCCGAGGCCGCCACGGCGAGCCCGGCCGCCGCGAGCGCCGACGCGCAGGCGGCCACGGCGCGGCGAGGGCCGGGGGCGCCGAGCGGGGCCGCGAGCGCGAAGGCGGCGGCGAGCACGGCGAGCGCGACGAGCGTGACCGCCCGCTCGGCCAGCGCCAGCCCCGTCGTCCCGGCAGCCACAGCGAGGGCCGCGCCGAGCGCGGTGGGCCCGGCCGGGTGCGTCCGTACGACGACGGCCGCCGCCAGCAACGCCAGAACCAGCAGCAGCGAGACGCCCACCGCGACGACGTACGGCAGCCCGAGCGCACTCGGCAACACGACGACGGCCGCCGCCCCCGTAACCACGGCCGCGGCGACGGCACGCGGCGCCCACGCGGGGCCAGGGGACGCGGCCTCGGCGCCCGCGCGGAGGGGGTGCTCGCCTGTGCGGAGGGGGTTCCCGCCTGTGCGGTGGAGGTTCGTGTCCGTGGGGCGGGGGTGCTCGCCTGTGCGGTGGGGGTTCGTGTCCGCGCGGGCGGGGTTCCCCGCACGGTCGGTCTCCCGCGTACCGGTGGGGGCCTTCGCGACCGTCCCCGTCGCGGTCCACGGGGCGGGCAACAGCCGGGGCGCCAGGGCCAGGACGGCCGTCGTCGCGCCCAGGACCACGGGCACCCCGGGGCCGCCCACCCAGTCCGTGCCCGGCGTCAGGGCGTCCCGGACCCCGTGAGGCGCCCCCTCCCACACCCGTCCCGCCCAGCTCAGCGGCCCCCAGACCGCCTGGAGCAGAGCGGGCACGGTCCACAGCAGGGCGCAGCCGTGCACGCACAGGGCCGCCAGCCGCAGCCCGTCCGCGTGCGGACGCAGCCACGGGACCTGCCCGGAACGGGCCCCGGACCCGGGCGCCGCGAGCACGGACGCCACGGCCAACAGCAGTACCGCGCACAGCAGATACCCCGGCACCCACCACTGCGGCGAGGGCACGGCGACCCGCACGACACCGCCCGCACCGGCGAGCAGCGTCAGCCCTCCCGCGACGGAGAGGGCACCACCCAGCGTCCCGTGCCCCGCGAGGCGGGCGGCCCGCGCCGCGTACAGCGCCAGTACCGTCAGCGCCGCGAGCACCGCGCCCGCGCGAGCCGCCGAGGCTGCGTCCACGGCCGCGACCGAGAGGCCGAGCCCCAGCGCCAGCGCCGGGCAGGCGGCGACCCCGGCGGCGACGGCCGCCGTCGTCACCAGCCCCGGCACCCTGCCGCCGACGCGCGCGGAGCGCCCGCACACGACGGCCAGCGCCACATCGCCGCCTGCCGTCGCCAGCAGCGTCCACGCGAAACCCCACGGGCCCGCGTCGGCGGCGACGGCCCCCAGCAGCGGCGCCAGTTGGGCGAGACACAGCGCTCCCGGCACGGGCAGCCGCAGCCCCGGGCGCGGCAGGAGCAGACCGTAACCGGCCCCGACGACGGCGATCACCGCGCACGCCGTGGCGGCGTAGGCCCAGCCGTCGGCCCCGGTGAGCGCGACGGAGTACAGCGCGTACGCGTCGAGCACGAGCAGCAGCATCCCCAGCGCGGCGACACACTCCGCCGTCGACCTCAGCGCCCTGCGCAACAGCAGCGCAGGCACGGCCAGCGTGCCCGCCGTCACCACGGCGAGCACCGCGGCGCGCCCGCCGATCCCCATCGAACCCCAGCTCACCAGCGTGAACGCGAGCGCGGCCACGGCCAGGAGCACACCGCCGAGGGTCAGCAGCACGTTCTGCGCGGTCGGCGGCGCGGCCCCGCCAGGCGCGCGCGGTGCTTCGGAAGGGGGCGGGGCCCAGGCCGCCCCCGTCGGATGAGCGGGGCCCCCGCCTGCGGGCGGTACGGGCGGGGGAGCGGTACCCGCACGGAGTTCGGCCAGCAGTTGGTGGCGCAGGGAGAGCAGCGTGCCGCGCCGCGCATCCAGCGCCCACAACTCGCCGTCGATCTCCCGCAACCGGCCCGGAACCGAACCCACGAGCGGCAGCCCGCAGCGCGGACACACCGTCGTCACCTGCTCCGGCGCGGGTACCGGCCACTGACAGCCGGGGCAGGACACGGGCGGGTGATTCCTCTCCATGCCCGGAGTGTGCTGCGCACCTTTCGCCGGCGGCATGAGCGGGGATACTCAGACGTCGGCTGAGTATCCCCGCGCAGGGAGGACCGTGAGCGCCGTGACCAGGCAGTGGCACCACTACCGCTTCCGCAGCCTGTGGCGGCTGGCGGCGCCGCCCGACGACGTCTTCGCCGTACTGGCGGACGCCGAGAACTACCCCACCTGGTGGCCCCAGGTCCGCCAGGTCGACGGGCTGGACACCCGCTCTGGCACCGCGCGCTTCCGCTCCCTCCTCCCGTACGACCTCCTCGTCACCGCGCGCGAGTCGCGCCGCGACCCCCGCACCGGGGTACTGGAGATCACGATGAGCGGAGACCTGGAAGGCTGGGCCCGCTGGACGCTCCTCGCGAACGCCCGGGGCACCACCGCCCTCTTCGAGCAGGAAGTGGAGGTCCGCAAGCAACTGCTCCGGCTCCTCGCCGTCCCCGGACGGCCCCTCTTCCTGGCCAACCACACGCTGATGATGCGGGCCGGACAGCGAGGGCTGCGGGCACGGCTGGGAAGAGGTTTGGATGAAGTGTGAGCGGCACTGTATGGTTCTGCCGTACCGCACCGCGAAAACGCGGCGCGAGGGCGATTAGCTCAGCGGAAGAGCGCTTCGTTCACACCGAAGAGGTCACTGGTTCGAACCCAGTATCGCCCACGCAGTCGACAGGCGACGTGTGTCCACGGAAGGCGTGGACCGCGTCGCCTGCTTCGTGTTGTGCTCGGCTTCGCCTCGCGTGGCGGGGGCTTCGCCACCCGCACCCCCTGCCGGGGGGCGGGGTGGTGGGTGACGGTTCGTTGCGGGGTGCGGGGTGCGGGGTGCGGGGTGCGGGTGGTTGGGCGGGTGGGCGAGCTTGCTCGGCTCCGCCTCGCTTCGCCGCCCTGCGGCTCCTGGCTCCGGCTCGGCCTCACCTTGCTTCGTCGCTCCGGCTCCTGCGGAGCGGTTCGTCCTGACAGGCGGGCTTGTTCGGCTGCGCCTCACTGCGCCGCCTCTAGCCCCTGCCTCCCAGCCTGGCTTGTTCGGCCCCGCCTCGCTTCGCCTGCCTCCGGTTCTTGGCTCCGGCTCGGCTTCGCCGCTCCTGCGGGGGTGGTTCGCTCTGGCGGGCTGGCTTGTTCGGCTCCGCCTCGCTTCGCCGCCCTGCGGCTCCTGGCTCCGGGGCGGGTTCGTTGCGCCGCCCCGCGGCTCCTGATTCCGGATCGGCTGCTGCGCCTCGCCTTCTTCGCCGCCTCGGCTCCGGGGCTGGCTTGTTCCGCTCCGCCTCACCTCGCCGCCCTGCGGCTCCTGGCTCCGGGGCGGGCTCGCTTCGCCGCTCCCCCGGCTCCTGGCTCCCGCTCCGCTGCGCCGCTCCGCGTTCTGCGGCGGTGGTTCGCCCGGGGGCCGGGGCGGGCCAAGGGGGCGCGTCGGCTGTTCCGTGTCCCACACACACCGCCCCCCGCCCGAGCGGTCAGAGCGCGCTCAGGCAGTGGGGGCGGAGGGGCCAGGCCGGGTCGACGGGGTGGTCCGTGCCCTCGCGGGCGAACCAGGCGGACAGGCCCCGCGCCTGCGTGGCGTGCCACACCGCCTGGAGCGTGTGCAGTTCGGCGGGCCTGAGCGGCGCCAGCCGCGTCGCATAGCGGCGCCCGACGGCCCGTACGACATCCAGTGCGGCCAGAGCCTCCACCACCGCGTCGCTCACCACCGCGTCGTTCGTCGCGACGGAGGACGTCGCCGTCCCGTACACGGCGCACAGCGCGTCGAGCGAACGGCGGTCACGGTGCGCGCGGTCCAGATGCCGGTGCAGGACCAGTGGGTCCAGGACGCACAGCGAGGAGCGGTGCAGATAGACGGCCAGCGACGCGCCCCGGTGCCGTCTCAACTCGCGGTCCAGCAGTGTCAGCCCGTACGGCGCGTTCATCACCACCAGCGGGGTGCCCGACGCCTCGTGCTCCGCGATCGCCCTGGCCAGTTCCTCGACGACCGGGCCCGTGTCGTGCCCGGGGACTCCCGGCTCCACCACCCAGTGCCGCACCGCTACCGGCGCCCTCGCCCACGGCTGCCCCACCAGCGCCGTCGAGGCGATCCGGTCCCTCTCCGCGTCGCCTTCAGCGCGGCCCCCCGAGGGTCCGGGAAGCGCGGCGAAGGCGGTGAGCGGACCCTCGTACCAGAACGTCATGTCCCAACCCCCGCGTCCGGACGGCTCCGTGCAGGTGATACCGCACCACGAGCCCGGCCAACCACGGCAGTTTGCGGCACGCGCGGGCGGGTGAGGAGACCAGGGGGGACATGCCGCAGACGGAGACCCTGATGCGAGTGGACGCGCAGGACACCGACGAGATCCACTGGTGGCGCCAGCTGCCCGACGGCAACCGGGTGGCGACGTGGAGCGCCCGGCAGAAGATGAACGGCGCAGCGCGCGCCATGCTGCGTGCCGGTGCCCTCGCGGCCCGCGCCCGCGCGGGCTTCTACGGCGCCCGTTACGAGCAGGAAGCGGACGCCTTCCTGGAGCGCGTCACCTTCGACGAGTCCCCAGGCCTCCCGCCCCGCTCAGCCCCCGTGCGCACCAGGACGGGCGCGGGCGCGGCACGGGGAGCGCGGACGTCCGACGCGCAGGCGCAGGCCGACCCCGTGGGCGGGCGCACCCTCGCGGCCCGGATCCCCGTCGCGGGCGGCAGGGAGGAGGCCGTCGCGCTGTACCGCGCGCTGCGCGCGGCCCGCGAGGCCGTCAGCCTCCACCGCTCCAGCGGCGCCATGGAACCCTTCGACGCCGCCGTCGAGCTGGGCGTCAGCCACGAGCTGATGGAGGCGCTGCTCCAGTCCGTGCGCGGCAGCGAGGGCGTGCGCGTCACCGTCGGCTGGTCGCGCCTCAGCGGCCCGCCCCCGGACTGCCCGCGCCGCCCCGCACCCGTCGTCTTCACCCCCGGAGACCAGGCGGCACTGCAACAGGCGGCCCACCGCTACGTGACCATCGAGCCCTCCCAGGCGGTGCGGCTCACCGGGGACGTGGTGCGGATGCGCAGGAGCGAGCCGGACGGGCCAGGGGCGGTACGGCTGCGTGTGCGGGACGGGGCCGAGGTGGCGCAGGTGCGGGTGTGGCTGGAGGCCGAGGCGTACCGGATCGCCGTGCACGCCCATCTGGCCGGGCTGCCGCTGCTGGTCAGCGGGCAGCTGGAGAGCAGGGGCGGCTTCCGCCGGGTCAGCGGCGCCCACGGCGTCGCGCCGGTGCCCGTGGAGGCGGCCGAGCGGGAGCGGCTGATGAAGTCGCTCGGCGAGGGACTCGACGGCTTCGGCCGCGCCCTCGGCGCGTCCGGGCCGCCACCGCCCGCGCCACCTGCCGCGCCGCCCACCGTGACGCCCGCCGCGCCCGCCCCTGACGGCGCCGTCCCCGGCCAGGCACCGTGGCCCCCGGGCGGCGGCCGTCGCGGGTGAACCCTTTCGCGGAGAGGCCGTCAGGATCGGTACGATTCGAGCTGCGCGCGACGCTCGTCGGCGCGTCCAGGTGAGAGTCAGGAGAGACCGGTGTCAGACGTCCGTGTGACCATTCAACGCGATTCCGAGCGGGAAGAGCGCGTGGTGACGACGGGCACTACGGCCGCCGCTCTCTTCGAGGGCGAGCGCTCCGTCGTCGCGGCCCGGGTCGCGGGGGAGCTGAAGGACCTCACGTACGAGCTGGCCGATGGCGACGAGATCGAGCCGGTCGACATCACCAGCGACGACGGCCTCGACATCCTGCGCCACTCCACAGCGCACGTCATGGCCCAGGCCGTGCAGGAGCTGTTCCCCGAGGCCAAGCTGGGCATCGGCCCGCCCATCAAGAACGGGTTCTACTACGACTTCGATGTCGCCGAGCCCTTCACCCCCGAGGACCTGAAGCGCATCGAGAAGAAGATGCAGCAGATCCAGAAGCAGGGGCAGCGCTTCTCGCGCCGCGTCACCACGGACGAGGAAGCGCGCGAGGAGCTGGCCGACGAGCCGTACAAGCTGGAGCTGATCGGCCTCAAGGGCTCAGCCGCCGACGCGGCCGAGGGCGCCTCGGCCGAGGTCGGCGCGGGCGAGCTGACGATCTACGACAACCTCGACCCCAAGAGCGGCGAGCTGTGCTGGAAGGACCTGTGCCGGGGCCCGCACCTGCCCAGCACCCGCGCCATCCCGGTCTTCAAGCTGATGCGCTCCGCCGCCGCGTACTGGCGGGGCAGCGAGAAGAACCCGCAGCTCCAGCGCATCTACGGCACAGCGTGGCCGACGAAGGACGAGCTGAAGGCGCACCTGGAGTTCCTCGCCGAGGCCGAGAAGCGCGACCACCGCAAGCTCGGCGCCGAGCTGGACCTCTTCTCCTTCCCCGAGGAGATCGGCCCAGGGCTCGCGGTCTTCCACCCCAAGGGCGGCGTCGTCCGCAGGGTGATGGAGGACTACTCGCGGCGGCGGCACGAGGACGCGGGCTACGAATTCGTGAACACCCCGCACATCTCGAAGGAGAAGCTCTTCGAGACCTCGGGGCACCTGCCGAGCTACGGGGAGAACATGTTCCCTCCCCTGGAGTTCGACGAGCAGAACTACCGCCTCAAGGCGATGAACTGCCCGATGCACAACCTGATCTTCGACGCGCGCGGCCGGAGCTATCGCGAATTGCCCCTGCGGCTCTTCGAGTTCGGCACGGTGTACCGCTACGAGAAGTCCGGCGTCGTGCACGGCCTGACCCGCTCGCGGGGCTTCACCCAGGACGACTCGCACATCTACTGCACCAAGGAGCAGATGGCGGACGAGCTGGACAGCCTGCTCACCTTCGTCCTGGACCTGCTGCGTGACTACGGCCTGACCGAGTTCGAGCTGGAGCTGTCCACCCGCGACCCCGGCTCGGACAAGTTCATCGGCTCGGACGAGGTGTGGGAGGAGGCCACCGAGGCGCTGCGCCAGGCGGCCGGGAAGCAGGGGCTGCCCCTGGTGCCCGACCCGGGCGGCGCCGCGTTCTACGGGCCGAAGATCTCCGTGCAGGCCAAGGACGCGATCGGCCGTTCGTGGCAGATGTCCACGATCCAGGTCGACTTCAACCAGCCGGAGCGCTTCGGCCTGGAGTACACGGCGGCGGACGGCTCCCGGCAGCAGCCGGTGATGCTGCACCGCGCGCTCTTCGGCTCCATCGAGCGGTTCTTCGCGGTGCTGCTGGAGCACTACGCGGGCGCGTTCCCGGCGTGGCTGGCCCCGGTCCAGGCCGTCGGCATCCCGATCGGTGACGACCACGTGCCGTACCTGACGGAGTTTGCCGCCGAGGCGAAGGCGAAGGGGCTGCGGATGGAGGTCGACGCCTCGTCGGACCGGATGCAGAAGAAGATCCGTAACGCCCAGAAGGCCAAAACCCCGTTCATGATCATCGCCGGTGACGAGGATGTCGCGGCCGGTGCGGTCAGCTTCCGCTACCGCGACGGGACGCAGAAGAACGGGGTTCCGCGTGACGCAGCGCTTCAGGAGATCGTTGACGTAGTGAGGCGCCGCGCGCAGGTGTGATGGTCCCCGCAAACGCGGGGGTGTTCCGAACGGGATTCCGCGTGACGAGGCGCTCGCGGTGTAGGCCCGCGTAAGCGGGGTTCACGAGGGGCGGGCCGCGGGGGGGGGCGCCCCCCGCCGGGCTCACGGGGGGCGCCGTCGTTTGCGGGGGGGGGGCGGCCGCCCCCCTCAGCGCGTGAGGTCCCCCGCCCACGGCGGGTT
>NZ_JBSHAO010000089.1:0-759 GCF_053611545.1 Streptomyces sp. NPDC054796 | reverse complement strand
TCGCCCCCGTTGGGGGGGGTGTGTTTGTTGGGGTTTCGGTGGGGTGGGGGGGGGGGGGGGGGGGCCCGGGTTTGGGGGTGTGGGGGGGGGGGGGCGGGCGGGGCGGCCCGCCCCTCGTCGTGTCCCGGAGCGGGGGACGAATATGCTGGTCCGCATGACGAGCGAGCCGGAGCAGCAGATCGGGGTCGGGACGCCTGACGCGTTCCAGCGGCTGTGGACGCCGCACCGCATGGCGTACATCCAGGGCGAGAACAAGCCGAGCGGTCCGGGCGCCGACGAAGGCTGCCCCTTCTGCACGATCCCGGCCAAGAGCGACGAGGACGGGCTCGTCATCGCGCGCGGAGAGCACGTGTACGCGGTGCTCAACCTCTACCCGTACAACTCCGGGCACCTCATGACGCTGCCCTTCCGGCACGTCGCCGACTACACGGACCTGGACGCCGAGGAGACCGTCGAGCTGGCGGACTTCACCAAGCGGGCCATGACGGCCCTGCGCACGGCCTCCGGGGCGCACGGCTTCAACATCGGCATGAACCAGGGCGCGGTCGCGGGCGCCGGCATCGCCGCGCATCTGCACCAGCACGTCGTGCCGCGCTGGGGAGGCGACACCAACTTCATGCCCGTCGTCGGCCAGACCAAGGTGCTGCCGCAGCTCCTGGCCGACACGCGCACGATGCTCGCCGCCGCCTGGCCCGAGGGCTGAAGCGCGGCGGACCCACGGACAACGGCCGGAGGGGCCGGCGGGGCACATGCCCCGCC
>NZ_JBSHAO010000088.1:0-24071 GCF_053611545.1 Streptomyces sp. NPDC054796 | reverse complement strand
GCACGAGTGTTTTCGATCCGCTGCGCCAGCCAAATTCCCTCTTGGCAATCGGACAGGGGCAAAGCGTAACCGTCCTGGCCCTTCATCTTTCCCCTCTCAACGGGTAAACGCCACCCGCCGCTCTTGTTGCTGCTTATCGGTCGCTGGTCGGCCGCTATCGGCCGTCACCGGGCCGCACTTCACCCCAGCGGCAGATGCGACTGGGGTTTATGTACCGAGGTTCCAGTTCCGTGACGGCATGCACAATGCTGTCCAAGGTGCCAGTCGATTGGACACCTGGTCCCGCCATCCGTTCGCCGAGCACGGTCTTCTCTTCGCGTGGGGAACGAAGGAGTTTTTGGTCATGGATCAGTTCGCTCAGAACGATACCTACGGGCCGTCCCGATTCCCACCTGCCGACCGCTCGGCCGGAGTGGTGGCGGGAGGGGAATTCCCGCGGGAGTGCCCGCGCGGAGCGGCAGGTGGCGGACAGGCGGGCGCGTCCAACCGACCGTTCTTGTCACTTGGACGCACAGTCCAGGGTGCGCGAGAACCACGGAAGCAGGGTGCGCGAGAACCACGGAAGGCCGCTCCTCACGAGGGAGCAGCTTCGAGGCGACGGCGGCCTGCCTGCTTGTCTGTCCGCCCGTCAGCCGGCGAGCCGCACGCTTCGCCCACCTGTCTTCATCCGACCGCATCCTCCCCCATCCGCTGTTCTCCTGGAAAGGGTGTCCGTAGTCAGACTCCCGGGCGGGACCCTAGAGTTCGGTGGTCTCGGCTCTCTCACTGGAGTGGTGTCCCGCATGGAGACGGACTCGACGACGGACTCGACGGACGAACCCGTGCCGGGGCCCGCCGACCCGCGGCGCCCGGTGGACGAGCCGCCGTCGGCGCGGCCGCTTTCCCTGGCCGGGTTCGCCGACGCCGCCGCCTCCGTGCTGCCACCCGATGTGTGGGACTTCGTGGCAGGGGGCAGCGGCGGGGAAACCACGCTCGACGCCAACCGTGCCGCCTTCGACCGGGTCTTCCTGGTGCCCCGGGTGCTGCGCGACGTCTCGGGGTGCGCCACGGACGCCGCTCTGCTGGGGCGGTCGGCACGGATGCCCGTTGCCGTGGCGCCCGTCGCCTACCAGCGGCTGTTCGACCCGGCGGGCGAACTGGCCACAGCGCGCGCGGCGAAGGCGGCGGGGGTCCCTTTCACCGCGAGCACTCTGAGCAGCGTCCCGATCGAGGAGATCGCCGAGGTCGGCGGCTCCGTCTGGTTCCAGCTCTACTGGCTCCAGGACACCGCGCTGGCCCTCGACCTGGTGCGCAGGGCCGAGGACGCGGGGTGCGAGGCCGTGGTGCTCACCGTCGACGTGCCGTGGATGGGCCGCAGGCTGCGGGACGTACGGAACCGCTTCGTCCTCCCCGGTCATGTGCGCGCCGCCAACCTCACGACGACGACGTCGGCTGCGGCACCTTGGTCGGCGGAACCGACGGCGGGTGACACCGCACACCGTCGGCTCGCCGACGCCTCCGCCGTGGCCGAACACACCAGTCGGACGTTCTCCTCCTCGCTGACCTGGGCGTCTGTGGAAATGCTGCGCCGAAGCACGCGGCTGCCGCTGGTCCTGAAGGGCGTCCTGTCCCCCGAGGACGCCCTGCGTGCGGCGGAGTGCGGCTGTGACGCGGTGGTGGTCTCCAACCACGGGGGCCGTCAGCTCGACGGGGCCGTCCCCAGCATCGACGCGCTGGCCGGGCTGGTGTCGGCCGTGGGAGCGACCTGCGAGGTGCTCCTGGACAGCGGTGTGCGCGGCGGCACCGATGTGCTGAAGGCCCTGGCCATGGGCGCCCACGGCGTGCTCGTCGGACGGCCGGTGATCTGGGGACTGAGCACGGCGGGGGAAGCCGGTGTGCGGCAGGTCCTGGAGCTGCTGGCCGACGAACTCCGGGACGCACTGGGCCTGTCGGGATGCGGCAGCGTCGACGAGGCCCGTCGGCTGCGGGCCGTCCGCTGACCCGGCTTGGGAGACCCGTCAGGGTGTGGCCGTCGGATAGGTGTGGAATCCCGAGGCGCTCTTGCGGCCGGTACGGCCCTCGGCGACCAGCTTGGCCAGCAGCGGGCTGGGCAGGAAGCGGGGGTCGTCGGTGTGTGCGTAGAGCACGTTGAGAGTGTCCACGACGGTGTCCAGTCCGATGAGGTCGGCGGTGGCGAGGGGCCCGGTGGGGTGGCCGAAGCAGTCGCGGAAGATCCGGTCGACGACGGCGGGGGTGGCGGTGCCCTCATGGACGACGGTCGCCGCCTCGTTGATGGTCAGCATCAGGACGCGGTTGGTGACGAACCCCGGGGCGTCGGCGACCACGACGGGGGACTTGCCGAGGGAGACGAGCAGATCGAGGGTCCGTTGCAGGGTGGCCGGGCTGGTGGCGGCGCCCCGCGCCACTTCCACGGCGGTTTTGACGGGCGCGGGGTTCATGAAGTGGGTGGCGAGTACCCGGTCCGGACGCGAGGTCACGGCGGCCAGCGCGGCCACGGGCACGGCCGAGGTGCAGGACGCCAGGATCGTGTGCTGCGGGCAGATCCGGTCCAGCTCGCGGAAGATGTCCTCCTTGAGCGGCTGACGTTCCGCGGCGCACTCGACGACGAAGGCGGACCGGTGCAGGTCGGCCAGGTCCGCCGTCCAGTGGACGCGCGCGAGTACCGCCGCCACGTCGGGACGTTCCCCGCCGCTCAGCACCGCCTGCCGCAGGCCGCGGCGCAGGCGCCGGGGCGCGGTCTCGCGGGCCTCCGGGGACGGCTCTGTGACCGTCACCTGGTGCCCCGCGCGAGCGAAGCACAGGGCGACACCCACACCCATCTGCCCGGCGCCGACGACGCCGACGGGATCCAGGTCCTGGACTGTCTCGGTCATGAGGGTGCTCCCGCGTCGGTGATGAGTCGGACATGGCCGGGCGGCGACGGCAGGGGCCGGCCGGGGTCGTAGGCGAGGAGCATCCTGCCGTCGTGCCGCTCGGCGAGCGCGAAGCCCGCGAACCGGAGGGTGACCAGCATGATCCGGTTCACCTCGGTGGGCACGAACCAGGCGTACGGGGTCAGGCCGCGGGCCAGGGCGGTGCGGACGAGGTGGTCGAGCAGTGCGGAGCCGACGCGGCGGGACATGACGCGGCAGGACATCAGCAGCAGATGGAGCACGGCGCGGTCCCCGGTCAGCTCCGTGACCGACAGGCCGATGGTGCCGTAGTGCCCGAAGCGGTCCTCCAGGTCGGCGACGAGCACCTCGTGCGTGTCGGACCCGGCGAGTTCGCGGAGCTGTTCCTCGTCGTAGGTGAGGCCGGTGGTGTTGAGCTGGTGGGTGCGTACGGTCAGTTCGCGGGCGCGCGCGAGGTCCTCGCCGGTGGCCCGGCGGACGTTCATGACGAGCCCGAGCCCGGTCAGGAACTCCTCGGGTGTCCCGGCGAAGTCCTCCTGCGCGGTGGTACGGGCCTGCTCCGCCCGGTACATCCCGCGCCGGGCCCCGGCCTCCGGTGTGACGGTGCCGGGCCGGAACTCGGGCAGTGCCGCCAGTTCGGGCACCCGGTGCGCCGGATAGCAGCGGACCTCGGGCAACGCCGCCCGCACCTCGGCCAGTTCGAGCCCGTCGTTGTCGATGAAGGCGACCGTGTCCAGGCCGATGTTCAGGGTGGCGGCGATCCGCCGTACGGCCTCGGACTTCGCACCCCACCCGATCTCCAGGGCGCTGAAGTAGCCCGCCAGGCCGTGTGCGGTCAGATGGGCGTGCGCGACGTCGTGGTCACCGCGGCTGGCCACGGCGTGCAGGATGCCCCGGCGGTCGAGTGCCTCGATGGCCGCGACCGCGGCGGGCAGCGGCCTGGCCGGGTCGCCCTCGACGACGACACCGTCCCAGACGGTGTCGTCGAGGTCCCAGACCAGGCACTTGACCTCGCGAGTGCTCGTCGTCATGTTCTCCCCCTTCAGGATGCCGTGCCGGGCCCTCCACGGCGCAGCACGAGGTCCCCGATCAGCACCTCGGCCACTTCACGGGAGCCTTCGATGATCTGCATGACGCGTGCGTCGCGGAACAGCCTGCCGACGGCACTGTCCGGGCCGCAGGCGGCGGAGCCGTGCAGTTGGAAGGTGTCCTGGCTGACGGAGGCCGCCGCCGAGGCCGCGGCGTACTTGGCCACCACGGTCTCCGCCAGGGCTTCGGGCGAGCGCCGGTCCCGCAGGTCGGCCGCGTGCCCGCACAGTTGCCGCGCGCCCGCCGCCGCCACCTGGGCACGCCCCAGGACGGCCCGTACGGCCTGGTGGTCGGCGAGCCGGACGCCGCCCTGGGTGCGGTGGGCGGTGTGCCGGGCCGCGTACGTCAGACATGCCTCGGCCAGCCCGGTGCAGCCCCAGGCCACCGTGTGCCGCCCGTGGTCGATGGCCGCCGCCGCCACATGGGACAGGCCGAAGCCGGGCGGTGCCACGAGATGGGAGGCGGGCACCCGGACCTCGTCGAAGGTGAGATGTGCCAGCCCGGCGGCGCGCATGCCGAACGGTTCCCGGACCGGCTCGACGGTCACTCCCGGCCGGTCGGACTCCACCAGCAGGGCCGCCGTCCGCCCGCGCCCGCCGTCCGATCGCCCGACCCCTTCCCCGCCCGCTCCCCCGGCCGCTGTCCGGTCCTCCGTACGGCCGATGACCAGGAACACGTCGGCGATCGTCCCGAAGGTCACCCACAGCTTGCGCCCGGTCACCGCGTATCCGGTGCCGTGTGCGCGCACGGACGTCCTCAGTGCGCCGAGGTCGCTGCCCGCGCCCTCCTCGGTGGCGGCGAATCCCGCCAGCCGGTCACCGGCCGCCAGCGCCGGCAGCCAGGCGGTGCGCTGTTCGCCGGTCCCCCAGCGCAGCAGCGCCGACGCGACCATGCCCTGGACGGTGACGAGGCCGCGCAGCGCGCTGCACACACCGCCGAGCAGCGCGCACGCCTCGCCCAGTTCCCGGGCGCTCGCCGCGGCGCCGCCGTAGTCGCGGGGGAGGTCGGCTCCGAGCAGCCCGCCCGCCGCCATGGCCTTGACGATGTCGCCGGGCAGCTTGCCCGCCCGGTCCCAGGCGTCCGCTTCGGCGCGTGCCGCGTCGGCGAAGGCGGCCACGTCCATGAGGTCACCCATCGGCGTGCTCCGGAACGCCGCGCTTGCGCCGTACGAACGCCGCGATGCGCGACGCCGTACGGAAGTTGTCCAGGTCGAGGTCTTCCACCTCGACTTCGACGCCGAAGCGCACCTCGACCTGGGTGACCAGTTCGAGTGCCAGCAGCGAGTCGACCAGGCCCTCGCTCACGTAGTCCTGGTCCACGGTGAGCTGTCTGCCTCCGGTGGCGGTGGACAGGAACTCCAGAATGCTGTCGGTGATGTCGTCGTCCGGATGCCGTTGCGCGTTCATGCACCCCCCATTCGTCGGACCCTTCGTCGGATTCCATGTGCCGGCTGGTACGTCGGTCCGGTGCGGGAGCACACCCGCTCGTCCGGCCGTCAGAGGAAGAGTGCGTCACCGTCCCGCTCCCCGTGCCCGACGAGCATCGCGCTCCAAGCCGCCGCCGGGCTCATGTTGAGGACCACGGCCGTCCCGCCCTCGGGCAGTTCGCCGCGTTCCCTCGCGGTCTCCAGGTTGAGCAGCGCGTCGTTGGGCCCGAGGTGGCCGTTGGTGCGGAGGTTGTCGGCGCACGCGTCGGAGATCTTGACGTCCAGTGCCTCGGCCACGACCCGCAGTGCGGCGGACGACAGGTTCTGGCCGACCCAGCAGGAGACGGCGTCCCGGTCCACGCCGTTGCGCTCCAGCAGCCGCCGCACCAGGTCCGTGATCCGCTTCCTGGACTCGACCGCCAGCTTGAAGCTGTAGCGGGGCAGGTCGGTGCACTCCTCTCGCCACTGGTCCGCGTCGTGGTCGCGGTAGTCGACCTGGAACAGGTCCCAGTAGGCGCCGCTGGTCTCCAGCAGGATGTCCCTGACGCGCAGCGGGCCCTGGCGTGTCACCAGGACCGCCTGGCCGCTGTCGCCGTTGACGGTCACCGGATGCCGGTAGCGGCGGCGCGTGACGGGCTTGCTGCCGTGCAGCACGAGGATGTGCCCCGCTTCTGGGTACGCGGTGAGCAGGCCGCCCGCGCTGAGCAGCGCCGGCACCACGGTGGCGCAGCCCAGCCCGCCCACCGAGAACGCCCAGGCCCGGTGCGCGCCGAGCGCCGCCTGGACCCGGGTGGCCTCCGAGGTGGAGAGGGTCTCAGGAGCACGGGACTCGATCATGATCAGGCCGTCGAGCCGGTCCGGGCTGAGTCCGGCGGCGGCGAGCGCCCGCTTCCCGGCACTGCTCGCGAGGTCCACGGCGGACAGGCCGTCGCCGACGGTGACCTGTTCGATGCCGAGGGCCAGGCAGGAGGCGCGTTCCTGCGCGGTCTGTTCGGCCAGTTCCGGCAGGTCGGTCAGGGGCACCCGGTCCGGCAGGTGGGTGACGGGTGTGTGCAGGGCGAAGCTCATTCGGAGACCCTCCGCTCCAGTTCCTCGACCTCGGCCTGGCTGAGCGACACCAAGGGGAAGTCCGACGGGACGTGCCCGCCCGCGTCGGGCCGCGCCGCGTGCGCCGCCAGTCCCGTGAGGACCGCTGCCCAGCTCTCGCACAGTTCGGTCAGCTCGCTCTCCTCGAACAGCTCGCCCGAGCCCCACAGGAGCAGTTCCAGCGTCCGCCCCTCGGGGCCGTCCTGGACGGCGCCCATCGCTTCGAGCGCGTGGCCGAGGAACGTGGTCTCCTCCAGGTCGCCGCCGGTCTCCAGCAGTCGCCAGCCGTCGGCCGCGCCGTGCCCGGTGGCGTCGTGCCCGGCCGCGTCGTGCCCGGCGGTGCCGTTCCCGCCCGGTGCGGCGATCGGCCCGGTCCCGGAGAGTGTGCCGAGGTAGTTGAAGCCGACCGACGCTCCTGGCAGCCCGGCGAGCCCTGCCCCGGCCTCGGGAGCGAGATGACGCAGCAGCCCGTAGCCCAGGCCGTTGCCGGGGATGGTGCCGAGCTGTTCCCTGACCCGTTTGACGACGTGTCCGGCGGCGGGTCCTCCGGCCCGCACCTCGGCGAAGTCGATGTCCCCGGGGTCGAGGCGTACGGGGTAGGACGAGGTGAACCAGCCGACGGTCCTGGACAGGTCCATCTCGCCGTCCAGCGGCTCACGGCCGTGGCCCTCCACGTCGATGACCACGGGCCCTGCCCCGGTGCCGCGCGCGGCCCGCCATTCGGCGACCGCCGTGGTCAGCGCGGCCAGCAGGACGTCGCCCGTCCCGGTGTAGAAGACGGCGGGGACGGCCGTCAGCAGTTCGTCGGTCACCTCGGCGGGGACCGGGACACGCACACGCTGCCCCTTCCCCACCGTGTCACGGCCCGGGTCGAGGGGGCGTCCGCCGAACTGCGGCTCGCCCGGCGCGAGAACGGCTTCCCACACGGGGAGCTGGGCCTTCCACGAGGGGTCCTCGGCCTGCGCCGCCAGCTCCCGTGCCCACCGGCCGAACGAGGTCGGCACCGGGGGGAGGGACACCGGGCTCCCGGAGGCGAGGGCCGCGCAGGCAGCCGCCAGGTCGGGGAGCAGCACCTGCCAGGACAGCACGTCGACCACCAGGTGGTGGACGGCGATCAGCAGCCTCCCCTCCTTCTCGGCGCCCCGGTCGAGCCATACGTACCGGGTCATGTCCCCGGTGTCCGGGGCGAGTTGCCCGGCGGCCTCGCCGCTCTCGCGTTCGGTCAGTGCGGCCAGCGCTTCGGGGCCGAGGCCCGTCGCGTCCACCCGGCGTACCTCGGTGGCCGACTCCGGTGCGGTGCCTCCTGTCTCCGGAGCTGCCACCTCCAGTGACCAGGAGGCCGGGTCGTCGGCGTCCTCGCGTACGAGGCGGGCCCGCAGCATCTCGTGGTGGGCCGCGACCGCCCGTGCCGCGGCGGTCAGTGTCTCCTGGTCCAGTCCGGCGGGGACCGCCACCACCACGCTCTGGGTGAACCTGCCCGGCATTCCGGCCCGCTCGGCGAAGTCCCGCATGACGGGGGTCAGCGGGACCCGGTCCACGGTGGTGGGGTCCGCGGTGGTGCGGTCCATCGTGGTGCGGTCCGTCGTGGTCCGGTCCGCCGTGGTCCGGTCCGCGCCGCCGAGCGGGGTGTCCTGCGCGGGGGCGTGGGCGGCCACCGTGGCCGGACCCGTGGCCACCGCCGCGAGCGCTACGGGGGTCTTCAACTGGAACAACTGCCGCTGGGTGATGACCACTCCGGCCCTGCGGGCACGCGCGACGAGCTGGATGGACATCACCGAGTCGCCGCCGAGCGCGAAGAAGTCGTCCTCGGGCCCGACCCGCTCGGCGCCGACGAGTTCCCCGAACAGCCGCCGCAGGACGCTCTCCGCGTTCTCGGGCGGTGCGACGGCCTCCCCGTCGAGGGCGCTCGCTGCGGGTGTTGCCGGTGTTCCGGCTGCCGCGGGTGCCGTCTCCGGGGCACCGCTCGTGGTCGGGACGCCGCTCGTGGTCCCGGTGCCGGGAGGGGCGGCCGTCTCGGCGGGCGCGGAGGGAACGGTTTCCGCCGTCGGCCGCTCCGCCCGCCGCTCCACCCGCCGCACCTGGCCCTCCGGACGCGGCAGCCTCCCGATCGCCGTACCCGGCTCCGCGACGGCCGCCGTCGCCAGCGCCGGGAACCAGCGTGCGAGATGTTCCGCCGTAGCGTGGTCGAAGAGCGAGGTCGCGTACTCGACCTCCCCGATCATGGCGCCGGACCCGGAGTCGACGAGCGAGAAGGAGAGGTCGAACTTCGCGGTGCCGGGCACGACACCCCCGATGTCGGTCCCCCAGTAGCGCCCCACGTCCAGGCCGACCATCCCGCCCTGGTACTGGGGAACGTTCTGATACGTGTACGTCACGTCGTACAGCGGGTGCCTGGCCAGGTCTCGCGGCATGTTCCCGGCAGAGATGATCTTGTTGAGGGGGATCTCCTCATGGTCCAGGACACCGGCGACGGTGTCCGCGCACCGCCGCACCAGGGAGTCGAAGGAGATGTCCTCGCTGATGCCGCGGGTGCGGAACGGCGGAAGGCTGTTGAAGTAGCCGACGAGGTCCTGCACATCGGGGTGGACGCGGCCCGAGGTCGCCACCCCGATGACGACGTCGTCGTGCCCCGACCAGAGGTGGATGAGCCCGTCGAGCACGGCGAGCATGGCCACGAAGGTCGTGACGCCGTTCCTGCGGCTGTACTCGCGCAGCCGCTCGGCGACTTCGGCTTCGACGGTGAAGGCGACCTGACCGCCCTCGTACTCCTGGACCTCCGGGCGCGGGCGGTCCAGGGGCAGTTCGGGGCGGCTCAGCCCGTCGAGCTGGTCACGCCAGAACTCCAGACCGCGCCCCAGCCGGGGCCCGCTCAGCGCGGAACGGTGCCAGGCCGCGAAGTCCTGGTACTGCGCGGGCAGTTCGGGGAGCCCGGGGTCTTCGCCCGTGGTCCGCGCCCGGTAGAAGGCGGAGAGGTCGCGGCTGAAGAGCTGGGTGGATCCCCCGTCGTACACGATGTGATGGAGCGTCAGAGCAAGGACGTGCTCCTCCTCGGCCAGCTTGATGAGGAGGGCGCGGTACGGGGTGTCCCTGGTGAGGTCGAAGGGGGCCGAGATGGTGTCCAGGATGAGGTCCTGGACACGCCCCGGGCGCTGCTCCACCGGTATCCGGCTGACGTTGACCGACGCCATGAGGGGCTCGGGCGCCGTGTAGGTCACATATGGGCTGCCGTCGTCATCGGTCAGGAAGAGGCTTCGGAGGCCCTTGTGCCGTACGGCCATGTCGGCGAGCGCGTCCTGCATGGCCACCTCGTCGAGCGGCCCCCTCAGATGGACCAGGACGGGGACGTTGTAGAGCGGGCTGCCCGGGTTGACCTGGTCGAGGTACCAGAGTGGTTCCTGGCCGAAGGAGAGGGGCATCGGGCGGTCGGGCGGGAGCGGGGTGATCGGCTCGTCGGCCGTCGCCGTGCCGTCCTCCTCGGCGCTCGCGGCGAGTTCGAGCAGCCGCGTGGCCAGCCCTCGGACCGTGCGGTAGGTGTAGAGGTCGGAGAAGGTGACCTCCACGCCGAAGTGCTGCTGGAGGCGGCGGAGCAGTCCGACGCCGACGAGCGAGGTGCCGCCGAGCATGAAGTAGTCCGCGTCGGGCCCGATGTCGGGCTCCTCCAGCAGTTCCGTCCAGATCGCCGCGACCCTGCTCTCGGTCGCCGCCCGGTCGGAGGGCGCCACGGCCGTCTGAGCCGTCGCCGCCCCCTCCGTCGGGCCTTCGCCGGGCCGGGGCCTGGCGGGCAGGCGGCAGCGGGTCGGCTCGAAGGGGTAGGTGGGGGCCTCGATGCGCGGCGGGGGGTTGTCCCGGTAGTGGCGGTCCCAGTCGAGGGGGGCACCGAGCGCGTACAGCCTGCCGAGCCGTTCCAGGACGCCGCTCCGGGAGCCGTCGGCGGCCAGTCCGACCACCGGAAGTCCGGGCGCCAGCGCGGCGATCTCCCGCGCCAGGACTCCCCCGTCGCCCAGCGCCACCGCGACCGCGCCGTCCCTGACGAATCCGGCCGCCACCCGCTCCAGCCGTGACCGGTCCAGTTCGGCGGTCAGCCGGTGTCCGGCCGCCTCGGCGACGGCCGCCGCGAGCGTGATCCGACCCCGTGCGGCGCGGACGGCCAGGTTGCCCGCGCCCGTGCCGATCAGGCTGACGTCCGTCAGTCCCAGCGATTCGGCGACGTGGCACAGTCCGTACTGCCGCACGACCAGCGTGGCGGCGGGACCCAGCGACTCCGTCTCCGGGCCCTGGCACTCGGCGGGTACGGGGAAGTCCGTGCACAGCCGCGCCCAGACCTCGTCGTCGATGAGCGCGTCCCCGGAGAACAGCAGCACCGGCCGGGGTGCGTCGGCCGCCGCCTCCTCGGGCAGAGGGGCGGCGCGCAGCCGCGCGGCCAGTTCGCCGGTGTCACCGGCGGTGACCGCGATCCGGTAGGGGTGGTCGTCGCGTCCCCGGTTCAGGACGTGTGCCACGGACCGCAGAGGCTGGTCCGTACGCTCGGCGAAGGCGGCCACCAGGCCGCGGTAGCGGTCGAGCGCGGAGAGCGCAGCGGCGGAGACGGTGACCAGCTCCGTGCCCTGCCCGGTGCCCGCCTCCGCGTCGCGCTCCGTGAGCGGTTCGGCGCCGGACGCGTTCACCGGCTGGCGGGGCGCTGCGGGCGGCGGCTGTTCCAGCACCGCGTGCACGTTGGTGCCGGTCAGGCCCCAACTGCTCAGGCCGGCGCGGCGCGGAGTGCCCTCGGGCTGCCAGGGCCGCTCTTCGGTGTTCACGTACACCGGGCCGCCGAAGTCGATCAGCGGGTTGGGGGTGCTGAAGTTGGCTGCCGGGTAGTGCGTGCCGTGCCGCAGGGCCGACATGACCTTGAAGAGTCCGGCGATACCGGCCGTGTTCCCCAGGTGCCCGATGTTCGCCTTGACGGAGCTGATGGCGCACTGGCGCCCGGTCACGCCCGATTCGGCGAAGGCGCGGCGCAGTGCCTCCACCTCGACGACGTCGCCGAGTGGTGTGCCGGAGCCGTGGCACTCGATGTAGCCGATCGTGCCCGCTTCGACCTGGCCGTCCCGCCACGCGTCGGTCATCACCTTCGCCTGGCCGAGCTGGCTGGGCGCCGCCATGCTGGCGGCGCGGAAGCCGTTGTGGTTGACGGCGATGCCCTTGAGGACGGCCAGGACGTTGTCGCCGTCGGTGACCGCGTCGGTCAGCGGCTTCAGCAGGACGATGCCGCCTCCTTCCCCGGCGACCAGTCCGTCGGCCGCGGCGTCGAAGGGGCGGCAGTGCTGGTCGCCGGACTCCAGGCCCTGCATGGGTATCCAGTCGGCGCGCCTGATGAGCCGGGGGAAGAGGTTGACGCCGCCGACGACCGCGAGCGGCACCTCCCGCGCTCGCAGCTTGCCCACCGCGAGCCCCAGCGCGGACAGCCCGCTGCTGCACGCGGTGTCCACCACCAGAGCGGGTCCCTGGAGGTCGAACAGGTAGCTGAGCCGTGCGGCCAGGGCCGCGGTGGAGGTGCCGAGGATGGACTCCACGTCCCGCTCGCCCCCCGCAGCGGCTCCCGGGTCGATCGCCGCGAGCAGCACCGCGGCGTCCGTACCGCGCAACGCCGAGGGCGCGTACCCGGCGGATTCGATCGCCTGGTGGGTGAGGAGCGCCAGCAGCCGCTGGTGCGGCTCCATCAGCTCGGCCTCGCGGCGGGGCAGTCCGAACAGCTCGTGGTCGAACAGGTCGATGCGGTCGAGGTATCCCATGGCGAGGTACGGCACGTCGGGGTCGTCGTCACTGGATCGCATCCGGTCGGCTCCCGGCATGCCGACGCTTTCCCGTCCCGACCGCAGGTTGGTGTGGAACGCGGCGAGGTCGACGGCCTCGGGAAAGATCCCGGCAGCCCCGATGATCGCGACGTCGTCCTTCCTCATCTCTTCTCCGATGTTCGAATCGGTCCGGGACAGGTCCGGCTTCCGCTACAGCTCGTAGGTGTGCTCGTCGTCGACGGACAGCGGCCGGCGGCGGTCGACCGCCTCGGCCATGGCTTCGATGGTCGAGAATTCGAAGAGCAGCGCGACGGGAAGTTCCTCGCCGCTGAGGCGGGCGAGTTCGTTGCGCACCGTCAGCAGGGACAGGGAGGTGCCGCCCATGTCGAAGAACTTCTCCCGCATGCCGAACTCCTCGTGGCCCAGCACCTCGCACCAGACGCGGTGCACGGCACGCTCCGTCGCGGTGCGCGGCCCGCGCTCCCCCGCCGGGCGGGCGTGCTCGGGCGCGGGCAGCGCGGCCCGGTCGATCTTGCCGCTCGGGGTGAGCGGCAGCGCGTCGACCGGCACGATCGCCGCCGGGACCATGTGGTCGGGCAGCGCCCTGGCCACGTGCTCGCGCAGTACTTGCGGGTCCGCCTTCCCGCCGTCCGGGACGACGTAGCCGACCAGTTGCCGCTCGCCCGGCCGGTCCTCCCTGACGGTCACCGTGGCCCGGGTGACGTCCGGGTGGGAGGCCAGCAGCGCCTCGATCTCACCGGGTTCGATACGGAAGCCCCGGATCTTGACCTGGTCGTCGACGCGGCCCACGAACAGCAGCTCTCCCCCGGCGCCCCATTTCACGAGGTCCCCGGTCCGGTACATCCGCGCGCCCGGCGCATAGGGGCAGGCCACGAACCGTTCGCCGGTGAGACCCGGGCGGCCGACGTAGCCCCGGCCCAGGCCGGGTCCCGCGATGTACAGCTCGCCCGTGGTGCCGGCAGGGACCGGCTGGAGGAAGCCGTTCAGTACGTAGAGCCGCATGTTGTCGACCGGGTGGCCGAGGGGCGGCGAGGGGTCGGTGGGCCCTGAGCCCTCCGGCAGTGCGACGGCGGCGGACATCACCGTCGTCTCGGTGGGCCCGTATCCGTTCCACATCACCGCACGGCTTCTCCAGCGGCTGACGAGGTCCGAGGTCAGGCGCTCGCCGCCGAGCAGCCAGTGGCGCACCCCGGTCACCGTTTCGGGGTCCAGCACTCCCAGCAGCGAAGGCACCACGCTGGCCACGCTCGCGCCCGACTCCCGGATCATCCCGGCCAGCGCGTCCGGATCGACCCGCTCCCGTTCGGAGGCGATGGCCAGCGTGCCGCCGCAGGTCAGGGTGCCCGCCACGTCCAGCACCGACGCGTCGAAGCTGAACGAGGCGAACTGGAGCGTCACCACTCCCTCGGCCGCGCCCAGCCCAGCGCGCATCCCCTCCGCCGTGTTCAGCAGCGCCCGGTGGGAGACCGCCACGCCCTTGGGGCGGCCCGTGGAGCCCGACGTGTAGATCACGTAGGCCAACTGGTCCGGAAGCAGGTGCCTCGGCGGAGTGGGTCCGGGGCCCGCCGCGGCGGCCTGCTCCGCTTCCTCCAGCAGCAGGCCCTGGCCGGGCCGCAGGGGGACCCGCGACAGCGTCCCGGCGGTGCCGAGCACCACTACCGCGGCGCTGTCGGCGACCATGAAGGCGAGCCTCTCCGCCGGATACTCCGGGTCCAGCGGTACGTACGCGCCACCCGCCTTCCAGACGGCCAGCTGCGCCACGATCATGCCGGCTCCGCGCGGCAGGCACAGGCCGACCAGGCTCTCCGCGCCCACGCCGAGGCCCGTCAGGTGGCGCGCCAGTCGGTCGGACCGCTGCTCCAGTTCCGCGTACGACACCGTCACGGAGCCGCACCGCACCGCCGTCGTCTCCGGTGTGCGGCGTGCCTGCTCCCGGATGAGGCCGACCACGGTGCCGGGCGGGAGCGTGCGCTCCCTCCCCTCTCCTCCCGCGAGGACCAGGGCGCGCTCGGTGTCGTCCAGCACGTCGAGTTCGCCGATACGGGCCCGGGGGTCGTCCGCCACCCGGGTCAGCACCCGGATCAGCCGCTCGGCGACGGTGCGGACGGTGCTCTCGTCGAACAGGTCCGTCGCGTACTGGAGCTGGCACGACAGTCCGTCGGGCTCGCCGCCGGTGCCGGTCAGCTCACGTATCAGGAACGCAAGGTCGAACTCCGCCGACGACGCCTCGAAGGGCTCGAACCTCACGCTCAGACCGGGGAGTGTGGGCCTGGCCGCTGGGGTGTTGTGGAAGGCGAAGCCGACCTGGAACAGCGACTGCCGGGACAGTGAGCGGTCGGGGTTGAGGACCTCCACCAGGCGGTCGAACGGCAGGTCCTGGTGGGCGTATGCGGAGAGGTCGGCCTCTCTGACCCGGCGGACCAGCTCGGCGAAGGTGGGGTTGCCGCCGACGTCGGTGCGGAGCACCAGGGTGTTGAGGAAGTAGCCCACCTGCTCGTCGAGGACCTCGTCGCCACGGCCCGCGACCGCCAGCCCGAAGGGGATGTCGTCGCCCGCTCCCAGCCGGGACAGCAGCACCGCGGTCGCGGCACGCGTCACCATGGCGACGGTGGCATCGCACTCCCGGGCGGTCTCCCGCAGCCGCTGATGCGCCCGCGCGGGCAGCAGGACCGAGAGGGTGCGGCCACGGTGGCTCGCCGCCTGGGCGCGTGGCCGGTCGAACGGCAGGTCCAGCTCGCCGGGCAGGTCCCTCAACGTCTCTGTCCAGTAGGCGAGTTGACGGCCGAACAGGCTCTCAGGGTCCTCCTCGTCCCGCAGCAGCTCACGCTGCCACAGGGTGAAGTCGGCGTACTGCACGGGCAGTGGAAGCCGGTCCGGGGCGCGCCCGCGTATCCGTGCCGCGTACCCGGCCGCCACGTCGCGCAGCAGCACGTCCACCGACCACCCGTCGGCGGCGATGTGGTGCACGACGACCAGCAGCACATGTTCCTCGGGCCCTGCCGCGAACACGGTGGCGCGCCAGGGCGGGCCCGCTTCCAGGTCGAAGCCGCGTGCCGCGCCCTCGGCGAGGGCAGCGGGCAGTTCCTCCTCGCGCACCCGCACCGTCGGCACGCGGGTGTCCACCTCGTCCAGCACCTCCTGGTACGGGACTCCGGCGGCCTCTCCGTAGACCGTCCGCAGCGTCTCGTGGCGTTCGACGGTGTCGCCCCAGGCGGCCTCCAGCGCGCCCACGTCCAGGCTGCCGCTCAGCCGCACGCTCAGCACGATGTTGCTGGCGTTGTCCGGGCCGACGAGCCGGTCGAGGAACCACATGCGCTGCTGCCCCGGGGACATCGGCAGCGGTCTCGGGCGCTCTGCGCGGACGATGGCGGGGCGGGCTGCCGCGAGCCCGCCGAGGCGCCGGGCGAGCAGCGCGGGGGTCGGTGCCTCGAACAGCATCCGGTTGGACAGCTCGACGCCCAGCACTGTCCGTATCCGTCCGACCAGCCGGGTGGCGAGCAGCGAGTCGCCGCCGAGCTGGAAGAAGCTGTCGTCGGCGCCGACGTGCGATGTCTCCAGGAGCTGTCCGAAGAGGAAGCAGAGGATCTCCTCCTGCGGGGTGAGCGCCTTGCCGCCTGTATCGGCGGGGACCAGCGCGGAGCGGTCGACCTTGCCGTTCGCCGTCAGCGGCAGCCGGTCCACGACGACGGTCTCCGCGGGCGTCATGTACTCGGGGAGGCGTGCGGCCGCGTACTGCCGTACCGCGTCGCCGATCTGTGCTCCCCGGGTTCCGGGCACGACGTACGCGACCAGGCGCTTGTTCGCCGCCCGGTCCTCGCTGACGACGACCGCCGCCTGGGCGACCTCAGGGGAACGCGCGAGGACGGCGGCGATCTCGTCCGGCTCGACGCGGTAACCGCGGATCTTCACCTGGTCGTCGGTCCGGCCGAGGAATTCGAGCGCGCCCTGCCGGTTGCGGCGGACCCGGTCCCCGGTGCGGTACATGCGGGCACCCGGGGTGAAGGGTGAGGCGACGAAGCGTTCCGCGGTGAGCCCGGGGCGCCCGAGGTAGCCGAGGGCGACGCCGTTCCCGGCGACATACAGTTCGCCGGGCACGTGCGCCGGCACGGGCCGCAGCACGTCGTCGAGCACGTAGAGGCCGACCCCGGCACGCGGGGCGCCCAGCGGCAGCGGATCGGGCGCCGCCGTGCCGGGCGGCACCGTGTGGACGGTGGCGCACATGGTCGTCTCGGTGGGCCCGTACAGGTGGCGGATCGACGTGTCCGGGCAGGCGGCGGCCACCCGGGCGACGGCCTCGGCGGGCACCACGTCACCGCCCGTGAGCACATGGCTCAGCCCTTCGAAGCACTCCGGGCACTCCTGCGCCAGTACCCGGAACAGGCCGGCCGTCAGATGCGCCGAGGTCAGTCCCGCTTCGGCCACCAGCTCGGCGATCAGGTCGGCGTCGGCCACGATGTCCTGGGGGGCCACCACGACGCAGCCGCCGTTCAGCCACGGCACCCAGATCTCCAGGGTGGCGGCGTCGAAGGTGTGCGGTGCGTGGAAGAGCATCCGGCTCGTGGCGACGTCGCCCCAGCAGGGGTCGGCGGCCAGTGCGGCGACACCGCCGTGGGTCACCGTGACGCCCTTGGGTGTACCCGTGGAGCCGGAGGTGTACATCACGTAGAACGCGGAGTCCGGCGACGCCCCGGTCATGGGGCCGGTCATGTAGTCGGACGTGAGGTCGCCGGTGGGGTCGGCCGCGGCGTCCCGCAGCACGGCCTCGGTCACCTCGAAGACCGTGTCGGCGTCCTCGCGCTGGAACCCGGTGCGCTCGGCCGGCCCTTCGGGGTCGAGCGGCACGAAGGCCGCCCCCGCCTTGGCCACCCCGAGCAGCACGACCAGCAGTTCCGCCGAGCGTGGCAGGGTCACGGCCACCCGGTCCCCGCAGCGCACCCCCTGTGCGGCCAGGAAGCGGGCGAACGTGTCCGAGCGGCCGTCCAGTTCCCCGTAGCTCAGGCTCGTCTCGCCGGACACGACGGCCGTCAGGTCCCGGCAGCGCTCGACGACGCGGCCGAACCGCGCCGTCACCGTCTCTCCCGGCGCCACGTCAGGTGTCTGGTCCGGGCCCGAGGTGAGCCGTTCCCGTTCGCTCTCCGGCAGGGTGTCGAGGTCGCCCAGCCGCAGCCGCTGGTCGGCCGCGAACTGCTCCAGCACCCGTACGAGACGGTTGCCGGTCTCGCGGACGGTGTCCTCGTCGAACAGCTCGGGCCGGTGGTCCAGGCGCAGTTCCAGGCCGCCGTGGGCGGGTTTGGCGCCGAGGGCCAACGCGAAGTGCGTCGATTCGCGGGTCGCGGTGCCCGTGAGCGTCAGGCCCTCAACGGAGGGCGCTACGGCGGTCGGGTCGTCCGGGTAGTTGCCGAAGGCCAGCAGGGTGTCGAAGCCCGCGCCCGGCCCGGCGAGCCGCTGGATCTCCGTGAGCGCCAGGTGCTGGTGGTCCAGCAGCGCCGCCTGCTGTGCCTGGAGACCGGCCAGCAGCTCGGCGACCGTCAGGCCCGGATCGAGCCGTACGCGGACGGGGACGGTGTTGATGAACAGGCCGAGCATGTCCTCCATGCCGGGCAGTTCGGCGGGGCGGCCGGAGACGGTGGCGCCGAAGACCACGTCCCGTCGTCCGGCCAGCTGTCCGACCACGACGGCCCAGGCCGCCTGCAACACGGTGTTCAGCGTCAGACTGCGGGCGCGGGCCAGCGCGTTCAGCTCTCGGGCCAGCTTTTCGTCGGCGGCGACGGTCACCACGTTCGACACGGTGGACACGGCCGTAGGGGCGAGCGGCGCGACGAGGGTGGGTTCCTCCAGCCCGTCCAGCGCCTGCCGCCACGCCGCGCGGGCCCCCTGCTGGTCCCGGTCGGCCAGCCAGCCGAAGTAGTCGCGGTAGGGGGCGACTTCGGGGAGGCCGCTCGCGCTGCCGCCGGCCGCGTAGCACGTCCACAGCTCCCGCATCAGGATCGGCAGGGACCAGCCGTCCAGCAGGATGTGGTGCAGGGTGATCATCATCCGGTAGCGGTCCGCTGCCACCTTGACCAGCAGCACTTTCACCAGCGGCGGGCGCGCGAGGTCAAAGCGGCGGGCGCGTTCCTCTACGCCGATGCGCTCCGACTCCTCCCAGGCGGCCTCGGCGGTCAGCCCGGACAGGTCTTCCTCGCGCCAGGGCAGCGTCACCTGCTGGGGGATGACCTGGACGGGATGCTTGCGTCCCGTCAACTGCCAGAAACCGGCGCGCAGGCTGGTGTGCCGGTCCACGAGCGCCTGCCAGGACCTGCGCATCGACGGTGCGCTCAGCTCGCCCTGGAGGTCGAGGATGATCTGCTCGACGTAGACGTCCTCGGCCTGGCCGTCGAAGAGGGCGTGGAAGAGCAGCCCTTCCTGGAGCGGTGTCACCGGCAGCACCTCGGACAGCTTCGGGATCGCCGTCTCCAGTTCCTCGACCTGGCTCTGCCGCAGCGTGACCAGCGGGGTGTCCGAGGGGGTGCAGCCACCGCTGTCGGGTCCGGCGGCGTGGGTGGCCACACCACCGAGCACGGCCGCCCAGATGTCGAGCAGCTTCCGCGCGTCCGCTTCCTCCAGCAGCCTCTCCGGCCAGGAGAGCCGGAGGGTCAGCTCCGGGCCACCGCCGGGCCCGTCCTGAGTCAGAGCCTGGATCTCAAGGGCGTGCATGACCGGGGCCGAGCTGTGGAGGGCGGCGCCGGGTACGGGCGTGGGAGCGCCGGGGGCGCCGGGTCCGGTCTCGGGCGCGGAAGCGGGGGCGCCGGGGGCGGGCGTGGCCGCAGGCTGCCAGTCGCCGCCACGGGACGGGAGGCGGCCGAGGTAGGTGAACCCGATCTGGGCCGTGGCGAGGCCGGACAGGGCGGCGGCCGTCTCGGGGTTGAGGTACCGCAGCATGCCGTAGCCGAGCCCGTCGCCGGGCACGTCCCGTAGCTGCTCCTTGACCCGCTTGACCACACGGCCGGCGGCGGGGCCGCCCTCGCGCACCTCGGTGCCGCGCACGGCGCCGGTGTCCAGCTTCACCGGGTGGATGCCGGTGAACCAGCCCACCGTCCGCGACAGGTCGGCTCCCGCGCTCAGCGGCACACGCCCGTGCCCCTCCACGTCCACCAGGAATCCGCCCGCGGCGACGGTTGCCACTCGCCACTCGGCGACCGCCGCCGCGAGGCCCGCCAGGAGCACGTCGTCGACGCCCGCGTGGAACGCCGTCGGCACGGTTGTCAGCAGCGCCGATGTCACCTGGGAAGGCACCTCGACCGACACCCGTCGCACTGTCGCCTCGGTGTCACGGTCCGGGTCCATGGGTTCCAGGGTCAGCAACGGGTCGCGTGTGCTCAGCAGGCGCGTCCAGTGGGACAGTTCACCGGTCCGTCGCGCGTCGGTGGCCTGCGCGGCCACCTCGCTCGCCCACTGCCGGAACGACGTGGCCACCGGATCGAGCACGGGCCGACGGCCGTCCGCCAGTGCCGCGTAGGCCCGCGCCAGGTCGGGCAGCAGGATCTGCCAGGACACCGTGTCCACCACGAAGTGGCTGATCGCGAGAAGCAGCCGTCCCGGCTCGCCCGGCCCCGCGTCGAGCCACACCGCCTGAAGCATCACACCGGAGCGCGGGTCCAGCCGTTCCACGGCCCACCGCAGCCGCGTCTCGGCCGCCGGTTCGAGGTCCTGGCCGGTGACGTCCACCCGGTGCAGGAGTTCCTCGGCGGCGACAGCGACGGCGCTCGCCTCGGGAACCACCAGCCGCCAGCCGCCCTCGCCCCCGTTCCCGTTCCCGTTCTCGCCCCCGTCCGCGCTCCCGCCCTCCAGCCTCGCCCGCAACACGTCGTGACCGTCCAGCACGGCACGCAGAGCACCGGTCAGCGCCGCCGGATCCAGCCCGGCCGGGGTCACCAACGTCGCCGACTGGAAGACCTCGGCAGCCTCCTCCGGACCGGCCCGGTCCAGCAGCTCCCGCATGACCGGGGTCAGCGGGACCTCGCCGGTGGCTGGCATGCCGCTCGGCACTGCACCGTCGGCGCCGTCCGCATCCGCATCCGCATCCGTGGCGACAGCGACGGCCACGGCCGCGAGACCGGCCGGGGTACGGTGCTCGAAAACCTGGCGCGACGTGATCACCAGGCCCGCGCGGCGTGCGTGCGAGACCAGCAGCATCGACAGGATCGAGTCACCGCCGAGTGCGAAGAAGCTGTCGCCCGGGCCCACCCGCTCCAGTCCGAGCACCTCGCCGAACAAGCCGCACAGCAGCGCACTGCCGGGCGTCTGCTGGGCAGCCTCTTCGAACGGGCCGTCTGCCGGGAGGGCCGACAGTGCCACCAGTGCGGCCCTGTCGAGCTTGCCGTTGGGCGTCAGCGGCATCTGGTCGAGGGCGATGACCGCCGACGGCACCATGTAGTCGGGCAGGACCGTGGCCACGTGTTCGCGGAGTCGCCGCGTATCGGTCTCTCGTCCGTCGGCTACGACGTAGGCGACGAGCCGCTTGTCGCCGGGCCGGTGTTCGCGGACCATGACGGCGGCCTGTCCGACGTCGGGGTGGGCGGCGAGCACGGACTCGATCTCGCCTGGCTCGATACGGAAGCCGCGGATCTTCACCTGCTCGTCCGCTCGGCCCGCGAACTCCAGCAGGCCGTCGGCCGTCCAGCGGGCCAGGTCTCCCGAGCGGTACATGCGGGCGCCCGGCACGAAGGGGTTGGCGACGAAGCGGTCAGCGGTCAGGTCCGGGCGGCCCACGTATCCGCGTGCGAGACCGGCGCCCGAGACATACAACTCTCCCGTCACGCCGGGGGGAACCGGCCGCAGGAATCCGTCCAGGACGAAGACCTGCGCGTTGCCGATCGGGGCGCCGATCGCGGGCGGGGCGTCGTCGGAGGCGATGCCCTCGTTCAGGAGGGTGGCGGTGGTGATGACGGTGGCCTCGGTCGGGCCGTAGGTGTTCCACACCCGCGACTGGGCCCGCCACTTGGCCGCCAGATCAGCGCTGAGACGTTCCGCGCCCAGCACCCAGTTCTCCACGCCCCACACGGTGGACGGATCGAGTACGCCGAGGAGAGAGGGTACGACGCTTGCGACACTCACTCCCGTGTCACGGATCATGGTGGCCAGCGCCTTCGGATCGGCGCGTTCCTCGCCGGACGCGATGGCGAGGGTGCCGCCCACCGCGAGGGTGACGGCCACGTCCAGCACCGCCGCGTCGAAGGAGAACGACGCGAACTGAAGCGCCGTCACACCCTGGTCCACGCCGAGGACGGGACGCATCACCTCCGCCAGGTTCGCCACACCACCATGAGCGACCGCCACCCCCTTCGGACGCCCCGTCGAACCCGACGTGTAGATGACGTACGCCAACTGCTCAGGCACCACCGGTACGTCCAACGGTCGGGATTCCTTCGCCGCGATGGCCGCTGCGATGTCCGGGGCATCCAGCACCACTACAGAGGCCGCGCCGCCCTCGATATGCGCCACCGCCTCTCCAGCGGCCAGGACAACCGTGGCTGCGCTGTCGGACACCATGTACGCGAGCCGGTCGGCGGGGTAATCGGGGTCGAGGGGGACGTAGGCGCCCCCGGCCTTCCACACACCGAGCATCCCCACGACCATGTCGACGCCACGCGGCAAGCACAGACCCACCCGCGACTCGCGCCCCACACCCAGGCCCGTCAAATACCGGCCCAACCGGTTGGCACGCTCCTCCAACTCCCCGTACGACAGCACCTGTTCACCCGACCGCACCGCCATGACATCCCGAGCTGACGCCACCCGCGCGGCGAACAGCTCCGGCACAGAGCCCGCCGACACCGGCCGCGCCGTGTCGTTCCACTCCCCCACCACCCGCGCGCGTTCGGCCTCGTCCAGCACCTCGACATCCGCCAAGCGCACATCGGGGTCGGCGGCCACCTGCTCCAGCACCCGCACCAGCCGGTCGGACAGGGCATGAACAGCCGCCGCATCGAGCACGTCGGGCCGGTAGTCGCATCGGAGGACGAGGTTGTCGTGGCGCGCTTTCACACCCAACGCGAGCGCGAAGTCCGTCGATTCACGCAGGTCGGCATCCGTGAGGGTCAACGCCTCGGAGGAAGGTTGCGCGAACGGGTCGCCCGGATAGTTCTCGTAGGCGAGGAGGGTGTCGAAGGTGGCACCGGGACCGGCGAGCCGCTGGATCTCGGTGAGGCTCAGATGCTGGTGATCGAGCAGCGCCGACTGCTGGGCCTGGAGCCCTGCCAGCAGTGCGGTCACGGTCTGGGCCGGATCGAGCCGCACGCGCACGGGCACGGTGTTGATGAACAGGCCGAGCATGTTCTCCATGCCGGGCAGATCGGCGGGACGCCCGGCCACCGTGGCGCCGAAGACCACGTCACGACGCCCGACGAGCTGGCCCAGGACCACGGCCCACGCCACCTGCACGACCGTGTTCAGCGTCACCCCATGGCCACGGGCCACCTCCCGCAAGGAAGCAGTCAGCCATGTGTCCACTGTCGTGGTCACCTTGTCCGGCAGAGAGCCCACTCCAGCGTCATCGGCTGGTGCGACGCGGGTGGGTTCCTCCAGCCCGGCGAGTGCGTCTCGCCAGGCGTCGCGCGCTGCCTGCTTGTCCTGACGGGTCAGCCAGGCCAGATAGTCACGGTACGGAGCCACGGCGGGAAGGCCCGACGCACTGCCACCGGCCGCGTAGCAGGCCCACAACTCCCGCATCAGCACAGGCAGCGACCACCCGTCCAACAGGATGTGATGCAACGTCACCAGCATCCGATACCGCTCCGGAGCCACCCTGACCAACGCCACCCTCAGCAACGGCGGCCTCGCCAGATCAAACCGCCGGGCCCGGTCCTCGCCGCTGATCCGCTCCGCCTCCGCCCAGGCCGCCTCCTCCCCCAGCCCGGACACATCCTCCTCACGCCACGGGAGAGCCACGTGACGCACGACCATCTGGACGGGCTGCTCCATCCCGGCGAGCTGACGGAACCCCGACCGCAGCACACCATGCCGCTCCAGCAACGCCTCCCACGACGACCGCAACACCCCCGCATCAACACGCCCCTCAAGCGTGAGCACCATCTGCTCCACATACACATCCCTGCCCTCCTCATCGAAGAGAGCATGGAAGAGCAACCCCTCCTGGAGCGGGGAGACCGGCAACACCTCCACCAGCCCGGACACGTCCGCCTCCAGCTCCTCCACCCGCTCCTGATCCAGGGTGACGAGAGGGAAGTCGGACGGGGTGTGCCCGCCGCTTCCGGGACGCGTGACGTGAGTGGCCAGGCCCGACAGCATCGCCGCCCACACATCAAGGAGGGCCTGCGCGGAAGCCTCCTCCAGCAGCCGCTCGGGCCAGGAGAGCGTGAGGGTCAACTCGGGGCCGTCGACGCGGTCCTGGACCGCACCCAGCACCTCCAGCGCATGCATCACCGGTGCCTGTGCGGCAGCGCTCGCTCCCACGCCCTCGTCCGACAGCGCCCACTGTCCGTCGCGCCCGACGAACTGCCGCCCGAGGTAGTTGAATCCGATCTGGGCCGAGGGCAGCTCCGCCATGGCGGGCGCTGTCTCAGGGTTGAGGTAACGGAGCATGCCGTAGCCGAGCCCGTCACCGGGCACAGCCCGCACCTGCTCCTTCACCCGCTTCAACACCTGCCCGGCCGCCGGGCCGCCGGCACGCAGATCCGCCGGGTCAAAACCACCCGCCGCCAACCGCACCGGCTGCGCACTGGTGAACCACCCCACCGTCCGGGACAGGTCCACACCCTCACTCAACGGGACACGGCCATGCCC